>JANODX010000040.1:0-10996 GCA_031412915.1 Vicinamibacteria bacterium | reverse complement strand
ACGAGATGACGATGGGCTTTCAGTCTCTTCCAAAGCCCCGTTCAAGAGGGGACTGAAACAAAACATCGCATTGGCCTGACCGCTGCCGGTGCCGTGTCTCTTCCAAAGCCCCGTTCAAGAGGGGACTGAAACCCGGGATGGGTCACGGCTTAACGCCGACCACTTCGCAGATGTCTCTTCCAAAGCCCCGTTCAAGAGGGGACTGAAACTGGGTCACGCGGTCGAGCGTGGCGCCCAAGATCGGCAGAGTCTCTTCCAAAGCCCCGTTCAAGAGGGGACTGAAACACCCGGAGGTCCTCGAGGCCGAGGCGCACCTGATCTCGTCTCTTCCAAAGCCCCGTTCAAGAGGGGACTGAAACTCGGGCGGTACTCTCAGAGAACTACAAGAAGCACTTCGTCTCTTCCAAAGCCCCGTTCAAGAGGGGACTGAAACCCCAGAGACTGACTCCGGAACCGGAGAACCCGCCACCGTCTCTTCCAAAGCCCCGTTCAAGAGGGGACTGAAACAGAGGGGTCTTTGCGTTTCCCTTCGGTGCGGCGACGAGTCTCTTCCAAAGCCCCGTTCAAGAGGGGACTGAAACAGCTGAACCCCTCTTGACCTTTGGGTACTTCGCCAGGGTCTCTTCCAAAGCCCCGTTCAAGAGGGGACTGAAACCCGCCATCCGAGATTGGGGACCGCATACGAGCCGCTAAGTCTCTTCCAAAGCCCCGTTCAAGAGGGGACTGAAACAACAGGACGCCTGCGGACTTGACCCATGTATCCGGTCTCTTCCAAAGCCCCGTTCAAGAGGGGACTGAAACTATTGGCGAACGGATCGACACGCTGGCGGTCAAGGTGGTCTCTTCCAAAGCCCCGTTTCAAGAGGGGACTGAAACTCTTTCCGCGAAGTAAGCCGCGGAGGAGTCTTGCGTCTCTTCCAAAGCCCCGTTCAAGAGGGGACTGAAACATTCTGTATCGATCTCGGCTTGTGCGGCCGCAAGACGTCGCTTACAAAGCCCCAATGAAGAGGGGACTGAAACAATCCCCTCGTGGGGGAGATCAACTCTCTCCAGAGTCGCTTACAAAGCCCCAATGAAGAGGGGACTGAAACGTCCCGCATGCGGCGGTAGGAGACAAAAAGTTACCTCAGGGCGAAGTGCTTTTCGTACCAGGCGACCGACCGGTCAATCAGATCGACGACATGCTTCGGCTCCCGCAGGCCGTGGCCTTCCCGCGGATAGCGCACCATGATCGCGTCGACGCCCACGTCGCGGAGGGCGATGTAGAACTGCTCGGCTTCGGCGATGGGGACATCGTTGTCGTTCTCGCCGTGGACCATCATGGTGGGGGTCTTCGCCTTGGCCACGTGCTTGAGTGCCGACCGCTCCCAAAGAACATCCATCAGATTCCCCTGATGCGGCCGCATGCCCCACTCCATCTCCTCGTACTGGTTGTAGTAGGTCATGTAGTTGTACGAAATGATGTTGGTGATGGCGGCCAGGGGAATGGCCGCGGCGTACATAGGGGTCTGGGTGATCAGCCACGAAGAAAGCTGACCGCCGTAGCTTCCGCCCTCGACGCCGATGCGCCGGGGGTCGATCCAGGGATTGCGGCGAATCGCCGCCGATGTTCCATACAGAACATCCATCGCCTCCTGCCCGTTCTGGTCGGCGAATACGCCGTCGGCAAACTTCTGGCCGTATCCGCTCGAGCCCCGGTAGTTCACCTGCAGCGTGGCGTAGCCGCGGCCCGCGTAGAACTGCGATTTGAAGTTGAACCCCGGACCCTGCTGGCCATGGGGCCCGCCGTGGATCATGACGATCATGGGGCGTTTCGAATCGCCCGTCTGGCCGAGAGGCTCCGTGAGGAACGCCTCGATCTCGAATTTGAAATCCGCCGAAACGAACGTGAAGTTCCGCACCGGCGCTATGTCGACACCCGCGAGGGCTTCCCGGTTGAGGTCGGTCACCTTGCGCTTGCCCGGCGGCGCGGTCAAAGCGCCCGTGGTCTTCCGCCCCGCCACGGGTTTGGCCGCAGGTTCCAGGAAATAGAGCTGGGCGAGATCGCTGGGAGTCGTGAAGGCGTAGGCGAGGGCTCCGTTCTTCGCGACCGAGAATCCGCCCACCGAGCCCGGATCGGAGACCAGGGTCTCCGCTCCGCCCGAAGCCAGGGGGATCCGGTGGAGCCGGACGTGACCACGATCCTGCGCGGTGAAGTACACATGGACGCCGTCTCCGGAAAAAGTCGCGTTACCCTGTCGGTTGTCGACCACGCTGCCGATCTCGCGCCGGCCCGTCCCGTCGGAATTGACGAGCCAGACGTGCGTGTCTTCCATCGTGGTTTCGAGATCCGTGAGGCCGCGCTTCGTCCCGAGGAAGACGATCTGCTTGCCGTCCGGTGAGAACTTCGGCTGATACTCGGCGCTCTCGGTGGTGGTGATGCGGCGAATGGAACCGTTGGCGACGGAGATGGCGACGAGGTCCTGGTTGTAGAAGTAGTCGGGATCGTGATCGAGGTTCGAAACCGCGGCGATCTCGCGACCGTCGGGCGACCAGTTGATCGAGTGGTACTCGCGAGGGCCCGAGGTGAGCGGAAGCGCCGCTCCTCCCGCCGCGTCGATGATGAAGATCTCCCGTCTGCGGTTGTCGTTGAAACGGGTAAGGCCTTCATTGGCATCCGGCTTGTAGAGGTAACGGGTGATGACGATGGGATCGCCGGTGGCGTCCTTGGTCTCGGGTCCGGGAACGGTCGACACGAAGGCAATCCGCTTCGAGTCCGGCGACCAGCTGAGGGAGGCGCCTTCGAAAGTGAGGGGGGAGTTGGTGTCGCTCGTTTCGGTCAGGAAGCGGACGCCCGTTCCGTCGGCGTTCGCCACATGGAGTCCGCTCCTCTCGCCAACCTTGCCGCTGAAGGCGAACATCTTGCCGTCCGGAGACCAGGTGGCGCCGCCTGGTCGATCCGCCTCGCCGCCGACTCGAACAGCGTCGCCCGAAGGCAGGGTCGCGATGTAGAGCTGCCGATACGGACGGGCCTCCATGCCATTGTTCTCGACCGAATAGGCGACGCGGGCTCCATCGGGAGAAATCGCGACGGACGCGACGGAACGCATCTTGAAGAAGTCGGCGCTCGTGAGCGGCCGGGCGTAAAGCGCTCCCGGTGAACCAAGGGCCAGGGCCAGGGCCAGGCAGGGAAGGGCATGAAGTTTCATCGGGATTCCTTGGGCTTTTTGGGGACGCGGGAGGTGCGGGCCGGCCCAGGCTTCTTTCTGGTCGGCCCGATTCTTGCGCTCTTGCTTTCGGGTGGGGGCGATGCGCCCACCCCCATGACTCCGGTCCAGCGTTGCGCGCCGTCGACTTCAATGTCGAAGAGGTCGAGGAGCCGGGCCACGGTGTGATCGACCAGTTCTTCGATCGACTTCGGGCGGTTGTAGAACGCGGGCAGGGGCGGCGAGATGACCACTCCCATCCGCGAGAGCCTCAGCATGTTCTCGAGGTGGATCTCGGTGAAGGGCGCCTCGCGAACGGCGAGCACCAGCCGTCGCCGCTCTTTAAGGACCACGTCGGCGGCGCGATGGAGCAGGTCGCCGCTGTGCCCGTGGGCGATGTCGGCCAGGGTCTTGACGCTGCAGGGCAGAATCACCATGCCCAGGGTCGTGAAGGAGCCGCTCGAGATCCGGGCGCCCTGATCGTTGTCCTTGTACCAGTGGGTGGCGAGGGCGCGGACCTGATCGAGGGTGTAGTCCGTTTCGTGGATGAGCGTCCGTGCCCCCCAGCGACTGAGGACAAGATGACTCTCCACCCTGGTCTTCCGGAGGGCTTCGAGCAGGCGGATGGCGTAGATCGATCCGGTGGCTCCGGTCACACCCACAATCAGGCGCTTTGGCCTGGCTTCACCCTCGGCCATCACATGAACTCGTTGAGGTGCTCGGCGAAAAGCCACACCCCAAAGGCGACGCTGCAGATGCCGGAAACGTACTGGAACCTCAGGTGCAGTGTCTCGTACCTTGCGCGCAGCGCAGAGAGCGGCAGGGTCATGAGCCCGGAAAGGATGCCCATGCCGACGAATGCGCCCAGGGCGAGAGCCGCCATGTAGAGCAGGCCTTCCGCCGTGGTCCTCGCGGTCGCCATCACCAGCAGGGCGAGGCCGCCGCTTCCCGCGACACCGTGGACGAGGCCGATCGCGAACGGCCTCAGGCCGAATTTCAGGGCGTGGGTGTGCCGGTGAACGGGCGGGCGGTGCGGCTGGTGAGCGTGGAGGTGGACGTGCTCATGACCGTCGTGCTCGTGGGGATGAGCGTGCAGACGAAAGCCGGCCCGGGCGGAGCGGATGGCATAGAAGCCGAGGCCGACCAGCATGACGGCGACGATGATTTCGAGCCGGGAGGCGGCGACCTCGGTGAGGCGGAGTCGCAGCGCGACGATCACCCCGCCCAGGGTCAGCAGGGACACGGCATGCCCCAGGCCCCAGAACGAGCCGATGAGGGAGGATCGCCTCCAGTCGGGCTCGCCCGTGACGATCGTCGATACCGCGACCACGTGATCGGGGTCGAGCGCGTGGCGCAGACCGAGCACGAAGCCGAGGACCGCGGCGCTCCAGAGCAGGGTCGTCATCTTTGCCGCGGGACGGTTCGCGCGATCTTCAGCGGGCGGCCGAAGCGAGGCCCAGATTGAACCACCGGTCCAGGTGGCGTCGCTGCTCCTGAAGACTCGCGTCCCAGTCGGGGAAAGACTCGAGTTCGCTCCTCTCGAGGTCCACCCAGTAGACCTTCCCGGTCTTTTCCCCGACGATGATGTTGCCGAGCTTGACGTCCATGAGAGCAACGCCCCGATCATTGATGGCGAGAATCGATTCCCGGATGTCCTTTCCGAATCGATCCCCGAAGGTCCTGGAAAAGATCTCGATTTCACGCTGATCCCGCTCATCGTCGGTGAGGCTCGAAAGGGCGGGGTCCGCGAACAAATCGAGGTCGTGCACGGGCTTGCCATCCGGGGACACCTGAGACACTTGATGTCTCAGATCGTCGCCGCGGATGTAGTCCATGTAGACGGTCCTCGAGGGCCAATCGACCTTACGGACCGCAGCCACGCAGGGAAGGCCTCTCAAGCGGTGGGAAGCGGCCACGGTCTGGTAGAAACCGAGTCCCAGGAGGCTGTGCCAGAGCATGCTCGACCCGCTCTCCATCCTGGGGGGCGGGCGGCGAAACCGCTTGCGCAGGCAGATGACGCCATCGTGCAACACCACGTCGATGAGGTGCCGAAGACGGGGCATCTTCTGCTCCCGCCGGTTGAAGACCGGTACGTCCGAAGGATCGAGGGCGAACGCAAACCCATCCTGGTCGAGTTCGGCCAGGACGCGGTCCCCCATACCCAGGCGACCGATGGAGGGGACCTCGGAAGGAAAGAGTGAGTCCGGTCGGTCGTGGCGGAGCACGCCAAGCTCGCCCCGACGCACCGCGCGGCGCGCGATCGCGCGCGCGGCAAAGAACTTCGCAAAGCTTTTGAAGACGCGGACCCGCATTCAGAAACCTCGGGTCGGACAGGCAGAACCGCAGACGCTCTCACTGGAGCCGACGCCACAAAATCTGACTTTACCGCATCCCTCCGAGTCATCCGCCGCGATGGTTGCGACGAACAACGCAGCGATTCGGGACGCATCGGCGCTCTTAGGTGACGCGCATCTGCGAGGCCGGACCTTAGCGCGTGCCCCTGTATCCCGGCCCGCGCAGCGGCCGGCCCGGGCGCTCGGCCGTGATCGCGCCGTCCTTCACCACCGCCCGGCCGTTCACCAACACGTGACTCACACCGGCGGAGTACTTGTTGGGCTGCTCGAACGTGGCCACGTCCGTAACCGTCGCGGGATCGAACACGACGAGATCGGCCATCATGCCGGGGCGCACCAGGCCCCGGTCGGTGAGGCCGACGCGAATCGCCGCCTGAGACGTCATCTTGCGCACCGCCTCTTCGAGGGTGAGAACGCCCTGGTCGCGCACGTACCTGGCGAGGATGCGCGTGAACGTGCCCCACCCTCGGGGATGCGACTTGGACTCCGCAAGCGGTCCGTCTTCCGCGCGGGCGCCCGAGTCGGTGTCGAACGACACCCAGGGCGTGCGCATCGCGGTGATCACGTCCTCTTCACGCATGATCGAAGTGATCACCGAGGACTCTGCCTTGTCCGCGATCACGAGGTCGATCGCCGCATCGCGCGGGTCCTTCCCCATGGCCTTGCCGATTTCCACGAAGTTCAACCCCTCGTACTTGCGCAGCGCAGGATCGAGCACCGAACTCAGCATCACGCCCTTCGGTCCGCCCGCTCCGTACCACTGGTTCTCGAAGGGCGCCTTCGGATCGTCCATCTCGCGTTTCACCCGGGCGCGGATTTTCGGGTCGGCCAGCCGTTTCAGCAGAGCCTCGGTGCCGCCCTCGCGCGCCCAGATGGGCAGGCACGCGTCGAGGCCGTTCGAGGCGCGGTCGTACGGATAGATGTTGGCCGACACTCGCAGACCCTTCGCCCGCGCGGCGTCGATGCGGCGCAGGACCTCGGTCATCTTCCCCCAGTTGGCCTTGTACGCCGTCTTGAGGTGCCAGATCTCGGTGGGAATGTCGGCGCGCTCGGCGATGGCCAGCACCTCGTCGAGGGACTCGAAGACCTTGTTCCCTTCCGACCGCTGGTGGGTGATGTAGATGCCGCCGTGCCGGGCCGCCACCTTCGCCAGTTCCACGAGCTCGTCGGTGGTCGAGAAGCGATTGGGGATGTACTGCAACGAGGAGGAGAGCCCGAGCGCTCCTTGCGCCATGGCCTCGTCCACGAGCGTCTTCATCGCGGCGATCTCCTCCGGGGTGGCCGCGCGGTCCTCCTGGCCCACCACATAGTCGCGCAGCCCGCCCGAGCCCACGAAGGTCCCCACGTTCACCGCGGAGGTCGACCGCGCGAGCCGCGCGAAGTACTGATCGAGCGTGCGCCAGTCCTGCGTGACCTTGAAGAAGTCGTAGCTCGGCTTCCGGTCGGCCATCATCCGGTTGTTGACCGGCGCGATCGAGGCGCCCTCGCCGGTGATCTCGGTGGTGATGCCCTGGGTGATCTTGCTGGCCGCCCGAGAGTCAACGAGGACGTTGAACTCGGACTGCCCCAGCAGATCGATGAAGCCCGGGGCCACGACCTTGCCCGATGCGTCGATGCGGGTGGTGGCCGTCGCCTCCGACAAGTTCCCGATAGCGGTGATGCGGTCCGAGGCGATGCCGATGTCGGCCCGGAACCAGGGCGCCCCGGTCCCGTCCACGACACGCCCGCCGGCGATGACGACGTCGAAAACGGCGGCCGCGGGGGTTGCGGGGGTCTTTGGCGCGGGCGGCGCGGTTCCGCACGCGGCGCACAGCGTCGCCGCTCCCAGGATACCGGCCAGGGCACGAAAGGACTGAGTGATCATGCGATCGATTGTAGCGTCGTTCGCTCCAGGCCGACCCTTCGATGCGTTGGTCCCCGGCCGCTCGGCGGAACCGTCCTACAACCGCACGTACTCGTACTCGAAGGGCAGACCCTTGATTCCCGCCTTGGGCTTGCCCAGCCAGTTCGCGATCTTCCCCGGCTCGGTGACCGGCTGCATCAGCGAACGCACATAGGCGCGGTCGGCTTCGCTCGGGATCCACTGATCCTTGCGCTGGTCGAATTCGCTCTGACCCACCAGCCGGCCGTCCGGAGCGAAGGGCATGTCCGCGTAGAGACCGATGTGGCGGTGGAAGCGCTTCGAGGGCAGGGCGAATCGAAACGCGATGTCCGTTTCGGCCAGGCGCTTGTTCCATCGGTCGACTCCGCGCTGGCAGTCGTCCGCGTACTCGTCCCGCAGGACTTCGTTCATGGCGTTCCGCAGGGGCACATCGTCCTCCACCACAGCACCCTCCTTCAGCACCGACATCCGATACGTCCCGTCGATCGCTTTGTGATCCTGGTAGCTCGACTCCTTGGCCCGGCCCTTGAGCCCGGCCGCGAAGTAGGACGCCGCGTTGCTCGAAACCTCGCCGCCGAAAAGATCGAGCGACAAGGTGTACCAGAGATTCAGATGCTTCTGGATCATCTCCAGAGGGATGCCGCCTTGAGCCCGCGCGTCGCCGTTAGGGTCAAGGGCCATCAACTCCGCGGTGCGTGCCACCACGCGCTCGACCCCGCTCTCGCCCACGAACATGTGATGAGCTTCCTCGGTCAGCATGAAACGCGTGGTGCGGGAGAGGGGGTCGAAGCCGGATTCCGCCAGCGCCAGTAGTTGATACTTGCCGTCGCGATCCGTGAACATCGTGAACATGAAAAAGTCGAGCCAGTTGTCGATGGGGGCGTTGAAGGCGCCGAGGATCCGCGGCTTGTCCGGGTTGCCGCTGCGGCGCTGAAGCAACTCTTCCGCCTCCTCGCGGCCGTCGCGGCCGAAGTAGCTGTGGAGGAGATAGACCATGGCCCACAGGTGACGGCCTTCCTCGACGTTCACCTGGAACAGGTTCCGCAGGTCGTAGAGCGAGGGAGCGGTGAGACCGAGCAGGCGTTGCTGCTCGACGCTCGCCGGTTCGGTGTCGCCCTGGGTCACGATGAGGCGTCTCAGGGTGTTGCGATGTTCGCCCGGGACCACGTCCCAGATCGGGGCGCCGATGTCGTCGCCGAAACCGATGGTGCGATCCTTGACGGGGTCGGCGAGGAAGATGCCCCACCGATAGTCCGGCATCTGCACGTAATCGAAATTCGCCCAGCCCTCGGCGTCCACGCTGATCGCGGTGCGGAGCCACACGTCTTTCTCCTGGAAGCCCGCCGGCCCCATGTCCTTCCACCAGGCGATGTAGTTCGGCTGCCACTCCTCCAGCGCGCGCTGGAGCTTCTTGTCGCTTCCCAGCGAGACGTTGTTGGGGATTTTCGCTTCGAGGTCGATCGTCGACATGGGTGTTCCTATTTGTCTCGGTAGTTGAGGGGGGGCTTCTGGTCTTCGGGTACGCGCGACTTGTACTCGTTGCCGGCGCGGCGTTTGTCGAAGCTGTCGCGCGCGGCCTTGACCAGGCCAGGGTCGGTGAACAGGTCCATGGCGGACAGCGCCAGGGTCTTGGCTGCGACCATCATGCCCTTGCGGCCGATCGAGCCGCCCGCGCAGGCCGTCGATTGCCAGCTGTGACCGGGGGTTCCGGGGACGAAGGTGGCGGTTCCGAGGCCCGACGTCGGAACCTGCCAGCTCACGTCGCCGACATCGGTGGACCCGGAATCCACGGCGGTGTTGATCGCTTGAACGTCCGCTTCGCTTCCGATGGGAAGGGAGTTCCCGGCCGACGCAAACGACGTGGCGAGTGCGGTGGCGAAGGCCTTTTCTTCGGCGGTGTACTTGACCCCGCCGACCCGGCGCAGGTTCTTGTCGGTGAGCGCGGCCAACGCGTCGTTGGGGAGGACGTTGTAGACGCTGTTGACGAACTCCATCTCCATCGTGGTCTCGGTGGCGAGCGCTCCCGCCTGCGCGATCTTCACCATGCGCTCCCAGATGCTGTCGAGGGTCGGCATGTGCGCGTGGCGGGCGTACGCGTACATTTCCGCGAAGGCCGGGACCACGTTGGGCGCTTCGCCGCCCTTCGTGATGATGTAGTGGATCCGCGTCTCCTCAGGAACGTGTTCGCGCAGGAACTCGAAGCCCATGCCCGTGAGCATCACCGCGTCCACCGAAGACCGGCCCTGGTCGGGGTTTCCCGCGGCATGGGCGGCGAGGCCGCGGAAGCGGAACTTCGCCGCGATATTGGCGAGGCTGCTGCCGGCGTCCGCCTGATTGCGGTCGCCCGGATGCCACGACAGCATCACGTCGAGGTCTTTCATGAGGCCGGCCCGGGCGATGTAGATCTTTCCGCCCCCGCCTTCTTCGGCCGGCGTGCCATACAAACGAATGGTGCCCGGGAGTTTCCTTGCCGCGAGTTCGTCCCTGGCCGCGATGGCCGCGGCTACGGACGCGGTGCCGAGAAGATTGTGTCCACAGCCATGGCCGGGATCGCCTTCCACCCGCGCCTTCCTCTCCGGCGTGTCGTATTGCGAGAGACCGGGGAGGGCGTCGTACTCGGCCATGATGCCGATGATCGGTTTGCCCGCGCCCCAGGAGGCGACAAACGCGGTCGGGATCGAGGCCACGCCTTCTTGCACGTCGAAGCCCGCGGCCTTCAACTCGGCGACGTGGGCGGAAACACTCCTGATTTCTTTGTAGCCGACCTCGGAATACTCCCAGATCTTCCGCGAGAGATCGCCGTAGTGCGAGGCCTTGGCGTCGAGGGCAGCCAGGAGTCTGACCCGGTCGGCCTCTTTGAAGACCGGTGTCGGCGCGGGGGTGGCCGCGACCTTGGGAGCCGCGACGCTAGCCGCGAGAAAAAGCACGGCGATCGAT
Source organism: Vicinamibacteria bacterium (assembly GCA_031412915.1). Lineage (GTDB taxonomy): Bacteria > Acidobacteriota > Vicinamibacteria > Fen-336 > JAGNNV01 > JAGNNV01. Next base: position 638 of record JANODX010000040.1, on the reverse strand, counting down.
GGTGTCATCTCGGTAATCCTCAACGGCTGTTTTGAACCGTAGTCATTGCCAGCCGCACACGTCCTCTGGACGTGATGTCGGGGAGAAACGCTCCCGCGAAGCCTGGTAGTGGTGGCCCGCGGGCCCCGGGAGCGAGCGGGCTTGCTGCGTCGGGGACGGCGGGTGCGTCACACTGGGATCTCGAGACGATGGAACCGTGTGTTCCTTACCCGCCTCGGATCGGCGAAAGGGACGCGTCTCGATGGAGCGACTCGCCTCTACGCCCCGACGCATGCAACCCGCTCGCTCCCTGGACCCGCTACATCTTCGATCAGAACTTGCGACCCAGGGTTGGTGATTTAGCGAGAATGGAGCGGGGTCGGGGGCTGAGGTGGGTCGCTCGCGCCGGGGCGTGGAGCGCGAGTCACTGCGACCCGTTTCAGTCATTCGCGCGTGGCGAGGCGAGGAAGGAGCCACACGATTCCGATTTCGCGCCAACACAGTGGCGACGCACGAGCCGTGGCCCGAGGACTTCCTGCAACGAGTCAAGAGGAATTTTGGAGTATCCCAACTCGGCCTTGCTCCCCGCTGGCCCACTACGTCAACGCCCTGTTTGTAGCTGCGTGGAAGGCTCCTCTGCCTATGGAAAACCGGTAACG
>JANODX010000039.1:0-3681 GCA_031412915.1 Vicinamibacteria bacterium | reverse complement strand
ACAGGCGGACGATGAGGACCTGATCGACGGGGGAGGCGAAGACCTCACGCGTGAACCGGACGCCGCCCTGGGTATACGTGGTGGTGGCGACCGCGGTGTCGAGGTTCAGAGTGTGGCTGTACTCCGCGACCGCGCCGCGGGCGTCAAACGTGAGGATCAGATTGCCCAGCGACTGGTACTTCTGTTGCTCGACTGGATACCCCATCAGGGTTCGCCCGAACAGGCGGTGGGCCCGAATCAGCTTTCCGTCGAAAATGCGCCGGCGAATTTCGGGCAGGGCGGCGGCTCCGCCCTTGACCGTGGTCGAGTAGGGTCCACCCGACCACAACGTGTCCTCGTTGAGCTGAATTCGCTCTTCGTCGGTCTTCCCAAAGACCATCGCTCCGAGTCGACCGTTGCCGACCGGCAACGCGTTCTCCCACTTCTCGGCCGGATGCGTGTAGTGCAGCACGGTGGTCGGATCGGGCCGGGCCGAGGAGGCCTGGCTCGTCTGAGCGTCGAGGGTCAGGGCAAGCAGGCACGCCAACACCATCGATGCCCTCACGCCGCCCTGCGCCGCGCTCCAGACCACGGCCTGGCTCCGGGGAGAAATTCGAAGGAGACGATCCACGGCCAGTCGTTGGTCACCGCCTGGGTTCGGCCCTCACGAGGCTTTGCCTTCACCACGCCGGGCAGCATGGCAACGCCGGCCAGGAAGAGGGGGAGTGACAGCGTCATGTAGCGACCGGTAAACACGCCGCCAGAGCCGACGACAGCTTGCACAACATCGCTGAGAGTATGAAGTGCGGCGTGGTTCGGACGCAAGGTCGGACGCAAGAGCTGCTCACGCTTCTTTGGCGCGATGCGCCGCAAGGCTTCGATCAGACTCAGCAGGAACCGAACCGGGAGATGATTGAGAGATGGATGCAACACCCCGTTGCTTCGCCTTCGCCAAAGGCCCCGCTTCAGACCGCCTGTCCGCAGGCGAGCGTTCCTCTCCCGGCGCCGCTTGACCGGGTGCTCCGCGACTACGAGGTCGGATGGGAACGCGGAGACCAGAAGGCCCTGGCTGGGCTTTTCTCGGAGGACGGCATCGTGATGGCGATGGGGGGCCTCCCGGTTCGCGGACGCGCCGCCATTGAGCGCCACTACGGCGAGTCGGGCGGCGCATCGCTCTCGCTCCGGGCCATCGCCTTTGCCGCCGAAGGATCCACTGGTTTCATCCTCGGGTGTTATGCCTCCCGGGCGGGCGAGCCCGACACCGGGAAGTTCACGCTTACGCTGAAGAAGGACGCCAGCGGGCGGTGGTTGATCTTCTCGGACATGGACAACCCGAATCGGCGGCGGTAGGCCTCAAGAGCCGGGGCCGCCGGCTTCCGTATCAAGGCTCGGCCAGGGCCCTGGTCGGATCAATCCTGGACGCTCGCCACGCGGGCACGAAGCTGGCGGCCAGGGCAAACATCAACAACACGCTGGCCACCGCCAGGAAGGTCAGGGGATCACGCGCGGAGACACCGAAGAGGAGCGACTCAATCGCTGTGCTTTGGGCGAACGCCCCCGCGGCTCCTAACGCAACCCCTAACGCCACCGCACCGATGCCCTGCTTCAGCACCAGGCTCACCACGTCGTGGGGCAAGGCACCCAGGGCCATCCGAACGCTGATCTCACGCGTCCTCTGGCTGACCAGATACGCGATCACGCCATAGATGCCGATGGCCGCCAGGGCCAGTCCAACCAGACCCAGGCAGGAGAGCAGGAGGCGATTGAAGCGATTGACCGCGGTGGAGGTTGAGACGCGGGACGCCATGGTGGCGACATCGTAGAGAGGGACGGTTCGGTCCACGGTCCGGACCGCGGCTCGCACCACCGGTGTCAGGGCTTCCGGGATACCGTTTGCGGCCCGGGCCACCAGGGTGATCGACAGACCGTTCGATTCGAAGCCGCGGTGCTTAGCCTGGTCCATGGGGAGGTAGAACTCCGCGAGCCCGGGCGACGACATACCTCGTGCCCTGGTGTCGGCGACGACGCCCACGATCTCCTTCCACGACGGTGATGCGTCACTGCCTTCACAGCAGGCCACGCGCTTACCGATCGCGCTTGCGTCGGGCCAGGCCAGGCGAGCCAGAGTCTCACTGATGATCATCACCCGCGGCGCGTCGCGCCGGTCGTCGCGGTTGAATGTGCGCCCGAGCCGGACGGGCACCCGCATCGTCTCCAGATAACCCGGAGTGACCAGCTGCATTCGGCTGTTGAGTCGATTCTGCGGGCTCGGGTCGCGGCCCTCGACGCGAAGGCCGTAGGTAACGTCGCCGATCAGCGGAGGTCGGGTGGAGGCCGCGGCCTCGGCAACGCCGGGACGGGCCGCAAGGTCCAGGACCAACTGCGCGACCGCAGCGGCGGGGCGCTCTTCGCCCGGGTAGGAGGCAAGGGGGAGAGCGAGTCGGGCGGTGAGCAGGTTCTGCGGATCGAAGCCGGGGGACACACGATCGAGGTTTGCGCCGCTCCGTATCAGCAGAGCAGCGCTCATCAGCAGCATCAGAGCGAGGCCCACCTCCACGGCCACGAACGTCTGCCGCACCCGGTCTCGAACTCCGCCGGTGGAACCCCGGAACGCCTGACCCGCGCCCGAGGCGAGTCCGGCACCGGAGGCTCGCAGGGCAGGGATAATGCCGGCGATCAAGGTGGCGAGCAGAACGATGAGGGAAACGCTGAGAAGGGCGCGGCCGTCGAGCCGGGCCTCGGCCAGCCGCGGCACGTCTGCAGGGCCGTGGGCAATGAACAGGGGAAGTGCGATCGCGGAAAGGGCGATACCCGCGGTCGCTCCGAGAGCGCAAAGCACGAACGCCTCGGTCAGCAATTGCCTGGCGATGCGGAAGTGCGAGGCGCCGAGCGCCGCTCGTACCGAGAGCTCACGGGAGCGGGCTGCGCCGCGAGCAATCAGCAGGCTCGCGACATTCACGCACGCGATCAGGAAAACCAGGGACACCGCGCCGAGGAGAATCAGGAAGCGCTGACGGTAGTCGCCGACGATACGGTCAAGCAAACGAGCGACGATGAAGGTCCTTCCTTCGTTGTCACGCGGCGCCGCCTCCCGCGCCGCCGTGGCGATCGACTGCAGGTCGAGAGTCATCTGCTCGTGGTTGATCCCCGGTTTCAACCGAGCGGTGACGGTCAGGTAGTGAGCATCGAAGTCCCTCGCGGGGCCGAAGGCAATGGGCGTCCAGACTTCAGTCTCGTCTTCTGGAATCGCGAAGTGGTTCGGCATCACTCCAACCACGGTGTGGGGGCTTCCGCTCAGCATGACGCTACGGCCCAAGGTCCCAGGATCGCCGCGGAATCGTCGCGTGAAGAGGCGATGGCTCAGCACGGCCACCCGGGCGCCGCCGGGCGAGTCCTCCGCCTCAGTGAAGCTTCGGCCCAGCGCGGGTTGAACGCCGAGGACGGTGAAATAGCTGGCGGTGACGCGGGCGCCCTGAACGCGCTCCGGATCAGAGCCCTCGGTGAGGTTGAAGGTGGCCGAGCTTCGAGCGGCGAGGCTTTCGAAGGTCTGCGTCCGTTCCCGCATGACGAAGTAGTTGCCAGCCGAAATGGCGCCTGGTTGACCTTGCCAGTTGGTCGCCAAATCGAGCAGTCGCTCGGAAGTCGGGAACGGCAGGGGGGTCAGGACCACGGCCTGGAGAACCGTGAACAATGTCGTCGTAG
>JANODX010000038.1:0-86072 GCA_031412915.1 Vicinamibacteria bacterium | reverse complement strand
TCGGTGACGTTCGGGGGAAGCCGATCGCATCCGGTCCCTGAGCTCGTCGAAGGGACCGGCGTTGGGGGTGGCTTCGACAAGCTCAGCCACCGGCATCCACCGGGTCTTGCAGGATCGCCCCACAACCATGTCGCACACCCGCCCGTTTCGAGGCTTTTGAGGGGGCCATACGATTACGGATCCGTCATTCCTGCGCGCTAGCCTTGGGCCATGCCCTCCACCCTGACCCATCGCGCTTTCCCTGCACTGCTCGGGCTCGTGGCCGCGGCGGTTGCGCTACGCTCCGCTCCCGTGGAAACGACCTGGGCCGCCGAAGACGCTTTCGATCTCCATGGCCACCGGGGTGCTCGAGGCCTTCGTCCGGAAAACACGCTCGCCGCGTTCGGTCACGCTTTGGCCATCGGTGTCTCGACCCTGGAACTCGACACTGCGGTGACGCGCGACGGAGCCGTCGTGGTCACCCACGACTCCGAACTCAACCCTGACATCACTCGGGACGCGTCCGGGCAGTGGCTGAAAGCGACCGGCCCGACCATGCTGTCGATGACCTACGCGGAAATCGCCCGCTATGACGTCGGGCGAATCCGCCCGGATACTCCCTATGCCATCCGCTTCAAGGATCAGACAGCGGTGGACGGAGAACGGATTCCCAGACTCAGCGATGTCTTCGCCCTGGCGAGACTGCGCGGCAACGCTCAGGTCCGTTTCAATATCGAGACCAAACTCGATCCGCGGAAACCCGACGCCACGCCCAAGCCGGACGCGTTCGCCGCCGCAGTGGTCAAGGAGATTAGAGAGGCGGGAATGGAAAAACGCTCCACCATCCAGTCTTTCGATTGGGGCACGCTCAAGGTGGTGAAGCGGATCGCCCCCGAGATTCCGACCGTGGGCCTGACCACCCAGCAGGGAAACGACGACAACATAGGCGTGGGAAAGGCCGGGCCCTCGCCCTGGCTCGGCGGCCTGGACGTGGACGACTTCGGCGGTTCGGTGCCGAAGCTGGTGAAGGCGGCAGGAATTCCGGTTTGGTCGCCCAATTACCTCGATCTCAAGGCAACGATGGTCGGGGAAGCGCATTCGCTCGGCCTTCTGGTCATACCGTGGACCGCGAACGAGCCCGTCGACATGGTCCGACTCATCGACATGGGTGTGGACGGCCTGATTTCCGATCGCCCCGACCTTCTGCGTGAGGTGCTGGCGAAGAAGGGCCGCCTCCTGCCATCGGCCACGCGCTAGTCAGGGGAAAACCCTCCGGCGCACCTCGCCTATCATCGCGTCACGCATGAGCGACACGCCGCTTACGGTGATCGGGGCGGGGGCGGTCGGCCTGGCCATCGCGGCTCGCCTTGCGGAGCGCTTTCCCGACCTCATTCTCCTGGAGCGGCGCCCGCATCACGGCACGGAGACCTCGAGCCGCAACAGCGAAGTCATCCATGCCGGGATGTACTACACCCCGGGGTCGCTGAAGGCCCGGCTGTGCGTCGAGGGCAATCGGCTGCTCTACGAGTACTGCGAGCGCCATAACGTTCCCTGCCGCCGCCTCACCAAGATCATCGTGGCCATGATTCCCGAGGAAATCGCTCATCTCGAGCGCATTCTCAAGACCGGACGCGAGAACGGTGTCGAACTCGAGATGATCACAGCCGAGCGCTCCCGTGAACTGGAGCCGCATGTGCCCGCGGTGGGAGCACTCTTCTCTCCGAACACCGGCGTGATCAGCGCGCATGGTCTGATGGACGCCCTGCTCACCGAGGCCAGATCGAAGGGCGGCACGTTTCAGCCAAGCGCCGAGGTCGTGGGGCTCGAAAAGTGCTCTGACCACTACAAGGTCTCGATCGATACGCCGGGCGGGGTCGAGAGCTTCACCAGCGACCGTGTGATCAACGCGGCCGGCCTCGAGTGCGACACCGTCGCGGGCCTGATCGGAATCGACCTCGACGCCGCGGGCTATCGGCTTCACTACTGCAAGGGCAGCTATTTCTCGGTGGCGGCGTCTCGGTCCTCGGTGGTGAGTCGCCTCGTCTATCCGGTGCCTACGTCTGTGAGCCTGGGAGTTCACGCCCTGGTGGACCTCGCCGGCCGGCTTCGGTTCGGGCCCGACGCGGAGTTCTTGAAGGAGCGCCGGCTCGACTACCGCGTCGACGTGGCCAAGCGCGCCGCGTTCGCGAAGGGCGTGCGGCGCCTCGTGCCGAGCCTGGCCGAGGAAGATCTCTCGCCCGACATCAGCGGCATTCGCCCGAAAGTTCAGGCTCCCGGCGAGCCGGCCAGGGATTTCATCATCCGCGACGAGAGCGATCATGGTCTTCCCGGCCTGATCAATCTCATCGGCATCGAATCGCCGGGCCTGACCTCGTGCCTGGCCATCGCCCGTCACGTCGACACGATGGTTCAGTCACAGGCCGCTTGAGACCCTTGGGAGGGCGGGCCTAACATCGCGCGGTGCGGCGTTTTCTCCTGCTCATCGCTCTCAGATTCTCGACGAGCCCTCGGCCTACTCCGGCAAGACGGCGCGCATCTACGGCCAGTTTCGGGGACGCAACCTCTTCTCCGACCTGCCCGCGAGCAGCGCGCGCGGGAAGGACGACTGGGTGCTCAAGGACGGCGACACCGCCATGTGGGTGATGGGGAAGACGCCGAAAGGCCAGGGATGGAAACTCGACCTCGATTACAAAGGCGATGCCAAGAACTGGCTCGAGGTGGAAGGCAAACCCGAAGTCGTGAACGGCCTCGTCTACCTCAAGGCTTCGAGGGTAATGATGTCGAAGGCGCCGGCTTCGGCGAGAGCGGAACCCCCGCCGCGCTGATCAGCTGAAACCCACCACCGCGTGGGGGACATAGGGTTCTTCCAGGCTCGCGATCTCCTCGGGCCCGAGCTTGACTAGAAGTGCGGCCGCCGCATCGTTGAGATGATGGGGCTTGGTCGCGCCCACGATGGGGGAGCCCGAAGGGGTCTTCTGCAGCACCCAGGCGAGGGCCAGCTGGGCCATGGGAATCCCGCGGGCCGCGGCCAGGCTGTTCACACGCTCGACCACCCGTCGGTCCGCCTCTGCGGTGCCCGTGAACAGGGTCTCGCCGTAGGCGTCGCTACGAACCCGCTCCGTCTGGGTGTCCCATGATCGCGTGAGCCGGCCCCGGGCCAGCGGGCTCCAAGGCAGGACGCCAATGCCCTCGGCCCGGCACAAGGGCAGCATCTCCCGTTCCTCCTCGCGGTAGAGAAGATTCACGTAGTTCTGCATGCTGATGAAACGCGAGAAACCGTGCTGGTCCGCGAGGTGTAGGGCCTTGGCGAATTGCCAGGCGAACATGGATGACGCGCCGAGGTAGCGCGTCTTTCCCGCCTTCACCAGGTCATGCAGCGCTAAGAGGGTCTCCTCGATCGGTGTTTCGTAGTCCCAGCGATGAATCTGATAGAGATCGACGTAGTCGACGCCCAATCGCCTGAGGCTCGCGTCCATCTCCGCCATGATGGCCTTGCGCGACAGGCCCGCGCCGTTCGGCCCCGGACGCATGCGGCCGTGAACCTTGGTGGCGATGACCACCTCGTCGCGCTTCGCGAACTTAAGGAGCGCTCGGCCCACGATCTCCTCGCTCGTTCCGTCCGAGTACACGTTCGCGGTGTCGAAGAAATTGATGCCGAGTTCGAGCGCTTGCCTGATGAAAGGCTGGGCTTGCTCCTCGTTCAGAGTCCAGGGATGCGTTCCCCGCTCCGGAACTCCGTAACTCATGCAGCCCAGACAGATCCGCGAGACCTCAAGGCCGCTGCGGCCAAGCTTCACGTATTCCATGGTCCCGACTTTCTCACGAAGTGCGAAGCCTCGACCGTCACCGCTCTTCGGATCAGCGGGAGCGGATCTGAACTTCCCGCCGCTTCAGGGCCGGCAACGAGATGAACGGCGACGGTCCCGTTTCTTTTGGTCAGGATCGGAGCGCGGCTCACCAGCCGATGGCGAGACCGTCTTTCCGGAGGTCCGAACCGCCCATCATGAGGCCCGTCTTCTGGTCGATCATGACCGCCTGGTAGCCGCCCATGGCGCCTCGGCCATCCATGATCCGATGGCCTCGGAGCTCGAGCGCCTTGCGAACGTCTGCCCCGATGCCGCTCTCCAGGGCGAGGTTCGCGCCCCTGTGCCGCATCCGGGCCGCATCGCCCGCGTCGCGCACATTCATGCCGAAGTCGATGAGATTCGCGACCACCTGGGCGTGCGCCTGGCCCTGATTGTCACCGCCCATCACGCCGAACGACACCCACGGCCTGCCGTCTTTCAGGATCATGGCCGGCACCAGAGTGTGCAGGGGACGCTTGCCCGGGCCGATCTGATTCGGATGGCCGGGGGTCATGATGAAACCCGACCCGCGATTGTGAAGGGCGATCCCGGTGTCGCCCGCGACCAGACCGGAGCCGAACGAGTCGAAAAGCGACTGGATCAGCGAGACCACATTGCCTTGAGCATCGGCGACCGTCAGATAGATGGTGTCGCCAAGGTCCCGGCCGCCGAAGTCGACCGAGGGACCCGACGCCACACCTCCCGGCGCGCCTGCGGGGTAGCCGGCCCCCGCCTTGCGCATGTCGATCTCAGCCCGGCGCTTCAGGGCGTAGTCCTTCGAGATCAGCATCCGAAGAATTCCTGGCGACATGGCGTCGCGATCCGCGAGATAGGCTGACCGGTCGGCGAACGCGATCTTCTTCGCCTCGGTCACGAGGTGCAGGTAGTCGGCGCTGTTGTGGCCCATGGCTCTGACATCGAACCCCTCCATCAGGTTCAGCATTTCGAGGGCCACGAAGCCCTGGGTTGACGGCGGCATCTCGAGCACGTCGTAGCCGCGGTAGTTGGTGGAGATGGGCTCCACCCAATCGGCCTTGTGTGCGGCCAGGTCTTCGAGATCGATCAATCCGTCGCGCGATTTCATATCCGCGGCGATGGCCTGGGCGATGGCGCCTTTGTAGAACCCATCGCGGCCGTCTTTGGCGATCAACTCCAGGCTCTTCGCGAGATTCGGGTTCCGAAAGATCTCGCCGGCGCGGGGCGCCCGACCGTCGGGCAGAAATGTCTTTGCCGCCGCTTCATCCCGCGAGAGCCTTTGGGCCGCTTCCGCCCAGTCGTCGGCCACTATCTCGTGCACGCCGAAGCCGTCGCGCGCGTAGCCGATGGCGGGCTGGACGACCTTGCTCAGGGGCGAGGTGCCGAAACGTGACAGGAGCTGACTCCATCCTTCGATGACGCCGGGCACGTCCACGGATAACGGCCCATTGTCCGGCACGTCCTTCAGCCCGCGCCTTGCGAACTCCTCCGGAGTCGCTCGATGCGACGACCGTCCGCTTGAGTCGAGACCGTAGACCTTCCTGGTCCTGGCGTCGTAGACGAGGGCGAAAAGATCGCCGCCTATACCGTTCATCGAAGGCTCGGTCACCGCCAGCACCGCCGCCGCGGTGATGGCCGCGTCGATCGCGTTCCCGCCCTCCTGCATCGCCTTGAGTCCGGCCCCGGACGCGAGGGCTTGAGAGGTGGCGATCATCCCGTGAAGCCCGAGAGGCGCCGAACGCGTGCCGCGGAGATTCCCTGCCGGTCGGTCGCCGGGCGCGATGGTTTGGGCGGAGGAGAGGGTCACGGCAGAAAGGACGGCGGTGAAGATACGGAACGAAAAGCGCATGAGGCCCTCCGGGAAAACGGCGACGATGTCATGGGGTAGTGAGGCTCGCGAAGTAACGACCCGTGGACCATAGCCCGGATGACGACGAAGACCGACAAGCCGTGGGCGAGTACTCAGCAGTCAAACTAACATCTCCCGCACCCGCCCGGGAAGGCCTGATGGTCGCGGGTATAAAGGAATCGCGATGCGAGGAAGAGCGAGCTTACTGGTTCTGGGTCTGACCGTGGCCTGGGGGGCTGCCCAGACGGGCACGGCCAGGGGCCAGTCCGGCGCCGGTACCGGCGTCGACCTCATGGACGTAGACGTCATGTTCATTGGCGCCCATCCCGACGACGACACGGGAGTCCTCGGAACCCTGGCCCGCTATCTCCTTGACGAGGGCAACAAGGGCACGGTCATCACCCTGACCGGCGGGGAGGGCGGAGGGAATGCCATCGGACGAGAAAGCGGTCCCGCCCTCGGACTGATTCGACAGGAGGAGGAACGGCGGTCGCTGGCCATGGTTGGCGTGACCGCGCCGCAGTTCATCGGCCTTCAGGATTTCTACTTCACGCTTTCGGCTGAAGAAGTGCAGAAGCACTGGGGCGACAGCTGGCTCTGCGATGTTGTACGCCGGGTGCGCCTGGAGCGACCCGAAGTGATTCTGACCATGTGGCCGGGTCCAGGCACGCACGGTCAGCATCAGATGGCGGCCCGTGCTGCCACCATCGCCTACGAGAAAGCCGGCGACCCCACCTACTGCGCCGACCAGATCACACGCGAGTTCCTGGCGCCGTTCGCGCCGGCCAAGCTCTACTACTACCCGAATGACTCCAAGGGCGCCGGAGTCGTTTCGATTCCGACCGGCGACATGTCCCGCACCGCGGCTCGGACGTATGCGGACATCCGGGCCATAGCCGCTTCGAGCTATCGCAGCCAGGGCTTCGACCGGGGCACCCGCCTGCCCGCGGACGCCCGGCCCGAGGTCTTTCTGCTGGTTCGGTCGCGGGTTCCCGTCTCGGACCCCGAGACGCACCTTCTCGACGGCGCCGTGCGCCCGGCCGGGACCTCGCCCTCGGGCGTGCGACTGGAGGGGATCCCGGCCAGTTCGGATGCGGCGATCGGCTCCGACCTTGGCATCGAGGTTCGCTTCACCAATCAGACCAGCTTCGCCATGGGCAAAGTGAGGCTGGGCCTGCGCGCACCGAACGGCTGGACCGCGACCCCTCAGGGAACGACGGCTTTCGATTCGGTCGAAACGGGCAAGGCGGCCTCCGCCCATTTCAACCTTCGACCCGGCCCGAGCGTCAGCGTCGGAGTTCAGGGAAAGATCGAAGCTGAGTACGAAGCCGAGTGGAGGGGACGTGCCGTGGGTGGCCGCAACCCGGTCTGGCTGCGGCCGGTGGCGCCCGTTCAGGTGGCCTTCCAGCCGACCTTCGACATCGCCTCCTATCGCGACTTCGCGAAGGAGACGCGGACCGAGTGGGTGATTCCATCCCTGCCCACCCGTCTGCCCCTGGTCCTGGGGCGGACCGGGAAAGTGAAGGTGAAGGTCTTCAATCGTTCGGCGGAAGCCGCGCGTGGCGAGGTGACCCTGGCGAGCCCGAACGGTATCCGCGCGTTGAAGTCGGTGCCGGTTGTCGTCCCGGGCGGTGGCTCGACCGAAGCATCGCTGGATATCGAGGTGACGAGCGGTTCGCTCCCCGAGGGGCGGCACTCCGCTCGGCTGCCCGTGACGGTACGGACGACGAGCGGAGCCACGTCCAGTGAGGATTCTGCGGAGGTTTACGTGCTGCCCTCCCTCACGGCCCCGCGAGTGAGTATCGCCCCCATGATCGACGGTGACCTTGCGGATATGCAGACGTTCGCTCGGGGTGAGATCGGACCCCAGGATGTCTGGTGGCGGCGGCCGGCGAAGGACGCCGCCGATCTATCGGCGGATTTCTACGTCGGCTACGACGCGCGCTTTCTCTACGTCGGCGCTCGGGTGCGTGACGAAATGGTTGTCTGCAACATCGCGCCCGACGACGTCAAGGCCCAACTGCGATCGGACGCGATCGGCATAACCGTCGACCCGTCGGGCGCCAGTCGCGACACTTCGACGACGCTTCAGGCCGCCGCCTTCCCCTGCACCACGGCCGGCTTCGCGGCCCGGGGGTTTCGCGACGCCGATGCGCGTCAGGGTCCCATGGAGGAGACGGCTCCCGGAATGCAGGTCGCGTCGAAGCGCACCGCGGACGGTTACGACTTCGAGGCTGCGATCCCGTGGTCCGTGATGCCGAAGGCGCCGGTGGCGGGAGACGAGATCGGTCTCAACATCGTTCTGTACGACGGCGACGACAAGGACGCGAGGGTCGGCGCCAACATCTCTGAGACCGGGCTCGCCTGGGCCGCCTTCGAGTGGGACGGCAAACAGGCCCTGCCGTATCTGTGGCCTCGGGTGGTTCTCGGTCGGTAGGCGGGGGCGGAACCGGCACCCGGGTTAATTGAATTTGACGCTGACCAGCTTCGAGACGCCCGGCTCTTCCATGGTCACGCCGTAGAGGTTGTCGGCGATCTGCATGGTCTTCCGGCTGTGCGTGATGATGATGAACTGGGTGTCGCCGCGGATGGTGTCGAGCATCTTCACGAACCGGCCGATGTTGGCGTCGTCGAGCGGGGCGTCGACCTCGTCGAGGATGCAGAACGGCGACGGTTTGTACTTGAAGATGGCGAAGAGCAGCCCGATTGCGGTCATGGCCTTCTCCCCGCCGGAGAGGAGCAGAACATTCTGGAGTTTCTTGCCCGGCGGCTGGGCCATGATGTCGATGCCGGCTTCGAGCATGTCCTCGTTGTCCACCAGGGCCAGTCCGGCCGAACCCCCGCCGAAAAGCTGCTTGAACGTCTCCTGAAAATTCGCGTTGATGACATGGAACGCTTCCTCGAAACGCGCACGCGACTCGGTGTCGATCGCCTTGATGGCGTCCTCGAGTTCCTTTATCGAATCCAGCAGGTCCTGACGTTGCGAGGTCATGAAGACAAAGCGCTCTTCATTCTCCTGGGCTTCTTGAACGGCGAGCGGATTGACCGGGCCGATCCGCTCGAGCTTCTCCTTGAGGTCGGCGAGCTCCTGTTGGACGACGTCCAGATCCCTGGCCCTCTCCTCGTCCGTCAGGGTGAGGGCGGCCTGGGCGGCGGTCTGTCCGATGGCGACGTGAGACTCGCGCCCCAGATGATCCAGATCTGAAGCGATCCGAGCCCGACCGACCTCGATCTCGCTCAGGCCGTCCTTGATGCCGTCCCGCTCTTTGCGGTGGGCTTTCAGGGCCTCGTCGTGAGCCTCGATCCCGGCCCGCGCGCCGCGCAACCGCTCCTCTTCAATGGCCAGGGCCGCACTCACCCGGTGACGGTCCGAGAGCGCCTCCGTGAGCGCGGCCTCGGCTTCCTGTTGTTCGAGATCGAGTCCGCTGCTTTTCCCTTCAAGGTCGCGCGCGCGCGCGCGCGCCGCCTCGATCCGGCTTTCGAGGTCGGAGAACTCGGCGGCGAAGCGCTCCTTCATCTTGAGGGTAGCCGCCTCCTTTTCCACCAGGCCCGCGAGAGTCGAGCGGGCATCGGCGGAGACGGCCTGCTCCTTCTCAGAGCGGTTTCGGGCGGCGACCAGGGCCTGGCCCAGGGCAGTGAGAAGGGTGGCGGTCTGGGTGCGCTCGTCCTCGGCGGCATGAAGTTCCCGGTCGATCTCCCCGATCCGCACCTCCCCCGCCGCTCGCTCCGACTCGGCCTGCTTCGTCTCGACATCGATGACTTGAAGCTTGCGCGCGGCGCGAACCTTCTCCTCCTCCAGGACCGCTCTTTCATGGTCGAGCGATAGCAGGCCCTTCTCCGCGTCGTGGATACCGTCCTCGGTCTCCTTGGTGGCGAGCAGGGCGGCTTCGATGCGCGCGGCCAGGCCGCCATCTCGAACTTCCAACTCTTCCAGTCTGATGTCGATCGCGGCCTCGCGTTCCTTCAGTTCCTTCACCTCGCGCCTGGGTGCGAGGAAGCCGCGGCCCCCGCGTCCACCCTCTACCCAGGCCGCGCGAACGATTTCGCCCTCCAGGGTCACGATGGGCGTGTCCACGTTCTCGGAAACGGCCAGAGCGTCTTCGAGACGGCGGACGATCAAAGCATCGCCCAGACCGAGCTTGATGGATTCGCCTTGTTCGAGACCTACCCGATAGAGGTCGCTCAACCGCCCCAGGACCCGGTCGTCTTTGGGCACGCTCAGCGGATCGTAGACGCCGTGCGGCCGCTCCTGGATAAGGAACGACGCCCTTCCCTCGCCGGATTCGGCCAGACGGGCGACCCCCGCGCGCGCGGTCTCGGCATCGGGAACGACCAGGGCCTGGAGCGCATCGCCCAGGAAGCCTTCGACCGCCTTCTCGTGAAGCGGCCCAACCTCGATGGCGTCGGCCAGTACGCCGAGGACCCCGGAGACCGTGCGATTGTCGAGAAGCGCGCGCACGCCCGCGTCGAACGCGCCGTGGGTGGCGACCAGCTCTTCGAGCGAGGCCCGGCGGCCCGCGAGTTGATCGCTCTCTCGGTGGAGAGCATCGAGTTCGCGGCCAAGATCGAGTCGTTCCGCCTCGGCTTCGACGCGATTCCTCTTCGCGACGGTCAGTGCTTCCAGGAGAACGCTCTTTCCCGCTTCGCCCTCGTCGCAGCGGACGGCGGCCTGGGTCAAAGCACTCTCCACGCGCTCGCGCGTGCGAGACACTTCGTCGAACTCGGTCTTGAGTTTCGACAGGGAGGCCTGGGCTCGTTCGACCCGTTCATGGGCGGCTCCGCGCGCCGAACTGAGGGCGGAGATGCGGGTCAGAGCGGACAGCTGGGTGGACCGCGCTCCCTCCATCTCGGTTTCTACCGTCCTCAGCGCCGTGACGGCCTGATCCAGCAGGGCGTCGATTCCCCGCAGAGTGGCCTCGCTCGCCTCGCGCTGCCGGGCGAAGGAGAGGACATCGACGTCATGCTGGGCGAGGGCCTGGCCCACCGGGGCCAGCCGAGTTCTCAGGTCCTCGGCCTCTTGCAAGGCCGCCTGCGCGCGCAACCGCGCGTCTTTCGACTGATCGCGGCAATGGGTGGACTGGGTTTCGAACTTGTTGGCCTTGAGAGTCAGGTCGGCATGTTCGGCGCGCACGACTTCGAGCGCCTTTTCCTGCTCGATCACTTCCAGCCGGCCTTCCTCGAGTCTCGTCTGGGCCGCGGCGATGGTGGCGTCGATGAGCTCCGCGCGCTCGGTTTCGATTCTCGAGCGCTCCGCCAGAGCGTTCGCGTCGGCCTGAAGTCTGACAAAAGTGCGGCCGTAAACGATCTGATCGAGTCCGAGTTGCTCCTCTTGCAGGACCATGCGTCGGCGCGCCTTCGCGGCCTGACGCTTGAGCGAGTCGAGCTGCTTCTTGACTTCGGTGACGATGTCGTTCACCCGAAGCAGATTGGCCTGGGTTGCGTCCAGCTTCAACTGGGTCTGGCGCCTTCGCGCGCGGTACTTCGTGACCCCGGCGGCTTCTTCGATCAGCGCCCGCCGATCGGTCGGTTTGTTGGAAAGGATCTGTCCAATCTTCCCCTGTTCGATGAAGGAGTACGCCTTCGAACCGAGGCCGGTGTCCATGAACAACTCGTGGATGTCGCGCAGGCGACACAGGGCGCCGTTCATCAGATACTCGCTCTCCCCGTTTCGGTAGAGCCGGCGCGAGATCGTGCACTCTTCTCGACCGTCGGGGCTGCGACCGTTGAGTCCGGTCAGTTTGAGATTGACCTCGGCCATGCCCACGGGCTGACGAGCAGTGGTTCCGGCGAATATGACATCCGACATGGACCCGCCGCGGAGGCTCTTGGCGCTCTGTTCTCCGAGAACCCAGGAAATTGCGTCCGAGATGTTGCTCTTCCCGCACCCGTTGGGCCCGACGATCCCGGTAACCCCCCCTTTGAACGTCAGCTCCTGCCGGTCACAAAACGACTTAAAGCCAACGATTTCAACTTGATCCAGACGCATCATGAATGCGGAATTACCCCAATATGTTGTGTTCTCCGACGACTCTAGCACAATGGAATAGGCCACCTGCGTTGGTCGAATCAGGGTTCAGAGGCAGATATTCCTAGACTCCCAGGTAGCCGGCCAAAAGGGCCCTGAACCGAGGTGCGCGAGTGCGCCTCGGCCCGAACTAGAGGGTGTAGGTCCGACCCTGAACGAACATGTTCACGTTCTTCCGCTTCAAAGCCGCGATTTCCTTCTTGATTCGCGCGACGAAGCGGGGTTTCGCGCCGTAGATGAACACGGGAACATCGCGTCTGAGTTTCTCAAGCTCCTTGCCGAGCAAGACCGGGGTCAGGTGTCCGGAAATCTCCGCCAGACCCTCTTCGTTGTTCGGGAAGGAACACTCGGTGATGACCGTCCGAAGGTTCTTCGTGGCGTTGACCACATCCCAGAAACGCTGCGTGGGTCCGGTGTCGCTCGAAAACGCCAGGGAACCATCGCCGTCATTGACAATAAAGCCGGTGGTGGGCACCGAGTGGGAAACGGGCACGGCCCGAACCCTGAGATTGCCCACTTTCACCGGCTTCTCGGGTTCGATGGTGATGAGTTTCAAGACCGGGGTGAGGTCGTCGGGAATGGAGGTGAAGTCAGGCCAGAGGGAACCGTTGAAGAGATGTTTGGAGAGCGCGGCCACCACTTCCTGGATGGCGTAGATCCGCAGGGAGAACCCGGGCGACGCGAAGCTGTTGTCGATGAGAAAGGGAAGGCAACAGGTGTGATCGAGATGGGCGTGAGAAATGAAGACGTCCTTCACCCGCGCCTGCCCCTTGATCGAGAGAGCGAAAGACAAGCCGCCCGCATCGAGGGCCACGCTGTCGTTGACCAGGAACGAAGTCATTCCCCGGCCGGGAGCAATCCCCCCGTAACAACCGAGTACCCTGACCTTCATGCCCCTCCGACCAAGCTAGTCCTGTCCCGTCCGAGCGCATTCATCAACTGGAAATTCCAAGGTTTAGGCCGAGATTCGAAGCAGTCTAGTGTCCGACTTCATGATCGTCAAACTGCGCCAGGGCCACAAGCCCGGAATCACTTGGCAAGATGGAAGACCTACTTCTTGCTGTCCCTGGAGAGGGCCTTCTTGAGGTCGACGTCCCCCTGAGAGCCGAACTTGATCTTCCGAAGTCCTGAGCCCTCCCGAACATAGAAGGCGCCCTTGACTTCGGCTTTGACCCGGTCTTTTTCGAGAGATTCCTTGACCACCCCCGGAACCTTCAGGAAATTCACGTCGAGCCTCGAGATCACCCGGTCCTCCTTGAATCCGCCGAGCTGCAACGGTTCGGACCCGAAGCCGCGGCCGAGGGTCCGGCCGTTCAGCTTCACTTCGTATTCGAAGCGTTCAATTTGAAGATCCTCGGGGTTTACGTTCCTGATGTCCAGGCCGACGTCGACTCGGGCTCCGGTCAGGGAGACGCCGGCGAGATGAATCCCGGCCACTCGGACCGAGGGGGGTTTGATGGAGGCGCAGGCGGTCCACAGGACGGCCGAACAGACGATGGCGATAAGAGGGCGGGACGAATTCATGAACTCTCCTTAGAAAGAGAAGTGTGGATGTTACTTTGGCCCGGCGAAGGGAGCAGAAGGGTCAGATCCGATGCAGGGCTTCCCGAGGTTCCAGGCGGCTGGCCGCGTAGGCGGGGTAGATGGCGGCAGACGTTGACAAGGCGATGATGGCGAGAGCCGCGCGCAGGACACTTGCCAGTTCGAGCCTGGGGTACAGAAAATCCCCTCCGGCGAGCCAGGCGAGGGTAATCGTGTTCATTCTGATGCCGACACTCTTCCAGTAGAGGACCAGGGCCCCGCCGCCCAGAACGCCCAGAACCGCCGCGACCATGCCCAGGGCCAGGCCCTCCAGGAGGAAGAGCCGCACCACGCCGGCTCGTCTCATCCCCATGGCCCGGATCGTGCCGATTTCCCGGGTACGCTCATGAACGCTCATGAGCATCGCGTTCACGATTCCCACCGCGGCGGCCGCGAAGAGAAACATCGAGAGGATGGCCAGGCTCGCCTGGTTCGCCTGGATGATCGAAAACGAAAATCGGCCGGCCTCCTCGGCGCTTTCCACGGAAGTTCCCGGCGACCGCCGCGACACCATTTGCCGGAGCTGAGTGCGGACCTCCTCGGTTTCCCGCCTCGAACCCTGCACCCTCAACTTGATGTTCGTCATTCCATCGGGAGCGTCCTCAAGTCTCCGCGCCGCCTCCAGGGGAACAAAGAAGGTGTTGTCGTACCAGGGTGCGCCTTTTCGGAAGATCCCGCACACGATCGCGTCGAGCGAGTTCATGGCGCCTAGAGGGGTCTGGATCAGCAAAGAGACGGAGTCGCCGACGCTCAGCCGGAGCACGCGCGCGGCCGGTTCGCCGACGTAGACCTCATCCCGCTGGCCGCTCAGCGCACCGCCTTTCACCGGAGGCAGGGCTTTGAACAGTTCAGGCTCGCGCCCCGGAACGATGCCGAGGACGACGGCCGGCGTCGATCGATTCGAGGCGATCGCGGTGCCGCGGGCGTGCAGGTAGGGCGAGACCTGTTGGATTCCGAGTTCCCTGGACCGCCTCTCGATCTCGTCCGCCAGGGAAGCACCCTCGGGAATCAGGTCTTTCGAATAGGCATCGAAAGGCGAGTTCTGCCGCACGAAACCGTCCTCGCGCTTCACCACCATGAGTTCCCCGGTCTGGACCGCGACCAGGTTGTCCGTGAGCTGGCGCGCGATTCCATCCGACAGACCGCCCCCCAGAATCAGCGCTGCGGTTCCCAGGGCCATGGTTCCGCCGGCCAGAGCATTCCGTCGTCGAGCGCGGAGGAGATTCCGGAACGCGATGCCGAGGAGTCTCATCCCCCTGAGTTTAGTCAGGAGTTGGGTTGTTTCAGGAAAGCCCTTGACGCCTCTCGAACGTGTGGTTAACATCGCCCCCTTGTTATGAACCGCGCCGTCCCATCGAAATCGACCAGCCTGTTCACGGGTTCGGTCTCCATTGAGATTTCGGTTCTCCTCCTTAGGGCCCTCGTTATTGGGCCCCGGGGGTCGATGGTCTAGGCAGAGAGCGCCAGGGATCATCGAGACCCCCGAGGGAAACCTCGGGGGTTTTGCTTTTTCCTGTGTTCTTCTTCAGAAAAGGGCGAAACCAACATGAGCAAACGCGAATCGATCGGGTCGAAACTCACCGGGGCCCAGATCCTGTGGGAGAGTCTGCTGCGTGAGGGCGTCGACGTGGTGTTCGGTTACCCGGGCGGCTGCGTTCTTCCGGCCTACGATGCCATGGGTGACTATCCGATTCATCACGTTCTGGTCCGCCACGAGCAGGGTGCAGCACACATGGCCGACGGCTACGCCCGCGCTTCCGGCAAGGTCGGAGTCGCCATTGCGACATCGGGTCCGGGGGCCACAAACCTCACCACCGGCATCGCCACCGCCATGCTCGACTCGGTGCCCACCGTGTTCATCACCGGCCAGGTCGCGTCCCACCTGATCGGCAGCGACGCTTTTCAGGAAGTTGATGTCACCGGCATCACCCTCCCGATCACGAAGCACAACTCCCTGGTGACGCGGGTCGAGGACATCGCTCCGGCCCTGCGCGAAGCCTTCGCCATCGCGCGTCACGGTCGGCCCGGTCCGGTTCTGGTGGACATCTGTAAAGACGCTCAACAGGCCGTGACGGAGTTCGTCTGGCCGGACGCCGTCCACCACCCGAGCCTGCGCGAGCGTCCGGCGCTTTCGCCCGACGACCTCGGACGAGCGGTGGAGTTGATCCGGAGGGCCGAACGCCCGATCGTTCTGGCCGGCCACGGCGTGATCAAGTCCGGAGCCACGCGGGCGCTCATCGCCTTTGCCGAGCGAACCGGCACCCCGGTCGCCTCGACCCTCCTGGGCCTCGGCGGTTTTCCAGCCTCCCACCCTCTCTCGCTCGGGATGATGGGCATGCATGGGGAGGCCTACGTGAACCGGGCGATTCAGGAGGCGGACCTGCTCCTGGCCTTCGGCATGCGTTTCGACGATCGCGTGACCGGCAGCCTGAAAACTTACGCGCCCAACGCCCGGAAGGTCCACGTCGAGATCGATGCCTCCGAAGTTGGGAAGAATGTGCCCGTTGACGTGGCCCTCGTGGGCGACCTTCGCCGCGTCCTCGATGCTCTGAATCCGCTCGTCCCCGAGAAACGCCACGAGGTGTGGCTTCGGGGCATTGAAGCAGGCCGAGCCGAAACCAAGAGCCGGGACATCCTCCACCAGGAGGACGATGGAAAGCTGTACGCTGCACACGTTATTCACGACCTTTGGGAAGCCACGAACGGCCAGGCCATCGTGGTGACCGACGTCGGTCAGCATCAGATGTGGGAGGCGCAGTATTACGCTCATGAGGGCCCCCGCAGTCTGATCACCTCGGGCGGCCTCGGCACCATGGGCTTCGCGCTTCCCGCGGCGATTGGCGCCAAATTCGCCCGTCCCGAGGCGGAGGTCTGGGTGGTGGTCGGGGACGGCGGCTTTCAGATGACTCAGGCCGAACTCGCCACCGTCCAGCAGGAAGGCCTCGACATCAACATCGCGATCATCAACAATGGCTTCCTCGGCATGGTCCGGCAATGGCAGGAGTTCTTCTACGAGAAGCGCTACGCCTCAACCCCCATCCTGTCTCCCGACTTCGTGAAGCTCGCCGATGCTTATGGAATTGGCGCGCACCGGGTGACCCGGCGCCAGGAGGTCATACCGACGGTTCGAGCGGCGCGCCAGTCGGGAGCCGCGACGCTCATAGATTTCCGGGTGGCCCAGGAGGAATCGGTCTTTCCCATGGTCCCGGCGGGCGCCGCCCTCGACGCCATGATTCGGCGGCCGGTCACGCAGGAGGTGATGGCATGAGGCACACCCTGGTCGCCCGGGTTCGGGACGAACCCGGTGTCCTCAATCGGGTGGCGAGCCTGTTCCGTCGCCGGGCCTTCAACATCGAGAGCCTGACCGTCGGACGAAGCGAGATGGCGGACTTCTCCCGCATGACGGTGGTGGTCGACACCGCCCGGGTGCCCGCACGCCTGGTCGAAGAAAGCCTCCGGAAACTGATTCCGGTGGCCGAGGTCACGGATGTCACCGACCTGCCCACCGTCGATCGCGACCTTGCTCTGATCCGGGTCCGGTGCGCGGCCACGGACCGGGCCGAGATCGCGCAACTGGCCGAGATATTCCGCGGACGAATCGTGGATGTGGCTCCCGATTCGGTGATCGTGGAGGTCACCGGAGATGGCGCCAAGGTCGACGGTCTGGTCGACCTGCTCCGGCCGCGAGGCCTTCTGGAGATCGTGCGCACCGGGAAGATCGCGATGCTGCGCGGCGTCGCTCCGGCGGCTGAGTCACAAACCTAGAAAGAAAGAACATCAAAGAACATCATGGCAAAGATCTACTACGACAAAGACGCGGACCTCGCCGAACTGAAGGGTCGCCGCATTGCGATCATCGGTTACGGCAGCCAGGGGCACGCCCATGCCCTCAACCTGCGCGACAGCGGCTGCGACGTGGTTGTGGGTCTGTCCCCGAACAGCCGTTCCCGGGCCAAAGCCATAGCCGAGGGTCTGAGCGTGCTAACCCCATCGGCCGCGGCGGGTGAGGCCGACATCGTGATGGTCCTCACCCCCGACACCACGCAGGCCGCGCTGTACCGGGACGAGCTTGCGCCCAATCTGCGCGCGGGCAAGACCTTGATGTTCGCTCACGGTTTCAACATTCGTTTCGGCGCCATCGACCCCCCGCCGGGCGTCGACGTGTCCATGATCGCGCCAAAATCGCCCGGGCACCGGGTTCGAGAAGTGTTCAAGGAAGGTCAGGGCACGCCCGCGCTGCTCGCGGTCCATCGCGACGCCAGCGGACGGGCGAAGCAAACCGCCCTCGCCTATGCCCGGGCGCTCGGGTGCACGCGGGCCGGGGTCATCGAGACCACCTTTGCGGAGGAGACCGAGACCGATCTCTTTGGAGAGCAGGCGGTGTTGTGTGGCGGGGTGTCGGCTCTGGTCAAGGCCGGCTTCGAGACCCTGGTGAAGGCCGGCTACCAGCCGGAGATCGCTTACTTCGAATGCATGCATGAACTGAAGCTGATCGTCGATCTCATGTACCGGGGCGGCCTCTCCTATATGCGCTATTCCATCTCGGACACCGCGGAACATGGCGACTACACCGGAGGCCCGCGCCTGGTGACCGACGAGACCAGGGCGGAGATGGCGCGCATGCTCGCGGAGATTCAGAGCGGGGCTTACGCCCGCGCCTGGATCGCGGAGAGCGAAGCGGGCCGGCCCTGGTTCAACGAACAGCGGCGGAGCGAACGGACGCAGACCATCGAGAAAGTGGGCGCGCAACTCCGGTCCATGATGCCGTTCCTCGATCCGGTGACCATGTCTTCGGAGGGAGAGGGCGTCGAGTCCCGCTCCGCCCAGGCCACCCCGGTGGGCACGCGCTGAAGCCCGGCCCCTCTGCTCGAATGGGCGGTCGGGCGCGGTACGCCGAGCGCCCCTAAGGAGAACACCCCCGCAATGCGAAGTCGATTGACCACCGAAGGCCCTGAGCGTTCTCCGAATCGCTCGATGTTGCGGGCCATCGGGTACACGGACGAGGATTTCAAGAAGCCGTTCGTGGGCATCGCCAACGCCCACAGCACCACGACACCGTGCAACGCGGGCCTGCAGGTCCTGGTGAACCGCGCGGAGGCGGCTTGCCGGGAGGCGGGACTGGTTCCCCAGACCTTCGGAACGCCCACGGTTTCGGACGCCATTTCCATGGGCACCATCGGGATGAAGTACTCCCTCGTGTCCCGCGAGGTCATCGCGGATGCGATCGAGACGGTGTGCGGGGCCGAGCGTCTCGATGCGGTCCTGATCGTCGGGGGCTGCGACAAGAACATGCCGGGGGCCATGATGGCCATGGCCCGCCTCGATATCCCCGCGGTGTTCGTGTACGGCGGCACCATCAAACCAGGGACACTCGATGGTCGGGACCTCACCATCGTGAGCGTCTTCGAGGCGGTCGGACAGTGGAGCCAGAGGAAGATCACGGACGAACAACTGGGCCGCATCGAACGCGCCGCCTGTCCGGGTGCGGGTTCTTGCGGGGGCATGTTCACCGCGAACACGATGTCCTCGGTCATCGAAGCCATGGGCCTGTCCCTGCCCCATTCTTCGACCATGGCCGCGGTTGATACCGAGAAAGCCGATTCGGCGGCCGAATCGGCCCGGGTGCTCGCGCGTGCGGTGGCCTCGAACCTCACCCCGCGAAGGCTCATGACGCGGAAGGCGTTCGAGAACGCGATCGCGGTGGTGATGGCCATCGGCGGTTCGACGAACGCCGTCCTTCACCTTCTCGCCATCGCCCACAGCGCCGATGTTCCCCTCGCCCTCGATGACTTCGAGACCATTCGGGCGCGGGTCCCGGTGCTGTGCGATCTCTCGCCGTCGGGCCGCTATGCCACCACCGATCTTCATCGCGCGGGCGGCATACCTCAGGTCATGAAGATCCTTCTCTCGCACGGACTTCTGCACGGTGACGCTCTGACCATATCCGGAGACACGATCGCTCAGTCCCTGGCCCGAGTCCCCCCCGAACCGCCATCGGGTCAGGATGTGATTCGTCCCTGGGACCGCCCGGTCCATGCCCAGGGTCATCTGGCCATCCTGCGCGGCAATCTGGCCGAGGAGGGAGCGGTGGCGAAGATCTCGGGCCTCAAGACGATCAAGCTCACGGGCCCGGCTCGGGTTTTCGAGTCCGAAGAGGACAGCCTCGCCGCCATCATGGGCGGGAAGATCAGTGCGGGGGACGTGATGGTGATTCGGCACGAAGGGCCCCGGGGCGGACCGGGAATGCGAGAGATGCTGGCTCCCACGTCGGCTCTGATGGGCGCGGGTCTGGGCGAGAGCGTGGCTCTCATTACCGATGGACGATTCTCTGGGGGTTCCCATGGCCTGGTGGTGGGCCACGTGGCGCCCGAAGCGGCCACCGGAGGCCTGATTGGCCTCGTTCACGAAGGCGACAGCATCACCGTGGACGCGGAATCGCGCCTGCTTTCGCTGAATGTGCCCGCGAACGAGCTTCAGAAGCGGCGCGCGGCCTGGACCGCGCCCCTCCCCCGGTTCACCCGCGGGGTGCTCGCGAAGTACGCCCGGGTTGTGTCGTCGGCGAGTCTCGGAGCGGTGACCGACGGGGATTGAGCGCTGGAGGCGAATAAACTTCGGCTGCTTCCCACCATGAAATCCTCGAGAAAGACCAAACCCGAACCCACCGAAGTCTCCATCGGAGGCGTGGTCATTGGAGGTCAGCAGACCGTAGTCATCGCCGGCCCTTGCGCGGTGGAGAGCCACGATCGCCTGATGCGCATCGCGCGATCGGTCAAGGCCTCGGGTGCTCACATGCTGCGGGGCGGCGCCTTCAAGCCGCGAACCTCGCCTTATTCATTTCAGGGCCACGGCGAAGAGGCTCTCAAGTGGCTGGGCGAAGCGCGTGCGATGACCGGGCTCAAGGTGGTGAGCGAGGTGATGGACGTTCGAAAAGTCGAGTCGATGGCGCCCCTGGTCGACTGTCTGCAGGTGGGCACAAGGAACATGCAGAACTTCGATCTCCTCCGCGAACTCGGTCGCGTGCCCAACCCCATTCTCCTGAAGCGCGGCATGTCGGCCACGATCGAGGAATGGCTGCTCGCGGCGGAGTACATCCTGGCCGAAGGCAACCCCAATGTCATTCTGTGCGAGCGTGGGATCCGGACCTTCGAAAGCGCCACCCGCAACACCCTCGATCTCTCGGCCATACCCGTGGTCCGGTCTCTGTCTCATCTTCCCATCGCCATCGACCCGTCCCACGGCACCGGACGCCGCGACAGCGTGGCCCCCATGACCAAGGCCGCCATCGCCGCCGGAGCCGATGCGGTGATGATCGAAGTCCACGACGATCCCGAGCTCGCGCTGTCCGATGGCGCGCAGAGTCTGTCCTTGGCGGCGTTCGAAGCGCTGATGAAGGACGCCCGCCACATCGCCGAGGTCTGTGGCCGGCCTTTCCAGGATGAACGCGTGTTGGCGTTCGTGAGCCGGGTTTCCGGCTCGGGGGTTTGACACGATCGCCCCGCCGCACATACTCTACAACCGCGATGTCAGACCACATTTTCTCGAGAAGCGAGCCGCGACAGACTTATGCGTCGTCGTCCGCCTCGGTTATTGGTCTCATTCTCATCGTCCTTACGGGCGGGGGTCCCGTCTAGCGAGGCGAAAGCCTCAGCGAGACGAAAGGCCCCCGAGGGAAACCTCGGGGGTTTTCATTTTTGAGGAAAGAAATACGAATGAACACCCAGAACGAGAAAGAAAAAACCCCCGAAGAAGAGGAGGCCCGGCTCCTTTTGCTTCGTGCCGAGCCCCTCGACCCCGAACCGAGCGCTCCCCAGGAGCCTGCGGAGTTCCGCGAAACCGCCGAGAGAGGCTACGGCTGGGGGGTTTAGGCCTGGCGCCGGACTCATCGACCTTGCGCGAGACAGGATAGAAATGAACCTTGATTCGAAATTCGTCTGGATGAATGGCGCCCTCGTACCCCATGAGAAAGCGGTGGTGCCTTTCCTGACCCCGGCCCTTCATTACGGGACGGCGGTGTTCGAGGGCATGCGCGCCTACAACACACCGCAGGGGCCGGCCATTTTCAGGCTGAAAGACCACATCGCCCGCCTCCTCTCGAGCGCCCGCATTCTTGGATTCCTGGATCTTCCCTGGACCGAAGAACAGATCATCGCCGGGTCCAAGGCGGTGGTTCGCGAGAACGGTTTTCGCGAGTGCTACGTGCGTCCGCTCATCTTCGCCGCTTCCGGCCACATGGGTTTGAATCTGCTCGGAATCATCCCGGGACTGGGCATCGCGGCCTGGGAGTGGACGGGTTTTGTCTCTCCGGAAGCGGAGGCCAAGGGTCTGCGCGCCAACGTGTCGTCTTTCACCCGGCACCACCCGAACGTGATGATGACGAAGTCGAAGGTCGCGGGGAACTACGGCAACTCCGTTCTGGCCCGGACCGAGTCGGCGCGCCTGGGTTTCGATGAGGCGCTGATGCTCGACCCCACGGGCCTGGTCGCCGAGGGAACCGGAGAAAACCTCTTTGCCGTCCGCCAGGGAGTGATCTACACACCTCATCGAACCACCGTGCTGGAAGGCCTGACCCGCGACAGCGTGATCACCATCGCCCGGGACTTGGGACACGAGGTTCGCGAGGAACCCCTCACCCGTGATCAACTCTACGTGGCCGACGAACTGTTCGTTTGCGGCACCGCAGCCGAGGTTCTGGGCATCCGCGAACTCGATTTCCGGCCCATTGGAAAGGGCATCCGCGGTCCGATCACCACCCAACTGGCCCATACTTTCGGACGGGTGGTGCGCGGCGAAGAGAAGCGGTACATCGACTGGATCGACCTCTGCAAAGGGTGAGACGTCTTCCCGGCCGGCCCCCGCGGACCGCCTCGCCCGCGGCCGAAACCCCGGGGGTCAGGCCTTGGAGGCCCGGGAGGCCCAGCGGTCGATGAGGGACGGGAACACCGCGTTCGCGGCGATCAGCACACGGGCCATCGGGTACGGGTGGACCTCCGGGCGGGGCGAAAGGACCGCGCGCACCATCGCCTCGGCCACTTGTTCGGCAGTCTGGACGGGACCGACGGGGGCGCCCTTCCGTCCGCCTGACTCCTTCAAAGCGACCGCCCCGAATTCGGTGGCGGTGGCGATCGGATGCACGGAGATCGCGTGAATCCCGGTCCCCCGGAGTTCGACGCGCAGAGACTCGGTCAGGCTGATCTGAGCCGCCTTGGAGGCGCCGTAGGCCGCACCTCCAGGCAGTGACCGATGGCCGACGATGGACGACACATTGAGGATCACACCCTGGCCCTGAGGCCGCATGTACCTGAGCGCGGCCTGGCATCCCCAGACCGTACCCATGAAGTTCGTCTTCAGAAGTCGCTCGAAATCCGCGCCAGGTGTTTCCTCGACCCTGCCCCGGATCCCGAATCCGGCGTTGTTGATCATCACATCGATCCGTCCGAAGGTCCGGACCGTCTCGTCCACAAAGCGACGAACCTCGGCTTCGATGGACACGTCGGTGGCTATGGCCAGCGCCTTCCCCCCGGCCGCCTCGATCTCCTCGACTAGGGAGTCGAGTCGGTCCTTGCGCCGTGCGGCCACGGCCAGAAGCGCCCCCTCGCGAGAGAAGACCCGCGCCGCGGCCCGGCCAATTCCTGCGGATGCGCCGGTGATGGCGACCACACTTCCCGAGACCTTCATGAGATGGGGACCGCTCAGATCGGCTCGACGTAGGCGTCGGCTTCGATCTCGATCAGCATCTCCGGATCCACCAGGGCTCTTATTTCCACCATGGTGGATGCGGGACGAATGTCCCGGAAAACCTCCCCGTGTGCGTTCCCGATCTCCTCGAACCTCGAAATGTCGGTCACGAACATCCGCGTCCTTACCACCTGGGACAGGGAGGCTCCTGCCTCTTCCAGGGCACGCTCGATCTTTCGGAGTATGAACGCGGTCTGAGCGTAGGCGTCCCCGGGTCCGATCAATGTTCCGGAACCGTCGACGGCCGTGGTGCCCGAGACATGAATGTGGGGCCCCACTCTCACCGCCCGCGAATAACCGACCACCGGCTCCCACTTCGTGCCGGATGAGATGTTCTGTCGCGTCATTCGTTTCGCGTTCCCGCCCTTTGCGTTCTAAAGGACGTCGACGAGGGCCCGAGCCATGTCCGCGGTGGTGGCCGACCCTCCGAGGTCGGGCGTTCGCACTTTTCCTTGGGAGGTCACAGTCTCGATGGCCCGAATCACTCGCTTCGCCGCGGCCTGCTCGCCCAGGTACTCGAGCATCATCGCTCCCGCCCAAACCGCCCCGATCGGGTTGGCGATGCCCCGGCCCGCGATATCCGGAGCGGAGCCATGGATGGGTTCGAACATGGAGGGGCTCACGCGGGTGGGATTGAGATTGCCGGACGCGGCGACCCCGAGCGATCCCGAGATCGCGGCACCCAGATCCGTCAGGATGTCGCCGAAGAGGTTGCTCGCCACGATGACGTCCAGGGTGTCGGGATGCGTCACCATCCGGGCGGCCAGAGCGTCCACGTGGTAGCGGCGCAAGGTGACGTCCCTGAAGCTTCCCGCCACTTCCTCCACGACCTCGTCCCAAAGGACCATGGAGTGTCGCAACGCGTTGGACTTCGTGGCCGAGGCGACGAGTTTCGTGGGCCGGGTGCGCGCCAGTTCGAACGCGAAGCGAACCACCCGCTCGATGCCGGCGCGGGTGAACGTGGCCACCTCGTTCGCCAATTCGCCCGGGCGCCCGCGATGAACGAAGCCGCCCACCCCCGAGTATTCGCCCTCGGTGTTCTCGCGCACGCAGATCATGTCGATATCGGCGGAGGTCCGCCCGGCGAGGGGCGAGGTGAGGCCGGGAAGAAGGCGCATGGGCCGCAGGTTCACGTATTGATCGAAGATCTGCCGGATGGGCAGGATCAGCTCCCAGACCGTGACATGGTCGGGCACCGCCTTGGAGCCGACGGCCCCAAAGTAGATCGCCTTGAAATCCCTCAAGGACTCGATCCCGCCCTCGCTCACCATCCGACCATGCTGGAGATAGAACTCCGATCCCCAGGGGAAGTGGACGGTGTCCAGAGCGAAGCCTTCGGTCTTCTCCACCGCCTCGAGGACGGTGAGGCCCGCCTGCAGAACCTCCGGGCCGATGCCGTCTCCCGGGATGACGGCGACGCGGTAGGTTCTCATGATTCTTTCGAGGGCAGGGAAATGCTCCAGAGCTTCTTGCCGGAGAGGTCGTGAAGGGTGATCGTCAATTCGCGCGTCCTTCCATCGATGGCGCCTTTGCCGAAGAACTGAAGCCCGGCGGAAGGCGGCTGATTCGGTTTCATCCCTTTCGGGATAGCAAGATACCGGACCGAAGGTCCGAAGGTCTTGTCCAGAGTATTGGGGCCGAACGTCCCGGCATGGAGCGGTCCGGCCACGAACTCCCAGAATGGATCGAAGTCGGTGAAGGATGCGTCTTCCGGCGAATAACGGTGAGCCGCCGCGTAGTGCACATCCCCCGTGATCCAGAGGGTGTTGGAGATACGCTCGCGCTTGATGAACGAGAGCAAATCGGCGATCTCGAGTTCGCGGCCGCAAGGCGTGCCCGGGTCTTCGTTCGCCACCGCTTCGTAGCGTCCCGGACCGTCTCCGACCACGAGGCCGATGGGCATGTCGGAGGCGATCACTTTCCAGACCGCGCGGGAGGAGCGGAGCGATCGCTTCAGGGTTGCGATCTGGCTCGGCCCGAGAAGGGCGGATTCCGGGTCGAGCCTGGTTTGCCGGTTCGCCCCGTTGGGGCCACGGTAGGTGCGCATATCGAGGCCGAAGACATCGAGCAGCGGCCCACAAGGCAAGAGGCGATCGATCCTGCCCGTGGTGGGCTCGAGGCCTCGGATCGGCGTGAACTCGAAGAAGGCCCTGCGGGCCCTCGAGGCCAGAACATCCACCCGGGTTTCGATCCGGTATCTCGGGTCCTCGAGAATCTGGCCCGGGTACCAGTTGTTTCGGACCTCGTGATCGTCCCACAGCATGAACTGGGCGGTCTGTGCGCCAAATCGCCGGAAGTTCTCGTCGATGAGGTTGTACTCGTACTGACCGCGGTATTCATCGAGCGTTTCCGCGACTTTCGACTTGGCCTCCGTGGTGAGATTCCGGAAGATCGTGCCATCCCCGGCGAGCACCTCCTTCTCCACCGGCTGGTCCGCGTAGACGGTGTCGCCCAGATGGATGAAGAGATCGGATTCGGCCCGCGCCAGGCTGTCGTAGATCTTGAGCCCGCCCATGCTGGAGTTGATCCCATAGCCCTGGCCCACGGTGTCGGCGCCCCAGGTGAAGGTCACATCACGACCGTCCGCGGCGGGTGTCTTGAATCGGCCCACCACCGGCTCCCCGATGGCGCGGGCGTCCCTGAGGTCGCGGAAGCGCACGCGATAGAAGACGGTCTCGCCCGGGGGGAGCTTCTGGATGTCCATCTTGGCGCACAAGCCGGTGCTCCGGAGGGCGAACTCGTTTCCGGCGGCCAGGGAGTTCTCGAACCGGTCGTTGTTGGCCCACTCCACTTCCATCTCCGCGGGCTGGCTGGCCCGCGCCCAGATGACCGCTCGTCCGCCGGAAACATCGCCCGCCTGCACTCCGGAAACGACCTGCGGCGCGCTGTTCTGGGACCTTACGATGGCGGGAAAGCCGAGAGCCACGGCCCCCACCGAGGCCCGGCCGAGGAAGTCTCGACGCTTCATGGAGCGATCTTACTTAAGCCGCGGCCCCGCCGTCCGGCGAACCGGGGACCGCGTCTCAAAACCCCGCGCGAGCCTTCGAGAGACTCTAGCCACCAAGCGGTGGCGGAGCGGTGGTCCTGGCCCGGTCCCTGAGCCGGTCGAAGGGACGAAAACTCAAAAACTGAACTTGGCGCCGAACTGGATGATGCGTCCGTCGTCCGAGGTCGTCAGCTGACCGAAGTTGGCGGCGCTGCTGAGGTTGACGGGGTTGCTGAATCGCTCCTGATTGAAGATGTTGAAGCCCTCGACCCGGATCTGGATCTGCTTGTTCTTCGCGAACGTGAAGTTCTTGAAGATCGAAAGGTCCGTGCGGTTGAAGCCCGGTCCGCGCACTGCGTTGCGAGGCTGGCTGGACAGGCCAGTGGTGGCGGCCGCGGGCCGACGGGTGAAACAGCTGGTATTGAACCACTGAGCCACGGTTTGAGCACCGCCCTCGTTGGGATCGCAGGTCATGTTGGGACGGTTGGTGAGGCCGGACAAGGACGCAACCGAATCCGTGACCGTGAACGGGAAGCCGGTCTGCGCCTGGAAGATGCCGTTCAACTGCCAGCCACCGAGAATCGCGCGCATGGCCGCGGACTTGTCGGAGAGCCTCGGCAGTTCCGCGCCGAAGCTGAACACGAACCGATGGCGGACATCGAAGAGCGCCGGCCCCTTCTCCTGATCCAGGGCCGCCTGCAGGCTCGCATCGTCGCCGAGGGTGGTGGGAAGAACCGGACGGCTCTCCCCGCCGATGTTGAGACCGGACACGTGGTCCTTGGCATTCCCAAGAGTGTAGGACGCCAGGAAGTTGATCCCCCTGGTGGGCCGCATGCGGAGCGAAGCCTGCAAGGAGTTGTACCAGGATTCGGCCACGGTGAGGGTCGGGCGGAGGAGCGAGTAGGCCGGGTATTTCCGCACCCCATTGATCAGCGGGTTGATCTCCATGAACATCGGGAGGTTCTTGCCCTTCGATCCCACGTACCCGACTTCAAGCCCAAGGTTGTCGCCGAGCTGCTGCTGCACGGTGAGGTTGTAGTGCATGACGGAAGGTGTCGTGAACTCGGGGCCCCAACCGATGATGGTCAGGTTGGCGGGGAACAGGTTCGGAGTCTGGGTGCCTGTGCCCAGCGGGTTGGCGAGGGTCAGAAACGGGTTGGCGGCGGTCGCATTCAACTCGACCAGAGGCGTGAAGGGTGGAGCCAGGACGCCGGCCTGGAACAGGTCGCCCTGTCCAGCCAGCGAGTCATAGAAGATACCCCAGGCCCCGCGGACACTGGTCTTCCCCTTGCCCGTCGGGTCCCACGCAAAGGCGACCCGGGGCGCCAGATTGTTCTTGTCTGCTTTGTAGCCGCCGTCTGGAATACCTGCGTCGCCCGGATAGAGAAGTCCTTGCGGCGCCAGGGGCTGAACCGTCGATTTCTTGTCCGGGCTGATGACCACGATCCGGTTTTCTTTCTCGACAAAGGGCATCGCGAGTTCATAGCGCAGACCGATGTTCAGGGTGAGCCGATCGGAGTAGCGAAACTCGTCCTGGGCATAGCCCGAGTAGGTCCACCCTTTTCCGTCCTGAATGCCTTGCTGGGTGGTGGCCCGGAACTGGGCCGGGTAGCCGAGCAGGAAGTCGGCGAGCGCGTTACCGGTGATGGCGCTCGTGAACGAGTAATCGCCGTTGGGCCGGTTGATGAAGGCGATGAACATGTGCTCCTGGCGAACGTCGAGGCCGAACTTGAACGCGTGCGTGCCGCGAAGCCACGAGAAGTCATCGGTGAACTGATAGACATCGTTGTTGCGTTGCACGAAGGGCTGCTGGGGGTCGCCCAGGGTGGGGAAGCCCGAGATCGCGATCGAGGACAAACCCACGGCGAGAGGGTTCGTGTTCTTCACGTTGATGCCGTAGGCCGAGTTCGTGAGGCCCGAGGTCACCGCCGGTTGCGCGTCGATCTTGTTGACCGAGAACCGGAACTGGTTGATGGCGCTGGAGCTGAACATGTAGGTGTCGGAGACCATGACGTCCCACAGCTTTGCGGTGGCGAGTTGATCCGAAGGCTGCACCGTCTTCGGGGTGGCCGCCTCGGTCTGGCTCCACAGGAAGCGGCCGATCATCTGGTGCTTGTCGGAGAGCTTGTAGTCGAGGCGGCCGCCCGCCTGATCGCGGGTATCTTCCACATTCGGAGAGACGATGTAGCGGTTCGTGCCCGAATTCGGAAGCGGCACGAAATCGTTCAGCAGCTTCGTGGAAATGGGGCTGATGCGGTTCGTCGGGATGATGCCGCCCGGGAAGGGCTGGCCGGAGAGCGGATCGCGGACGGTCCCCCCGATGACACCTGAGCGTTGTGCGGCCGTCGGCACGAGCAGGTTCGAGGTGGTGCCTTTGGTGTTGCGGTAGCCCTCGTAGTAGCCGAAAAAGAAGAGCTTGTCTTTCATGAGCGGACCGCCGAGGGACGCGCCGAACTGGTTCTGTTTCAGGGTCGGCTTGGGCTGAGTCTCCGGCACGAAGAAGTTGCGCTCCTGGAACTTGTCGTTGCGATTGAATTCCCAGATCGCACCATGCCACTTGTTGGAGCCGGACTTGGTGACCACGTTCACGATGGAACCCGAGTTGCGGCCGTATTCCGCGCTGTAGGAGTGGGTGAGGATCTTGAACTCCTGGATGGCGTCGGGGGGCGGGCGAAGCACGAAGCCGGTGTTGAACGTGTCGTTGTTGGTCGCGCCGTCGAGCAGGAAGTTGTTCGACTGGTTACGCTGACCGTTGACGCTGAAGCCGCCGGTGACGTTTCCGAAGCCGCCCGGGGTCGCCTCGCCGGCGGCCCCGCCAAGGCCGGGGGGCGGAGCCACCACACCGGGAATCAGGGTGCCGAGCTGGGTGAAGTTGCGTCCGTTCAAGGGGAGATCGACGATCTTCTCTTCGTTGATGACGATGCCGAGGGTGGCGTTGGCGGTCTCGATGAGGGGCGCCTCCCCGGTGACATCGACATTCTCCGACTGGCCGCCGACCTGGAGGTTGAAGTTCACCAGCGCCGTTTCGGAGACGTTGACCTTCACACCCGTCCTCGAAAGCACAGAGAAGCCCGACAATGTCGCCTTGACCGTGTAGGACCCCGGCTGAACGAGGGGGATACTGTAGTAGCCATCGGAACCGGTGAGAGTGGTGCGCACGCTGTTCGTTCCGATATTTGTGGCTTCGATGGTGACCCCCGGAAGCACCGCGCCGGATTCGTCCTTGGCGGTGCCGGAGATGGAACCGGTGGCCTGCGCATAGGCCAGATTCGGAGTCAGGCCCACGAGGAATGCGAGGGTAAGGACAAACCTCGCCCGAAAAGAGAAGTTCCGCATTTTTCTAGACTCCTTAGCTTCAGAACGTGTGGCTGTTTGATTGCGAACCGCTGGAACGCCGCCCCATGCCGTCTTGTTGCGGCCATGTCTAATCTTTCGTCGGCGCCGATGTCAAACGCGCAGACGATGAACTCTCTGGAGCTTCTGGACGATTGAGAGTCTGAAGCCCCGCTCACATCCCGGGAGGCGTGAACCTCCCGTCATGCGCCGTCCATCCGCCATCGACGAACAGAATGGTGCCGGTGATGTAGCTGGCCGCGGGCGCGCAGAGGAAAAGGGTCGCGGCCGCCACCTCTTCCGGCTTTCCCCAGCGGTTCATGATGCTCTTTGCGGCATACGCTTCGTACCATGCCTGGTTGTTCTTGATCTGGGCGGTGAGGGGAGTGTCGATGACGCCGGGTCCGATGGCGTTCACGCGTACCCCCGCGGGACCGAACTCCGACGCGGCGGTCTTGACCATCTGCAGAATGCCCGCCTTGGTGGCGGCGTAGGCCGACTGGCCGGGCTCGACGGTCTGCGAGCGGATCGACGAATAGAGGACGATGCTGCCGCTCTTCTGGGCGGTCATGATCCGGCCCGCGGACTGGAGCACGTTGAAATTCCCGCGCATGTTCACCGCCATCACCCGATCGAACTCCTCTTCCGTGTAGTCGAGGATCTTCTTGCGCACGTTGATGGCGGGCGTGCAGATGGCCACATGAAGGCCGCCCAGGCGCGCGGCGATGTCGTCGAAGCATTTGCGTACGGCGGCGCCGTCTCGAATGTCGACGACCCCGCTCTCCGCCTGGCCGCCCGCGGCCTTGATGGCGCGGGCGACGGCCTCGACGCTGCCGGCGTTGACGTCAAGGCAGACCACCTGCGCCCCCAACTCGGCGGCCATGCGGGCGGTGGCTTCTCCGATCCCGGAGCCGGCGCCGACAATCGCGGCGATCTTGGAGTCGAGTCTGAACAGATCGTTCGCTTTCATTTCGTGAGTTCCTTCGGTTGGACCGCGGGGCGGACCGCGAGGGCGAGCATCGCGGCCACGGCGGAGGTCAAGAGTCCGATGAGAGGCGGGGTGAGGCCGTAATAGCCCTTTCCGGCCGAGGTGAAGTGTGCGGCGAGGAAGCTTGCCATGCCGGTGAGGATTGCGGTGAGGGCGTGCGTGCGATCCGCCGACTTTACGTAGAGGCCGAGGATCACGGGCACGAAGAGGCAGACGGAGAGGAGCGAGTAGAAAATGCTAAGGACGGAGATGACGCTCGCGGCCTTGATGGCGACGTAGATGCCCAAGACCCCGCCGCCCAAAGCGGCGAGCCGCGCCACCTTGAGAACCTGCTGATCGCTCGCGGTCTTGTTGATGAACGTCTTGTAGAGATCCTTCGACAGAGACGTCGCCAGGATGAAGAGCACGGCATCGGCGGTCGAGAGCTCGGCCGAGACCACGGCGGCGAGTCCGAGGGCCCCAAGGGCCGGATGCAGGTCGTTCACAAAGAGCGTGGGCAGGGCCAGTTCCGGATTGACGAGACCCGGGTGGAGTGCTCGCGCGCACAGCCCGAGAAGGGGCGGGAAGCACGCAAAGACGAAGAGGGCGAGAGCGTTGATGGTGACGCCCCAGCGCACCGCACTCGCGTCCCGGGCGCCGTAGACCTTCTGAAGAAGACCGGGTGAGATCACGAACGCCGGCGCGAGCAGGGCCAGGTATTGGATACCGGAGGCGCCCCCGGAGAAGAAATTCCAGGATGATTCCGGCATGGCCGTCGCGGTTTGAAGGGCCGAAAGACCACCGACGCGCATGAGAATGAGAGGGACCGCGACGACGAAACCCACGATCTTGACCGTCAACTGGACCGCGTTCACGTAGACGGAACTCGCAAGGCCTCCCGCGCTGAAGTAGATGGTGGCGACGACGCCTCCGATGATGGCGCCCGTGGCCTTGTCGACCCCCGCGACCACGTTCAGGATCCATGAGAGGGCGGTGAGCTGCCCGGCGAGTATGGCGATGGTGCCGAGCCAGAGCAGACAGGCGACGAGCCCGCGAACGTCCCGACCGAAACGCCATTCGAGGAAATCCCCGGCGGTCTTCAAGTCGTGGTCGGAAGCGATCTTCCAGATGCGCGGCCCCACGAACTGCCCGAGAATGAGGCAACCGACCCCCGCGGACCCAACCCACCACCAGGCCGCGAGGCCGTCCCGGTAGCCAAGACCGGTGGCTCCCACCGTGGAACCAGCGCCTACGTTGGCGGCGAGGAGGGTGGCGAAAAGCAGGCCAGGCGAGAGCGATCGACCGGCGACGAAGAAGTCGCCCGAGTTCTTCACCTTCTGCCCGAGCCAGAGGCCGAGGATGATCTGGAGGACGCAGTAAGCGAGGATCAGGTAGATCATTCGGAGGTCTCTTCGCAGGACGAGTCTAAAAGCAGGTTAACAGCCAAGGACTCTGCCAAGTCCGCAGTTTCGATCTTCGGATCGACAGTGGCTTCAGGCCTCCGCTTGACCAACCCCCCAGGAAAAAGGACAAACTGAGCCTCCACCTATGCGCTACGGCACGATTCCGAAGGGTTTGAAGGAGCGCCTCGCCCAGGCCCTCGGGGTGGTGCCCTATCCGATGCTCGACGTCCTGGTCGCCCCGCTTCAGGCCCGCGCCCTCATCGTGGCGGAACGGACCTCCGTCTTCAAGGCTCTGGCCGACAAGGGGGCGACCACCTCCGAACTCGCGAAGAGGTTGGCCCTCGACGAATCGTGCCTGGATCTCGTCTTGCGCCTTCTGAGTTCCATGGGCTACGTGAAGCCGCGGGCGGGGGTGTGGTCGCTGTCGCGCCTGGGTCGAAAGCATTTCGGGGCGGAAGCCTCCCACTCGCTCGCCAGCTTCGTCGCTTTCGGCGCGCCGCAATGGGAATGGATCAGCCAGCTGGAAGAGGTTCTCAAGACCGGCCGGGGCGCCGAAATGCATCGAAGCCTCACCGGACCGGACTGGAGCCTCTACCAGCGGGCCATGGCGGAGGGAGCGCGCGACTTCGCGGACTTTGTGGCCAGGGAACTTCCGATCGACGACGGCGCGCGGCTCTGTCTCGATGTGGCCGGCTCCCATGGCTTGGTAGGCGCGGCGCTCTGCCGAGTCCATCCCGGCCTTCGTTCCGTGGTTCTGGAACGCGCGGAGGCGATCCCGGAGGCCAGGAGGCTCGCGACCCAGGCCGGAATCGACGATGTCGTTTCCTTTCGCGAGTGCGACCTCCTGAGAGAGGAGTACGGGGAGGATGCGGACGTCGTGGTCCTCGCCAACATTCTTCATCACTTCAGCCCCGAAGTGAATCGCGGGATTCTGGTTCGAGCGAAGCGGGCTCTCAACCCCGGCGGTTCGATCGGCGTGTTCGACATCGAGGCGCCCCGCCCCGGGGCTCCCCCGGAGGCGGCCGGCGATGCCGCGGCTCTTTTTTTTCGCATCACCTCGAACAGCGCCTGCTTTTCCGGAGACGACTATCTCCGTTGGTTGAAGGAGACCGGTTTCGTGGAGGCGCGAGTGGCACGCAGCCTCCTGCTGCCCTCCCGGTTCCTGGTGGTGGCCCGCACCGAGTAGGCGGGCCGCCCCGCCTGTCTATTTCGCCGGCGTCGCCGCCAGCTTCTTCCGCTCTTCTTCCACCGCACTTGCGAACTGACTCGTGGCCGAGAGTTTCCTTCCGTTGACCACGAGGGTCGGGGTCACCTGGACGTTGACCTCGAACCCCTCCTTGACCTGAAGCGCGAGTTTCGATTTGGCCTCGGGCGAGGCGAGACAGGCTTCGAGCTTCGCCTTGTTCATTCCCACCGCCACCCCGTTGTCGATGACATCCTGCCGCGAGGCCTGCTCCCACGACCGGGAAAAAATCCGATCGTGATAGGCCCAGAACATCCCCAAATCCGAAGCGCAGATCGCACCGAGGGCCAACTCACACGAACCGGTGTGAACCGTGCGAGAAACGCCGGGGTTGCAGGTCTGTTCGAGAGGAAAGTTCTTGAAAGTGAGGTTGATGTCGTCGCCTTGTTGGGCAAAGTACCCGCGCAGAGCGACGGATGCCTGCTGGCAGCCCCCGCACATGAAGTCGGCGAACTCGACCACCCGGATCGGAGCGCCCGCCGGACCTTTCAGGTTGGTCTTGTATTTTTGCTCGGCCCCCGCGGGGCCGACGGCCGGGGCCTGGGCGGCGGGTTTCGATGCGACCGCGGGTGGCGCCAAGGGCGCCGTGGCCTGAGTCTTCTGGACCGGGCGTTCTTTTGCCTGAGCGAACACCGGAACCGCGACGGAGGCAAGCGAAGCACAGGCCGCAAAGGCGAGAAAACGGCAGGAGGAATTCGTGAAGATGTTGAGGTGTGAGTTCATAGTTCCTGGCAGAGATGATTCTTCTTGGATTCGTGAGGCGCCCCAGTCTACGCAACCCCGGTTATGGGCTCCGTCCAGCCGTAGGGATCGTTGATGTCGCCGTACTGAATGGAGGTGAGAGTGGAGTGGAGTTTCTGAGCGAGCGGCCCGATCGAACCGTCGGAGATCTGAAGCACGCCCTCGGAATAGCCGAATTCTCCCACCGGTGAAATCACCGCGGCCGTTCCCGTCCCGAACACCTCGCCCAAAGATCCGTTTCTCTTCGCCTCCAGGATTTCTTCGAAAGCGTATCGCCTTTCGTTGACCTTGTAGCCCCAATCGCGCAGAAGAGTGATGACGCTGTCCCGGGTGACCCCGGCGAGGATGGTGCCCCCAAGCGGCGCAGTCACGATCTCGTCCTTC
The DNA here is from genome assembly GCA_031412915.1 of Vicinamibacteria bacterium. GTDB lineage: Bacteria > Acidobacteriota > Vicinamibacteria > Fen-336 > JAGNNV01 > JAGNNV01. The sequence goes on along the minus strand of JANODX010000038.1, from coordinate 52,025 downwards.
AACTGAACGAACAGATTCATAACGCCCACTTCCTCGCAGTACCGGTGCTCGAAGGCGTCGAGCCAGAGCACCTGGGCATACCCGCGCTTCTGCACCGCCGCCGCGGCATAGAGGCTGGCCGCGTAGTTAGCACCCGCTTTCACCGCGCCCAGGCCCCCCTTGGCCGCGCGGATCAACTCCTTCTCCACCCAGATGCGAACCGGCTTCAGCCCCTCCGGGTAGTAGGCGCCCACCGGCGACAGGATGACGTAGAAGAGATACTTCCTGCTCGCCCGAACCCCGAGGAATCCTTCGGTGCCGACGAGCGTCGGTCTTACGTACAGGGAGGTGCCCGGCTCGCTCGGGATCCAATCCCTTTCGAAGTGGATCAGGGTCGTGATGGCCCGGTACACGGTTTCCCGGTCGGGAGCGACCATGCCCAGGCGCGGCGCACCGTCGCTCAAGCGAGCGGCGTGTTTTTGGCCGCGGAAGAAGAGGATCCGCCCGTCTTTGGCCCGGAACGCTTTGCAGCCGTCGAACATGGCCTGGCCGTACTGCAACGCCGAGGCTCCCGGATCCATGGCGATGGGTCCGTAGGGGACGATACGCGCGTCGAACCAGCCGCGGCCTTCTTCGTAATCCAGCGCGAACATGTGGTCGGTGAAGACCCGGCCGAACCCCAACTCCGATGCTTTGGGCATGGCCCGGGTGCGAGGGACCCTCGTGACTTGGATGTCGAGCCTTCCCGCCGCGATTTGATCGGGAGGGGTCAAGGTTGTGCTCGTCATGATCTTCAAACTCCTGGGAGAAGCAAAGGTGTGATTCCGTCCTGGACTCGACGGTTTATTCGTTCCGGGGTGCTGAAGGAGGGCCCGGCGGGGTGAGCTTCAGCCGCTTTCGTTCCTCCTCGATGGCGAGCAGGAACACATTCACGGACGGCAGCTTGCGACCGTTGATCATGATCGTGGGCGTCGACTGAACGCCCACCCGTTGGCCTTCCGCAACCTCGGCCGCGAGCCGGCCCTTTGTGGCGGCGGCGTCGATGCAGGCGCCGAACTTCGCCCGCTCCAGGCCGACCGACTCGCCAATCCGAAGAACGTCCTCCCGGCTGGCGCGTTCCCAGGTCTGGGCGAAGATCTTGTCGTGATATTCCCAGAACCGGCCGCTTTCCGAAGCACAGATGCCCCCTTTGGCCAGATCGCAGGCGCCTTCGTGAACGGTGCGTCCGACCTGGGGGTTGCAACTCAACTCGAGGGGGAAATTCCTGTAGTAGACCTTGAGTTGGTCGCCCGAGCCGGGGACGTACCTTTGCAGAGCCAGGGCCAGATCCCGACAGAAAGGACACATGAAATCGGAATAGGTCACAACCCCGATGGGGGCTTTCGACGGACCTTTCACGGGCGCCCGCGAGAGGTCGAGGTCCAGCACCGCCGCTTTGTTGAAATCGTCCTTCGCCTTCTGGGTCAGATAGAACTGAAGCTTGTTCTCGTTGTCCAGCGTGTCCTTCCATTCCTTCGCTTCGGCGCGGGCCCGGGTCAGCTGCTCCTCCAAAGAGCCCTTCTCGGGCTTTTGCGGGGCCTGGATCATGGTGGGAATGCCTAGAATCGAACTGCCGGCGAGAGCCTTCCGGTCCGTGAGGCCCGCGTTCCCGGCGAGGGCTGCCGCGGCCACCGCGAGGGTTGCAACCGCCCACGACCCGAAAGCGCGTCGCGGAGCCTTGGCGAACAGGAAATTCGCGGCCTGCGCGGTCTGCCGGAAAGGCCACAAGGTGGCCAGAGTCAGGCCGTTCACCGCATAGGTCGCGATACAGAACTTGCAGAAGGCCTTGATGACGAAGGCCTGAAGACCCAGCAGGAGCACGTCCAGGCCCACCGCGAGGACAACCAGGAAGAAGGCCAGCGAGAGCCCGGAATCGGCGCCCTCGTCGGGCGTGCCAAACCCGGAAGGAGCGAGCAGGGCGAACAAAGAGCCGTAGAAGAAGAGGCCCCAGGCGGCAAGGGGAAGGCCGAGGAAACTCGCGTACCGGCTCTGGGACACCACATCGCATCCGCCATCTTCGCCACACGCCGCGAGCACGGCCTCACCGAGAAGCGGAACCCCATAGTGTTTTGAGAGGAGGATGAGAGAGAGCGCGCCGCCCGCGAGGCACAACAACAGGGCCGCCATGATTCGGGTTCGCGCCATTGCAGACTCCAATCTAACTGAGCGTTTTGCCGCGGGACAAACCCCGCCCCCGGGCTTTGGACCTCGTTCGTCCCCCCATTCAATAGACTGGGGCTAGATGGTTCCCTCCTCCGCATTCTGGATCGCAGCCCTTGTGGTCATGTTTCTGGTGGCTGCGGGCGCTTTCGCGCTCGGCCGCAGGTTCGGGCAAGCCGCCGAGAGGGCCGGAAACGCTACGGCCGGTTCCCGCCTGGCCACGGACCGGGCGCGGTTCGAAACCATCTCCCAGAGAGTTCCCGTCCTCGAACGCGAACTCCTGGCCGCGCGCGCGCTTCTCGAGGAACGAGAGGCCCGGCTTGGCGAAACTCAGGTCAAACTCGCCGAGTCCCTGACCCGGCTTAGGGAATCGGAGAAAGCCGCGCTCGAGAAACTCGAACTCATGTTCCGAGCCGAGACTTCGATGAAGGACGCCTTCCAGGCGCTGTCCGCAGACGCCCTCGACAAGAGCCGGGCCGCGTTTCTCGACCAGGCTCAGGCCACCTTCGGGCAGTTTCGAGAGAGCGCCCTCAAGGACTTCGCCACCAAGGAAACCACTTTCGCTCAGCTCGTCACCCCGATTCGGGAGTCTCTCTCCAAATTCGAGATCCAGGTCCACGACCTCGAGCAGAAACGGACCGAGGCCTACTCGGGCCTTTCCGAGCAGTTCGCGTTGTTCAAGGAGAGTCAGGCCCTGCTGCGCGGCGAAACGGAAAAACTCGTGACCGCGCTACGGGCCCCCAGTGTCCGCGGGCGTTGGGGGGAGTTTCAGTTGCGGCGCGTGGTTGAAATGGCGGGCATGATCCAGCATTGCGATTTTGTCGAACAAGCGACCATCCACGGGGACGACTCGCGCCTGCGCCCCGATCTCGTGGTGCACCTGCCCGGCGGCAAGACGGTGGTGGTCGACGCCAAGGTGCCGCTTTCCGCCTATCTCGACGCCAAGGACGCTCGGGACGAAAACGCGCGTCGCGACCTCATTCAACTCCACGCCAAGCAGTTGCGAAAGCATGTATCCGAATTGTCCGACAAGTCGTATTCCGATCATCTCTCCAGCAGTCCCGACTTCGTGGTGATGTACGTCCCCATCGAGAGCGCCTTTGCGGACGCGGTTCAGGCGGATCCGTCGCTGCTGGACGATGCGGTCGAGGGCCACGTCATACCGGCCGGGCCCATGACCCTTCTCTCTCTCCTCAAAGGGGCGGCCTACGGCTGGAGGCAGGAGCGCATCGCGGAAAGTGCCGAGCAGATCAGCGAATTGGGGAAGGAACTCTACAACCGGATCAGCGTCATGGCCTCTCACTTCGGCGCGGTGGGTGAGGCGTTGGGGAAGGCGACGATGGCCTACAACAAGACTGTGGGTTCGATGGAGAGCCGCGTGCTCGTGCAGGCGCGGCGTTTCAAGGATCTGGGGGCGGCGGTGGGCGAAGACATTCCCGAACTCGAGACCGTCTCGCATGCTCCGCGCCAGTTGGCCATTCCCGGGCTCGAACCCGAAGACGATTCCGGCTAGTTGACGGTCAGAACGATCTTGCCGATCGCCGTTCCCTCCTCCAGTTGAGCGTGGGCTTTGCTCGCCGCCTCCAGGGGGAAAGTCATGTGGATCACCGGCCGGATCGCGCCCGACTCTATGTGCGGGACGACCCGCTCCAGCAACGCGCGCGCGATGCGGGCCTTTTCGAAGTCCGGCCGCGTGCGCAGTGTGGATCCGGTGACGGTCAGCCGCTTCTGCATGATCAGGGCCATGTTCACCTCGGCCTTGGTCCCCAGCAGGGTGGCAATCTGAACCAGCCGGCCCCCGAAGGCCAGGGCCTGAAGATTCCGATTTGTGCAGTCCCCGCCCAGTATGTCGAGGATGACATCCAATCCACGGTTCTCGGTCAGATCTTTGAGTTCGGAGACAAAGTCCTGAGTGGTGGAGTCGAAGCAGCGCAGCGCCCCTAGAGCTTCGACGGCCGCGCACTTCTTCGGCCCCCTTGAGGTGGCATACGCCTTTCCGCCGAGGACCGTCACCATTTGGACCGCCGCGGTTCCGATGCCGCTTCCGCCCCCGTGGACCAGGAAGGTCTCGCCCGGCTGCAGCCGTCCCGCTTCGAAGACGTTCGCCCAGACCGTGAAGAACGTCTCCGGCACCGCCGCCGCATCGATGGACGACAAGCCCTGGGGAATCTTCAGGCAGGAGCCGGAAGGAGCGGCGCAGTACTCGGCATAGCCGCCGCCCGCGACCAGGGCCATCACATGATCTCCGGTGCGGACCGAAATCACCTCGTCACCGACGGCCACCACTTCTCCCGCTACTTCGAGGCCGGGGATATCCGTGACCCCCGACGGGGGCGGGTACTTTCCCTCCCGCTGGAGGATGTCCGGGCGATTGACGCCGGCCGCGGAGACGCGGATCAGGACGTCCGAGGACCCGAGACGAGGAACATCGCGCTCCACCAGGCGAAGCACGTCCGGCCCTCCGGGCTCAGCAATCTCAATTGCCCGCATCTTTCCGGTTTCCGACTCAGCCACGCAACACTCCTCCCTCGATGGCCAGGACGCGGCTGTCCTTTCGGACCGCATCGAGCATCGGATCCACTTTCAATACCACCAGCCACGGATCTCTCACCGCCCACGCTCGTTCGAGCGAAGCGATGGCCTCCTCATTCTCGCCTAAGGCGACCTGAATCGTGGCGAGTCGATAGGGAGCGAGGCCAAGGGCGCCCAATTTTGCCGCCATGTCTTTGGCTTCGGAGCGCTTTCCGGCGAGGGCGAGCGATCGGGCGAGATTCGATTCCATGGTCGGTGAAGCGCCAGAGTGAAGGACGGCCGCTCGATGGGCGGCCTCGGCGCGGGCGAAATCGCCGAGCCGATCACAGGCCAGGCCGAGCGCCCAGTGGGCGACCGCAAACTCCGGTTCGAGTTCCAGGGCTCGCAACAAGGGGTCGGGGTCCGGCTGATGTTGTTGGGACAAGTAGAGATGAAAGCCCGATCCCACCACCGCCTTCAGCGAGATGGGGTCGAGCGCAGCGGCCTCCTTGGCCGAGGCCAAGGCCCGCAACGTGTGGCCCCGAAGCGCGTGGAACAGACCCGACCAGAGGTGAAGCTCCACCCGCGTGGGCGGGAGTTCGCGCGCGCGGTTCAACGCCGCCTCCGCGACGTCGAAAGCAAATCGGTCGAAAAGCTGCGAAAACGCGAAGGAGGCCAGGGCATCCGCGGATCGAGTGCTGGTTTCGGCCGCTCGCTCCCCGTGCGCCCGCGCCACCGAGAACACCGCCCGGTCCGGATTAAAGCCAAACAAACCCTGCATGAGCCTCGTGTCGCACAGGCCCGAATGAGCATCGCCAGAATCCGGATCGAGCCCGAGGGCTTCCTCGAATGCGGAGGACGCGCGGTCCAGCGAGTTTCTGGTGAGCTTGTTCCAAAAATACCGGCCCCGCAGGATGCCTTCACGCACTCGGCGTTGCAAATCGGTCAGGGCCGCCGCCTCCCTCTCCCGGAGAAGCCGATAGCCTCTCTTCGGTATGGTCTCGATGGGGACGGCCGCGCCCAGCGTCTTCCGCAGAAGGGCGACGTGGACCGTGAGATTCGCTTCCTCCACGATGCTGTCGGGCCAGGCCGCCTGGAGGAGTTCGTCCTTGGTCACGATTTCGCCGCGACGGTGGAGCAACGCCAGGAGCACCTCCACGGTCTTCATGGGGACCTTCACCATTTCCTCCTCGCGCAGAAGGAGAAGAGTCCGGGAGTCGAGAGTGAAGGGTCCGAGGTGATGAAGAGTCATAGGCAGCGGTAGCGCCTCCTTCGGAGGGTTCGTGTTGGCCATCCCCGGCCCCGATTATGAGGCTTTGGAAGTTCTTTGCAGATGTTCAGGGTTTCGTTAGGGACATTCAAACCGCGACTCACCTACCGTCTCCTGGTCGATTCACGTAACTCCCAGGAGGCCGCATGTCCACTCGTTCAACCTTTGCCGATCAAACCAATCTCCCCGCTCTTTCCACCCGAGACCTGCGCTCTTTCACCGCGGAGGCCGAGAAAAGGATTCTCATCGCCCTGGCCGAACGACTGCCCCCGTGGGTCGGGCCCGACCACCTCACCGCGCTTGGTGTCGTATCGATGTTCCTCGCCGGTCTTTGCTATCGATTCCTTCAGGTCACGCCGCTGGCTCTTCTGGGCGTCAACCTCTTTCTCTTTCTCAACTGGTTCGGCGACAGCCTCGACGGAACGCTGGCTCGGGTGAGGGAGAAACAACGCCCCCGATATGGTTTCTATGTCGACCACCTGGTCGACGCCTTCGGCGCGATCTTTCTCCTCGGCGGCCTGGCCGCTTCCGGTCTGTCCTCGCCTGCTTCCGCCCTGGCTCTGCTGATCGCCTACCTGCTCCTTCAGATTCATATCGCCCTCAAGGCCCACGCGACGAGCGTGTTTCAGATCGCCTTTGGCGGCATCGGGGGCACCGAGGCCCGAATCCTCCTTGGGGTGTTGAATCTCGGAGTGCTCATGTGGCCCGCGATTCAGGGAATGGCAACCCCCCTGGCCTGGCTGTGCGCCGCCCTTCTCACCGTCGTGGTGCTGGCGGACGGTCTGCTGACCGGACGCACGCTCGACCGCGAGGAACGTCGTTTGTGGACGCGCTGATCGTCCTTCTCCCTTGGGGGCGGCCGCCCTTACTGGCCTTTGTTCAGTTCCTGCAACACGACTTTCGCGACCGCCCGCAGGGTTTCGAAGACGCCAATGCCCTTGGACGCGCAGGCCTCGACGACCGCCTCGTTCCTTCGGCAGAGCACCTTCTTCATCGCTTCCACCGGCATGGCGGTGGGCAGGTCGCGCTTGTTGAACTGAAGCACGTACGGGATGGTATTGAAATCGTAGCCTTGACTCTTCAGGTTCGTGACCAGATTGTCGAGGGCCTCGAGGTTCGCGTCCATCCGCTCTTCCTGAGAGTCGGCGACGAAAATCACGCCATCGACGCCCTTCAGGATCAGCTTTCGGGAGGCATCGTAGAAGACCTGACCCGGAACGGTGTAGAGATGAAACCGGGTTTTGAAACCGCGGACCGTTCCCAGTTCGAGAGGGAGGAAGTCGAAGAACAGCGTGCGGTCCGTTTCGGTGGCCAGCGAAATCAGCTTCCCTTTCGTTCCCACCGTGCTCTTGTCGTAGATGTGTTGAAGATTCGTGGTCTTCCCGCAGAGGCCGGGGCCGTAGTAGACGATCTTGCAGTTGATCTCTCGCGAGGCGTAGTTAATGAAGGTCATCGCCGGTTTCTAGAGGCTCTTCTATTCGGTCGCGTAAAGGGGCTAGCCGAACAAAGCGTCGATGTCGTCGTCCGTGATTTCTGCGAACGGGGTGGCGTGTTCCGAGGCCGCGCCCTTCGCCTTCTCGAGCTCCATCTTCGTGAGCAATCCCGCGAACACCTCGGCGAGTTCGCCGGAGGCGCGCTTGACTCTCAACCTCACCAGGCCCAGGGAAGACCGCTCGTCGAAGATTACGACCAGGATGACCCGGGAGGCCACGATAGAGATGTGGATGTTGTCTTTCTCGCCCTCGTGGAACAGGATCGAGAACTCACGCTCCCCGATGAGCTTGGCCAGACCGTCGGTGGCGGCGACGTTGCCCGCGGTGAGCGAGGCGAGCGAGGTGGCATCGATGTTTTCCACGTCTCCCGCGGTGGCGATCTGCTGGCCATTCTTGTCGACCAGGAAGACGACCCGTGCGTTGCTGTCGGTGCGGAGTTTGCCCAGGATCCCCTTGATCTGGTTGAACTCCTGCTCGTACATGACAATATCGGGCCCTGCCATCCAAACACTCCTTAAAAACGCGACTTCTGGCCCAGGTGAAAACCGACCCTTCCCGCTCGAGAGCGGGGAAAGCAAGGCCATGGGACCAAGCTAAAGGATACACCTGCCCCTTAGACTTCCAGTCCCACGAAACCTAAATGGACTATCCAGAACCCATCGCAAAACTGATCGCCGAGTTGCGCAGGCTCCCGGGCCTCGGTCCCAAATCGGCGCAGCGGGTGGCCTTTTTTCTGCTCAAGTCGGGCGTCGAGGACAACCGCCGCCTGGCCCTGGCCATTGAGACCCTGTCCAAGAGCATCGGCCTGTGCGAGCGATGCAACGCGTTCACGGATCGGCCGGTGTGCCTGATTTGCACGGATCCTTCGCGAGTCGATGCTCTCGTCTGTGTTGTCGAAGAACCGGGAAACATCATGGCCGTCGACCGCAGCGGGGGTTACCGTGGCCGCTATCACGTTCTCCATGGCGCCCTTTCGCCGATCCAGGGGATAGGGCCGGATGAGCTTCGAATTCAGGGTCTTCTTGATCGGGTGCGCGAGGGTCTGGCCACGGAGGTGATTCTCGCGACCTCACCCACCGTGGAAGGCGAGGCGACCGCGATCTATCTCGCGAGACTTCTCAGAACGCTCGGCGTGAAAGTCACGCGGATCGCCACCGGCATTCCCGCGGGGTCCGATCTCGAGTGGGCGGACGAAGTCACCATGACCCGCGCCCTCGAAGGGCGGCGCGAGTTCTAGCGTCCTTGAACTGCGAGCAGAGCAGCCTGCGCGGCGTTCCTGACCGCGGGATCGGGGTCGGTGAGTGCCGCGGTCAGGGGCGCTACGGCCGCCGAAGCCCCGGTTCCGATCCGACCAAGCGCCTGGGCGGCGGCGACTCGGACCGCGGGAACCGCATCGGCCAGCGACGCCATCAACGCCCGGGTGGCGGGTTGAGCGTCCGGCCCCAGAGTGGCGAGGGTGAAGGCCGCCTTTTCCCTCGCCTCGGCATCGGGACTCTTGAGATCGAGGGCGATTCGAAGCGGATCCGCAGTCGTCTGGGGCGCATTCTTCAAGGCGGCCGCTTGTTTTTCATCCGCCTTCGTCAAGAAACGGTTCTTCCTGGGCGTCCCGTCCGCGGGGGGCGGCGCCGCCAGAACCGCGACATCCTCAATCCCGAGTCCGGTGGTCATCGCCTCGTAGGCGCGCTGGCCCTCGTTCGCGGCGGTTCGAGCGGCGCGCGCGAGGCGCTCAGCCTCATCGGCTTCCCGGCTCAATTGGTCGCGGTCAGCTCGGGCTTTCTGGAGCTGCTTGACCAATTCCTTCCGCTGTCGGTCGTCGGCTTTGCCCGGCGGGTTGCCGGTGGGTGGCGCGGGCGCCGGGTAGGGGGCGGGAGTCGGTCGCGCCCGATCCTCGTGTTCTTTCTGCAATGAGTCCGCGCGCGTCCGATCCTCGCTCTCTCTGGCTTTGGCGGCCTCGCGTCCGGCTCGCTCTTCGTCCTTCCGCCTTTGTTCCGCGTCCTTCGCCTCCTGGGCGCGGGTGCGATCCTCCTCCCGCTTTCGGGCTTTCTCCGCTTCGAGCCGAGCCTTGGCCTCGGCCTGTTGGATGCGTTGCTGCTCGCGGGTCGGGGCCTGGACCGGGGCCACCGGCCTTTCGACCTTCGCCTGCGGTTCGGCGGCGGTCTTACGTGCGGTCGTCTTCTCTCTTTCCCTGGCGGCTGCCTCGGCCTCCTTGCGTTCCTTTTCGGCCGCTTCCCTCAACGCCTTTTCTTCCTGTTCGGCCGCCTTCTTCACGTTGTTCTCGGCGGGTCGCCTCGTCTGACTCTGGGCGGTTGGAGCCGCCGGTGGACCCTGGCTCCGGGCGACCTCGGGGTTGGCAAGAAGGAACGTCAGGGCCAGGAACATGCGGGCGGCTGATTTGAGAACAGCGGGTTTCATCGATGAGTCCTTGCCTGTGCCCGGAGTCCTGTTTGCTTGAGTATGCTCGCGGGTGGAGTCTGAGATTCTAGCTTTGAACTCCCGCTTCTCCCTCGACTTGCCTGAAGACTCACTGACCCCGGAGGTGCTTTCCGGCCTTGTCAAGCGCCGAGCGCGGGAGGCCGGTTTCGACGAGGTACGGATCGCTCCGCCTCAGGCTCCACCGGTCCTCGCCCACTTCAAGAAATGGATCGAACTCGGCCGGGCCGGCGTGATGGACTATCTCGTGGACCAGGCCGATCGACGGTCGAATGTCACCACCGCTTTTCCCTGGGCGCGTTCCGTCATCGTCACCGCCCTTCAGTACGACACGCCCCACCCCTACTCGACCGAAACCCCCGCAGGGTCCGCTTGGATCGCCCGGTACGCCTGGGGCGACGATTACCACGAGGTGGTGCGGGCCCGGCTGGAGGCGCTGCGCCGTACCCTCGGCCAGGACGTTGTTGGCGCTTTCGAATCGCGGGCCTATGTCGATACGGGCCCGGTGGCGGAGAAGGCGTATGCGGTGGCGGCGGGCCTCGGCAGTTATGGAAAGAACACCTGCGTCCTGAACCAGGGTCTCGGGTCATGGTTCTTCATCGGTGTTCTCATCACCGATCTGGAGCTCGCCCCGGACAGTCCGACCACCGATATCTGCGGTTCATGCCGGGCGTGTCTCGACGCTTGTCCCACCCAGGCCTTCCCCGAGCCCTACGTCCTCGACGCTCGGCGATGTATCAGCTACCTGACCATCGAGGTGAAACACTCCATAGACCCTGGCCTTCGCGGATCGATGGGCCGGCAGGTGTTCGGCTGCGACATCTGCCAGGATGTCTGCCCGTGGAATCGGAAGCGTCAGGTCTCGGGCGGCCCCTGGTTCGAGCCGAGGGCCCGAAACTTTGCGCCTCCATTTGAAGAGTTGGCGTCGCTTTCGCCCGCGGAGTTTCAGGAACGGTTTCGACGAAACCCGATTAAGCGGGCCAAGCGCCGGGGCCTCCTTCGAAACGTGGCCGTGGCCATCGGCAACGAAGGCTCGGTCGAGCATATCGCCCTGCTCGAAATCCTGCTGAACGACGAAGATCCGATCGTGCGCGAACACGCGGCCTGGGGTCGCGACCGGCTTGTGGACCGGCTTCGCGAAGAAGGCAGTCGCGGCTCAGGTCGAGTATAAGAACCTATGAGCGCCGTTCTCGCGCAGAACCTCTTCGGCATGTCCCTGGCCGAAATCGAAGCCTTGATGAGCGCGCTGGGCGAGCCTCGTTTTCGTGCTCCCCAGATCTACTCATGGCTCTACGCCAGGCGCGTCCGCCGCATCGGTGAGATGACCAACCTGAAGGCCGCCCTGCGCGCCTCCTTGGGAGAACACCACGAAGTCCGGAGAATCGGTGTGGCCGACCGGCAGTTTTCCACCGATGGAACAATCAAGTCCCTCTATCGCTGTGACGATGGCGCCACCATCGAGAGCGTGTTCATACCGGAGACCCGACGCCGGACTCTGTGTATCTCCACCCAGGCCGGATGTCCGGTGAAGTGCGCGTTCTGCCTCACCGGCATCAGCGGCTACCGGCGGAACCTGAAGGCCTGGGAGATCCTGTCCCAGGTGGCCCACGGCATGGACGAGGCGGCCGCGGCCTCGCCGCGCGACGAGCGTCCGTGGAACGTGGTCGTGATGGGTATGGGCGAACCGCTTCTCAACTATGAGAACACCATAGCCGCTCTCCGCATCCTCATGGACCCCGCGGCTTTCGCGATCACCCCCAAGAAATTGACGCTCTCCACCGTGGGGATTCTCCCCGCCCTGGAGAAACTCAAGCGGGAGCCGGTCCGCCCCAATCTCGCCATCTCGCTGCATGCGCCCACCTCGAAGCTGCGGGCCGAGCTGATGCCGATCGAAAACAAGTACGCGCTCAAGGATGTCATCGCCGCCGCCGACTCCTACCCCTCGCCCCGAGGGGGGCGGGTGACTTACGAGTACGTCCTCCTCAAGGACGTCAACGATCGGGACGAGCATGCTCATGCCCTCGCTCGCCTCCTGCGAGGCCGGAACGGCAAGGTCAATCTCATACCGCTCAACGAGGCGGACCCGATTCCCTTCGCCGCCCCGACGAAGGCGCAGGTCGAGAGGTTCGAGGGGATTCTTCTCGACGCCGGTGTGCCGGTTTCGGTGAGGAGACCGAGAGGCCAGGACGTTCTCGCCGCCTGCGGTCAACTGCACTTCAAGAAACTGCCCGCCGCTTCCTGAGACCCAGGGTCCGCTTGAATCCAAACCCGTCTCCTGACCGCGGGCGCACCTTGTGGCTCCTCGGCCTGGTTCTCGCCCTCTCCGCGGCGGCCTTCGTGGTGGGCCTTGCGGATGCGCCGATCGAGCGCGCGGAAATCTACTTCCTGGATGCGGCTCGCGGCATGGTGGAGCGGTCGGATTGGCTCGTTCCTTATTATCGCGGCGAGCCCTTCTACGACAAGCCGCCGCTTACCTATTGGCTGCTCGCCCTCAGTTTCAAGGTCTTCGGCGTCAGTCTTGTCTCCGGCCGGCTGGTCGCGGCGTCGATCGCCCTCGCCATTCTGCTGGCCACCTTCTCCACGGCGAAACGGCTGATCGCGCCCGACGAAGCGGGTGCGGTGTCCGGGGAAGGACAGGCCGCGGCCTTCTTCGCCACTGCGATTCTGGCGTCGAGTTACGCGTTCGTGAGCTTCGCCCGGCTCACCATGTCCGACATGCTGCTGACCCTTCTCACTCTCACAGCCGGTTTCCTGTACCTCCGGAGCGAAAGCGAATCGAACCCGCGATGGCTGGTGATCTGCGGCGCTCTTCTGGGCCTCAGCTTTCTCACCAAAGGGCCGATCGCGTGGATCTACTTCGGCGCGCTGCTCGGGGCCTTCGCGCTGGTCGAGCGACGACTCCCCAGGATCTTCACGGTCTTTGGGATCATGGGCGCCCTCACCGCGGTCGCGGTGGGGCTCGGCTGGTTCTTCTTCGTCTATCTCCGCGAGGGTCTCGAACCCCTGAGGTGGTTCTTCCTGCGCGAAAATCTTCAGCGCTTCGCCGCACCCACCTACGACACGGCCGAGCCCTTCTGGTACTACTTCCTCGTCTACGCGGCGGAAGGACTGCCGTGGTCGGTGTTGGCTCCGCCCGCTGTGCTCTTCGCCTTCCGCGCGGACGCTCCGAAGGTTCTTCGCATCCTGTTTTTCTGGGCCATGCTGATGCTGGTTCCCCTTTCTCTTTCCCGGGGGAAGATCGACTATTACCTCCTTCCCCTTCTTCCTCCGCTCAGCATTCTGATCGGCGCCTATCTCGCCCTCGGCAGGCCCGCCCCAAGAACGCTCCGAGCCCTGGCCGTGCTGGCCGGAGCCCTGCTCGCGGGCGCTGCCGTCTTTCCCATGCTGCCCGCGCCGTTTTCACCCTCGGAATGGACGGTGAAGTGGATTCGAGGCTTCCTGACGCTCGGTTCGCTCGCCTGCTTCGGAACCGCCATAAGACCCAGCACCCGCGCCATCGTGTCCGTGTGCGCCGCCTCGGTGCTGAGCACGGCCCTGGTTCTGTTTGGCGCGATTGTTCCCGCCTATCGCCTGGCTCAGCCGACCGAAGAGCTTCTGGACCACATCGCGCGCGAGCGCATCTACACACCCGACCTCAGGATTGCGGTGTGCGACGACACCCTCAGGCTGCAGCGGGACATCCTCTTCACCCTTCGTATTCCCGTGATCGAGAACTGCGAACTCTGGGCGGTGGTCTCGTCCTCCCGGAAATTCCTGATCATCGTGACCCCGGCCCAGGAGAAGTCGTTGCGCACCGCCGATCCTGTCCGGCACATCGTCACCCTCGATCATCTGCCTGCGGATGTCACCCGCGCGGGCACACTTTGGTCAGGAGCCCGAGTTTCGAAGGTGGGCCTGCTGGCCAATTTTCAGACCGAGGATCCGGTGGCGCGCTGGAAGCGCAACCGCGAGTTCAAACGCTGGCTGGACACGCCCGAGGGCCAGAAAGCGGAAGCGGAGCGGATGGAGAGAGAGAGAAGGGTGGCCGAAGACCGGCGTCGGGCCGGCCTCAAGTGAAGTGGAGCCTCCTTCGTTAACATCGCCCCGTCTGAGTCCGGACCCGCCCTCGTCTCTTCACCCGACTCGAAAATGCCAAGAGGAAATCTCTCATGACGCGGCGTAACACTTCCCTGTTCCTGGTCGCCCTGCTTGCGCTCGCGACTCCCGGCCTGGCCCAGCCCGGGCCCCCAGGCGAAGACCACAAGGACGCGACCCTGGCCTCCCTGCAAGCCGGAATTCGATGGCTGCAGACCCGGCAAATGCACCAAGGGCAGCAGGTCCGGAAAGACATCGACGACTGGATGTGAAGGACACAAGCCCCATCGCGCGAGTGACCGCCGGTTTCGGGCCGCTTCGGGCGGCGAAGCCCGTTCGGGGCCTGCTGTTCGCGACCTTCGCCTTCCTTTCCGTCTGGGGGGCCGGCGCGCAGCCGAAGCCGACCATGGCGAAGCCCAAGGATCGGCCGAACCTGGTCGTGGTCCTCCTCGACGACGCGGGTGTGGAGATCACCGAATCGATGCCCCGGATTCGCTCCTTGATGATCGAAAAGGGAGTGCGATTCACCTCGAGCATCGCGAGCACGCCGCTGTGCGGGCCCTCGCGGGCCGTCTTGCTCACCGGACAGTACGCCCACAACACGAAGGTCTACTACAACGACGGGGCGGAGGGCGGTTACCGGGCCTGGTCGAAAGGCGGCTCCGACGAGCGGAATATCGGTCCGTGGCTCCAGGCGCAGGGCTATCGCACCGGACTCTTCGGCAAGTACATGAACGATTTTCCCAATGGGCGCCCGGAAACATTCGTGCCCAGCGGCTGGGATGACTTCCGCGGAGTCTTGTCTGACCGGGAAGCCCGCAACAATCGTTTCACTCTGAACGAGAACGGATCTCTGAGGCTCTACGAGGCGTCCGCCGGCGGCTACCAGACCGACGTCTTGAGCGCGCGGCTCGAAGCGTTCGTGCGTGCGGCCGCGCGGCCCGCCGGGCGGCCGTTCTTCGCGCTGCTCTCGGTGAGCGCGCCGCATGTTCCTCCCGAGCCGGCGGATCGCCATCTGGCCGCTTTTCCCGGAGACCATTCGCCGCGCAAGCCGTCCTTCGACGAAGCTGACTTGAGCGACAAGCCCGAGGCGCTCCGGGACCAGGCGGCGTCGCTTACGCCCATGGCGGCTCGCGAGATCGATGCCACCTACCGGGCGATGAGGCAGTCTCTTCTGTCCGTCGAAGACGCCATGGAGGCCCTGCTCAAGGCGTTGACCGAAACCGGCGAGATCTCGAAGACCTACATCTTTCTCACCTCCGACAACGGCTGGATGCGAGGCGAACACAGGATCCCCGCCGAGAAGTACGCGCCTTACGAGGAGTCGATTCGAGTGCCCTTGATCGTCCGCGGCCCCCTCATCGCCTCGGGCCGTTCGCTCAACCGCGTGGTCGGTCTGGTGGACCTCGTTCCCACGCTCCTCGAACTGGCGGGCGCGCCCAAGACCGTGGCGGCTCGAAGCGATGGTCGCTCCCTGGTTCCGCTCCTCCATGCGACCGACCCTTCGAGGGTCCCCTGGCGCGAGTCGATTCTGATCGAACACTTCGGCGGAGGCGCGCCCTTTCGCGTTCGATCGTATTCGGGGATGCGTTCAGAGAACGAGACCTACGTCGAGTACGTCACGGGCGAGAAGGAGTCCTACGACCTCGTGAAGGACCCCTATCAGATGGAGAACCAGGCCGCGACCCTTTCCCCTTCGGCGTTGGCAAGACGGTCCGAACGAGTGAATGCTTTCAAGACCTGCGCCGCCGCAGCCTGTCGGGCCGTTGAAGGCGTCTCGAAGAACTAGGGTGGCGGTCGATGGGCCCCCGGTCGGGGCGGGCCCGCGGCCCGGATAGGACTCAGGTCGGGCGATAGTCGAACGCCTTCGCGACGACCTGTTCCGGCGAAAGCTCCGGCTCCTGGTCAATGGCGTAGCCAAACCAGTTCGGATCCGGCAACAGAGCATCGAGAGCCCTGACGGTCTCCGAGACCTTGCTGTCCTCCAGGGTTCCGCTCCGCAGGAGGGCGATAAGAGCCGCTGCCTTGTGCGCGTCATCGTTGTGTGCGGTCATGCCTTCTCCCGGGTCATGCAAGGCGGGACGCTATGGTCCGCGCGGGTTCCTGTCAAACGGATATCCGAAAACGGATATCCGACCGAAGACGATCAAGGGTCAGGTCGGGCCGAGCCAGTGTAGCCCGGAGGCTAGAGTGATGACGACCGCGAGCACGCCCACCCCGAACCGAGCCGGGGCCAGAGGCTCGGCGCTCGGGAGCGAACGACCGATAAGGGCGGCCATCACAAAGATCAGGAGAATCAGTCCCGCCTTCTCGAGGTCGACGATGTAGGCCTCGCTCGTGAACGAATTCCCCGGCAGACTCGGCTCGAAGTTGGTCGCGGGTTGGGCGAACATCGTGCGATACGGGTTCACATTCCTCCGCCAGTCGCTGACCATAGTCAGCGTGATCTGGCCGCCCACGAGAAAGAGCAGGACCGCGGCGGCCGTGAACCTGGCGGGAGGGCGGCTGCGCAGGGCTCGAGCCAGAGTCCAGGCCGGAACGAAAACCACCGGCATCATGAGGCGCGCCGGGGAACCGAGCGAGGCTCCATCGTGGACGGCCGAGGTCAGCCAGACCGCCGCGAAAAGAGCCCACATCTCGAACGTGGATCGCGAGGGGCGCTTCATGGCCCAAAGGGCCACGAAACCGAGAATCAGAATCGGAGCAAACAAGAAAAGGCCATCCCGTCCTCCGATGAGCGATTTCACCAGGCCCGCCGCGAAACGCAGCGAAAGCGGGTTGGGAGAGCCCACGTACTCTTCGGCCTGTCGGATGTAGAGGCCTTCGGGTCGGAACAGGCCGGAGATGTGATGGCAGTACAGAAGGGCGGTGAGTGCGGTGAGGACGAAGCCAGCGGCGAAAGCGGCCTTGGCCCGGAGGGAGGTTAAGGGTCGGAGCAACCCCATGACCGCGAAGAGAGCGGCCACGACCGTTAGTTTGGGGTGGATCCACAACATGTACCCGGCGAGGAGGCCGCAGAAGAGGGCGCTGGCCGAGCCGAGCGGACGGTCGCTGGTCCTCAGTCTTCGGAACAGCCACGGGAACAGGAGAAGGGAAAGGCTTTCGGGGAAGAGCTGGTACCCGCCCACGAACATGGGGGCCGCGAGGAGCACGAGGCCCACGAAGACCGTCGATCCGAGCGCGTCTCCGGAAATATCCTGAGCAAGCAGCCAAAGTTGCCTCGTCCCCAGAATCCAGATGACGGACAGGAGCGCGAAGACATAGATTCCAGGGTCGCGCTCCGGCAGAATGGCCTCCCCGATACCGAGAGCGACCGCCACCAGAGCGGGCAGGCCGGGAGGTTGAAGATGGTAGAGGCCTCCGTCCAGACCCCGCACCGTCCAGTTGCCGGCGTTCCAGACGTGATCACTCGGAATCACCACCGGCCGGAACAGGTCGAAGAACGAATCCCGACCGACCAGCACGAGGTTCCGAACCTGCTGCAGCCTTGTGGTGAGATCGGGGGTCGCGGTTCTGCCTCCGTTGACGTCGGCGTCGCTGTCTCTCAGAAGACTGAACGCGATGCGCAGGTATTTGGGTTCGTCGCCACCGAAGGCGTCCGCCTCTTTCTCCTGCTGAGGCACACGGACAAAGGCGAGAACGGCCACCAGAGCGAACGCGAGCGGCGCGAACGCGCGATGAGAGGTGAGGGACTCGAGTTTCCGCGAGACCCGTTCCGTGGGAACTCGATCTCGAAGTGCCGCCCACAAGACGACCAACCCTCCGAGCAGAAACAGAATGTCCCGTCCGGGAAAGAGCAGGTAGGCAAGAATGGGCGGAAGCTCCGCCGCGGAGAACTGGCCGCTCATGAGGTAGGGCAGGGCGGCGATCAGGAGCCCGACCGCCACGTTGATCAAGGTGTTGATCAAGAGCGGGCGGTCGGGGGAAAGACGGCGGTGAAGGGGTGATTCACTGGAGAAACTCCATTCGCTCGCAGGTCGGGACCGAACCAAGTCTATGGCCGTTCTTCCGGAGGGTCGGCCTCGGGGCGGTCGGCGCGCACCCCCCGGGACGGCTAAGCTCCAGCCGAGAATGTTTCCCCGAACGAGTGCGCCGGCCTTCGCTTTCTGCCTGGGTTCTCCTTTGGAATCGAATTCCGGGACGGGCACTTGACCACGTGGATCGTCACGGGCGGAGCCGGGTTCATCGGGTCGAATTTCGTGCGTCAGGCGCTCGCCACGACCTCTAACCGACTGGTGGTCTTCGACGCCTTGACCTATGCCGGTCACCTCGAGAACCTCGAGGGCACCTTCGGCGACGATCGGGTGCTGTTCGTGCGCGGAGACATCGCAGACCGCGACGCGGTTCGGGCCCTGTTCTCCGAACACCGTCCCCAGGCCGTGGTGAACTTCGCGGCCGAGAGTCATGTGGATCGTTCCATTGACGGCCCCGGCGACTTCGTGCGCACGAACGTGAACGGGACCTTCGAGCTTCTGGAGGCGTCGCGCGCACTGCTCGCGAGGTTCTCGGCCGAGGATCGGGAGACGTTCCGCTTCCTGCACGTTTCCACCGACGAAGTCTTCGGATCCCTCGGGGACACCGGGGCTTTTCGCGAGGACACACCCTACGCTCCCAACTCGCCCTACTCGGCGTCCAAGGCCGGCGCCGACCATCTGGTGCGCGCCTGGCACGAGACGTACGGCCTGCCCGCGATCATCACCAACTGCTCCAACAACTATGGGCCTTATCAGTTCCCCGAGAAGCTGATCCCGCTCATGATCATGAACGCCATCGAAGGGAGGAGCCTGCCCATATACGGGGACGGCGGCAACATCCGAGACTGGCTCTACGTCGCCGATCATTGCGATGCCATCCTGGCCGTGCTCCGTAGCGGTCGGTCGGGCGAGAAGTACAACGTGGGGGGGAATTCGGAGCGCACGAATCTTCAGGTCGTGGACGCGCTGTGCGCGGCCATCGAAGCCGAGCGTCCGGCCCACGCAAATCGGGCGCTGCGGGACCGGGGCTTGGGTGCTTACACCGACCTCCGGACATTCGTGAAGGACCGCCCCGGCCACGATCGGCGTTACGCCATCGACGCCTCGAGGATCCGGCGCGAGCTCGGTTTCGAACCCAGGCACCCTTTCGAGGCCGGCTTGCGGTTGACCGTGCGCTGGTATCTCCAAAACACGGACTGGACGGCCGCCGTGACCCGCGGCAAATACGACCGCGAACGGCTGGGGCACGCGGTGAAGCCGCGGGACGCGATGAAGGCATAGGAGGCGATCATCAAGGGCATCATCCTCGCCGGCGGATCGGGCACCAGGCTCTATCCGCTCACCCTGGCCGTTTCCAAACAGCTTGTCCCCATCTACGACAAGCCGATGATCTATTACCCGCTGACCACCTTGATGCTCGCGGGCATCCGCGACATTCTCGTGATCACGACCCCGGAGGACCAGGACGGTTTCAAACGCCTGCTCCAGGACGGATCACAGTTCGGCATCCGCCTCGAGTATGCCGTGCAACCCCGTCCGGACGGTCTCGCTCAGGCCTTCATCATCGGCCGTGAGTTCACGGGGACCGATCGCGTGGCCCTCGCCCTCGGCGACAACATCTTCTATGGCGACGGTTTGCCCCGCGACCTTCAAACCGCCGCGAAACGGTCCTCGGGCGCCACCGTCTTCGCCTATCGGGTCAAAGACCCGGAGCGTTACGGTGTCGTGGCTTTCGATGGCGCGGGAAGGGCCACGAGTCTCGAGGAGAAACCGAAACAGCCGAAGTCGAATTATGCGGTCACCGGCCTGTACTTCTACGACAACCGCGTCCTGGACATCGCGGGGGCGCTCACGCCCTCGGCCCGCGGCGAGCTCGAGATCACCGACGTGAACCGGAAGTACCTCGAACTCATGGATCTCAACGTG
Organism: Vicinamibacteria bacterium; assembly: GCA_031412915.1. GTDB lineage: Bacteria > Acidobacteriota > Vicinamibacteria > Fen-336 > JAGNNV01 > JAGNNV01. The sequence goes on along the minus strand of JANODX010000038.1, from coordinate 32,169 downwards.
GTCATTCTCGGCCGCGGCATGGCCTGGCTCGACACCGGAACTCACGAGTCTCTCCTTCAGGCCTCCACCTTCATTCAGGCCATCGAGGAACGGCAGGGCCTCAAGGTCGCGTGCCCGGAGGAAGTGGGCTTCAAGATGGGCTTCATGACCCTCGACGAGGTGGAGCGGGCCGGACGGGTGATGGAGAAGAACGAGTACGGGCAATATCTGCTCCGCCTGGTGGCCGAGGAAAAAGGAGCTTGAAGGTCACGAAAACAGACCTGCCCGGCGTCCTGATCATCGAGCCCAGGGTGTTTCAGGATGCGCGCGGTTTCTTTCTCGAGACCTACCACGCGGATCGCTACGAGGATGCGGGAGTCCTCGGGCCTTTTGTTCAGGACAATCATTCCCGTTCCCTGAAGGGTACGGTTCGGGGGCTGCATCTCCAGGTCCGAAGACCTCAGGCCAAGCTCATGCGCGCGGTTTCGGGCTCCATGCTCGACGTGGCCGTGGATGTTCGGGTGGGCTCGCCGAACTTCGGACAGTGGACCTCGGCCCTGCTCTCCGGCGACAACTTCAAACAACTCTACGTTCCGCCCGGCTTCGCCCACGGTTTCGCGGTTCTCTCCGACGTGGTCGACGTCGAGTACAAGTGCACCGACTACTACCACCCGGAGGACGAGTTGACCGTGCGGTGGAACGATCCGGCCATAGGGATCGAGTGGCCGCGGGCCGAGCCGACCCTTTCGGACCGCGACCGATTGGCCCCGCCGCTCGCGGATCTCCTCGACCGGCTTCCCCGGTACACGGCCCGGTGAAGATCCTTCTCGCGGGCGCCGCCGGTCAACTGGGTCGTCAGATCCGCGCTCAAAACGGAACTCATGAGCTCGTCCCACTCTCCCGCCCAGAGCTCGACATCACGAACCTCTCGGAGGTTCGTGCGGCCATCCGGGCCCATCTGCCGGACCTGGTTCTGAACGCGGCCGCGTTCAACGATGTGGACCGCGCTCAGTCCGACCCTGATGCCGCCTTCCTGGCGAATGCCGTAGGGCCCCGGAATCTGGCGATAGCCGCCGCCGAGAAGGGCGCCGCGGTTCTGCACGTCTCCACGGACTACGTCTTCGATGGTCAGCAGACGACCGCGTACCACGAATACGACTGCCCGGGGCCCCTGTCCCACTATGGCCGCAGCAAGCTGGCGGGCGAAGAGGCGGTGAAGGACGCGAACCCCAGGCACTACATCGTCCGCACGGCCTGGATTTACGAGCCCCTGGGCAATAATTTTCCGAAGACGCTCTACTTCCTGGCTCTCAAGCACAAGGAAGTGAAGGTGGTGAACGACGTCAAGGGTTCGCCCACCTCGGCCGCTCACCTTGCTCGGGCGATCCTCACTCTGATTGAAACCGGGGCCTTTGGCACCTTCCACCTGGCCGGGAGTGGCGAGGGCGCTTCCTGGTTCGAGTTGGCGACCTTCTTCTTCCGCGAACTCGGGTTGCGTACCGCCGTCCTTCCCGTGCCCGCAAGCGAATACCCGCGGCCCGCGCCACGGCCGCGCTATTCGGTCTTGCGTACAATCCAGCAGCCCCAGATCCTCCTGCCCCCCTGGCAGGCAGGGGTTTCCGAATTCGCCCGAGAAATCAAGACTCAGTTTGGAGACCTTGCTCGATGAGATTCCCAGCCCGTGAAATCGTGGTCGCCCTGTTCGCCGCCTGTCCGGTTTTTGCCCAGGAGAAGGTCGACTACGCCGCGGTGCAAAGAATTCGGGATGAAGCGTTGGGAAAGAACTCCGAGGTCATGGAGACCTTGAGGCAACTCACCGATGTCATCGGCCCGCGCCTCACCGGCTCGCCGCAACTCAAGACCGCCAACGAATGGACGCGAAAGCAACTCGAGGATTGGGGCATGGTCAATGCCCATCTTGAGTCCTGGGGTCCTTTCGGCCGCGGCTGGTCTTATGGGCGATCGTCGGTCACCATGATGTCGCCGCAGGCTGCGGCGTTGATCGCTCTTCCCAAGGCCTGGACACCGGGGACCAACGGGGCGGTGCGCGGGAAGGTCGTGCGGGCCGGAGTTCTCGAGTCCGAGGCGGACCTCGAGAAGTGGAAGGGCCAACTCGCGGGCGCGATCCTCCTGATTGGGGAGGCCCGCGAACTGAGGGCTCCCGAAAAAAAGCTGTTCGAGCGCTACGATGACGAGAAACTGCGTCAGGCAAGCCTGTTTGAGATTCCCTCAGCCCGGGGCGCCGCGGCGGGCCATCGCGCCTTGGACCGGCCCGATCGCCAGTCCCGCGCGCGTCGGTTCGCGTTCGAAAAACCCCTCCGGGAGTTCCTGGCCAGGGAAAAGGCTCTCGCCACCATCGAAACCTCGAGCCTCGACGCCTCGATGATTCGAGTCGGCGGCGGAGGCTCCCGTGAGGTGGGCGAGGAGACGGGACCGCTCGCCCTGGTCATGGCCGCGGAACATTTCAATCGGATCATCCGGCTCATGGAGGGGAAACGGGAGGTCGAACTCGAGATCGATGTGAAGGCCCGTTTCCACGACGACGATCTGATGGCCTACAACACCATCGCCGAGATCCCCGGCGCCGACCCGGTCAGGAAGAACGAAATCGTGATGGTGGGCGCCCATCTCGATTCCTGGCACCCCGCGACGGGAGCTACGGACAACGCCGCGGGCTCGGCCGTGGCCATGGAGGTCATGCGCATCCTCAAGGACATGAAACCGAAGAGGACGATCCGGATCGGCCTGTGGACCGGGGAAGAGCAGGGACTCCTCGGCTCAGCCGCCTACGTTCGCGACCACCTCGCAGAGCGTCCCGCGCCGAAGGCCGAGGATCGGGTCCTTCCCGCATATATGCGTCCGCAGACGGGCCCGCTTACCCTGAAGGCCGATCACGCAAAGTTCTCGTCCTACTTCAATCTGGACAACGGAACCGGCAGGGTCCGCGGGGTCTGGGCCCAGCAGAATGCGTCCGCGGCGCCGATTTTCGAGTCGTGGATCAAGCCCTTCGCCGATCTCGGCGTGACCACCGTCAGTATGCGCGACACCGACGGCACCGACCATCTGTCGTTCGATGCGGTGGGTTTGCCCGGCTTCCAGATGATTCAGGACGAAGCGGATTACGAAACCAGAACTCACCACACGAACCTCGATACCTACGACCGCATCCAGAGGGACGACATGATGCAGGCCTCCGCGGTCATGGCCTCGCTCGTCTACCACGCCGCCAATCGCGACGAACTCTTCCCTCGAAAGCCGCTCCCCAAAGACGCGGTGCTTCCCCCTGCGACCCCCTCGTCCCCTGCGTCCAGAAAGAAATAGGCGGCTCGCCCTGAAGAGGGGATTTCCGCCGGCCGCGGACCGGCCATGAGTTCGTCATTGAATGCGCTCGCTCCCCCGTCTCGGCGTCTGAGCCGTTCGTCTCTCGGGGCGATTTGCATCCTGGGCGGGCTTTACTTCCTGACCCGAATCGGGAGCCTCAGCGTCCTGCCCGTCTTCCTCGATGAAGCGGTTCACATTCAGTGGGCAGAGCGTCTGTATGGCGAGGGCCGGATCCTCAGACCGGTGGGCTCGGGCCGCCTTCTCGCGGTTGCGGCCTATGGTCTGGCTTTACCCTTCGAGGACCGGTTGTGGGCGGCCCGGTGTGTCGCCGCCCTGGCGGGGGCGGTTTCCCTTCTCCTGACTGTGCTGCTCTCGCATCGGCTCTTTGGACCGAGAGCCGCGGCGGTGGCCGGGATTCTCTACATCCTCAGTCCCTTCGCCCTGGTCTATGACCGTCTCGCTCTCTCGGACGGCTTTCTAAGCGTGTCGATCGTTGGTCTGATGCTCGCAACCTGGACCCTTGTTCAAGACCCTGCCCGGACCAGAGCCCGTGCGGGTTTGGCGAGTCTGGTCGTCCTGGCCGTGTGCTCGAAGGTCTCCGCCCTCCTCTTCTTCCTCGTGGTTCCCCTGGGACTGCTGACCCTGACCAGAGACTGGCCGCGGGTCTTTAGACCGTTGGCCGGGGCGTTCGCGATCGGGCTTCTGGGCGCTTCGCCGATGTTGTGGTTCTTCGTTTCGAATGGCGCCGAAGTCTCGGCCCAGCACATCGTGGATCCGCGCGCGGCGGGTTCGGTCATTCTGTCGACCGCTCTCGACATGCGGGACTGGGCGGAGTCCTACTTTTCGGTGCCGGTCCTGGCCTTCGCCGCCGCCTCCGCCATTCTCCTGCGAGACGGCCGGGCCCTCTGGCTCGGCGGATCCGTGGTCCTGCCCTTCCTTCTCTTCGCCCTCTTTTCACAACCCTGGTCCGCTCGCTACGTCTTGCCCACGCTGCCCCCTCTCCTCATTCTGGTGGCCGGCGGAATCGACGCCGTGGCCGCCCGCCTCAAACCATCCCTTGGCCGACCCGCCGCTTTCGTCCTGGCCGGCCTGATCTCTTTGCCCTGGATCTCTTTCGATCAAGCTCTTCTTCTCGATCCCGCGCGGGCCCCTTTTCCGAGGGATGATCGCCTTCAACTGGTGACCGGCTGGCCTTCCGGCTACGGTGTCCTCGAGTTGTCGGTTCGTTTGAAACACGAGGCCGACCGCGGCCCACTCACGACGTTTGTCGACACCGGCGGGACCAGAACAATGCCCACGAGCCTCGCCCTCCTGCTCGGCCGGCATCCCTCGGTCCGTTTGTTAGAGGGCGACCTGGGATCGGCGGCCTTTCGAGCCCTGATCACCGCGGAGGCGCAGAGGGGCCCGACATTCGCGATCATCGGTCCCCGGCCCGTTGATCTCGACCTTTTCCCCCTCTTCGAGGGAGCCAGCCTGGAGAGGCTGGAGGTTTTTCAGAAGCCGGGCGGCGAATGGGCGGCCACGTTGTTCCGACTCCGGTCTACTTCGGCGGTCGCTGCTCCGACCCGGGCCGATGTTCTAGGATCGTCACCACGAGTTCCCGAGTCCGACCCCCATGATTGATCCCCTTGCCATCCTCGCCATGACTATTGGAACGGTTGTTCAAGCCCCGGCTCCGCCCGTCCCTTCGCCGAAGGCCCAGCCCACTTCGTTTCTGGCGAGGCGCGTGGTTGCGGAGGAACTGATTGGCGAAAGCGGCGCCGAGGTCTCCGTGGCCTACCGGACCCTCGATGGCCGCGAGGAGTGGATGTGCGAGGCGGACCGGGTCTTTCATGCCGCGAGCACCATGAAAGTGCCGGTGATGGTTGAACTCTTCCGTCAGGAAGCTCTGAAACTGCTGCGGCTCTCGGATGAGATCGATGTGCGCAACGATTTCAAGAGCGTGGTGGACGGTTCCGCCTATTCCTTGAGCCTTGGCGACGACTCGGACGCCACGGTCTACAAGAACGTGGGCAAAACCATGACCCTGGAAGCGCTGAATTTTCAAATGATCACGGTCTCCTCCAACTTCGCCACGAACCTGCTCATCGATCGCCTGGGGGTGGAGAATGTACGCAACACCGTGGAGGCCATCGGGGCCCCGGGCATGCAGGTCCGGCGCGGGGTTGAGGATCAGAAGGCGTTCGACGCGGGCATAATCAACGAAACCACGGCTCGGGGACTGTTCCTGGTCCTGAACGCCATCGCCCGCGGCCAGGCGGTCTCGAAGGCCGCGAGTGAGCGGATGGTGGAGGTCTTGGCCGCGCAAAAATTCGACGAGGGAATTCCCAGGGGTTTGCCGCCAGGCACCAAAGTCGCGCACAAGACCGGCACCATCACCAGGGTGCACCACGACGCCGCCATCGTTTATGGCGATTCGCCGAGCGTTCTCGTCATCCTGACCCGGGGAATCGAAAAGGAAGCGGACAGCGATGCCCTCATCGCTCGGATCACAAAAGCGCTCCTTCCCTGAGACGGCCCCACCCCCGAGGCCAAGCGCTCTTGTTCGCCGGCTCCAGGCGCCGATAAAGGCCAGGGAGAATCGAGGTTTGCGGTCGGTTCCCGATGCTATGCTGGAAGGATCGTCGAGGGATCTTTGAGCGACACCCCAAAGAAAACGTTTGGCAAGTACGAAGCGATCAGCCACCTCGGTTCCGGGGCCATGGGAGTGGTTTGGCGCGCCCAGGATCCGGTTCTGGGTCGAACGGTTGCCGTCAAGACCATTTCCGCCGCGCTCGGTTCGGATAGCGAGAACAAGGAGCGCTTCCTGCGCGAAGCGCGCGCCGCGGCCCAGCTGAATCACCCGAACATCATCACCGTTTTCGATTTCGGACAGGCGGACAACGAGTTGTACATGGCCATGGAGCTCCTTGAGGGCAAGGATCTCAAGGAACTGATCACCAAGGGTCAGCTCACCTTCGATCAGAAGCTAGACATCATGGAACAGGTGGCGGACGGTCTGGCCTACGCTCATGGTCGGGAGGTCATTCATCGCGACCTCAAGCCGGGGAACATCCATGTGCAGCCGAACGGGCAGGTGAAGATCCTCGACTTCGGTCTGGCCCGGCTGGGCAGTTCCGATTTGACCAAGACGGGCGTGGTCATGGGCACGCCCAACTACATGTCGCCGGAACAAGTCATGGGAGAACGGGTCGATGCCCGATCCGACGTGTTCTCGGCCGGCGCCGTCTTCTACGAACTCCTGACCAACCGCAAGCCCTTCGACGCGGAGTCCGTCCACGCCACGCTCTATCAGGTGGTGCATCGCGATCCGCCACCGCCCAGGCAGTGGGATTCCCGGCTCCCCGACGCCGTCGTCACGATCATCGAGGTAGCGATGGCGAAGCAGGTGGATGACCGCTTCGCGAACGCGGGCGCCCTCCGAGACGCCATTCGGGCCTTCCGCTATGGTGAAGATCCGGACGTGGTCGAGTACGAAGAAAGCGGCGAAACCACGACCGCAATCCCGCCCGCGAACCCTGCCGCCACTCCCCCTGCTTCGTCAAATCCCGCGGCCAGCGTCACCGGGACGCAAAAGCCGGCGCCCTTCAGGACCTACGGCCGCCCCGGCCCCGGATCGGTGCCTCCTTCGGCGGCAATTTCTTCGGCTCCCTACACCAGTGGCCGTTTCAAGGGGTCGGTTTCGAAGGCGCCTGGCCGAGTCCTGGCGGGAGCCGACGCCCAGAATTCCATCCCCACGAGCCTCCCTCCGAAGTCGACCAACCCCATCTTGATTGTGGGCGTTCTTGGAGCCCTCGCGCTCCTGGCTTTCATCGGCTACGGGCTCCTGAACCGGCAGGGTGGAAGCAACGTGGCTCAGTCCAACATCGACAAGCTGACCGCGAATCTGGTGGAAACGCAACTGGATCTGGCCCGGCGCGTCCTCGACGACAAGGACTACAAGGGCGCGATCGAGCAGACCAAGCGCATCCTCATTCTCGAACCCAACAATCCCGAGGCCTTGGGAATCCGCGAGCAAGCGGAAAGCGCCACCCGGGAAATCGAGAGTTCGGTGGCGGCGGCTCGTGACGCGGTGGCGCGCGGTGACGCTGCGCAAGCCTCGGCCGCTCTCGAACGGGTCATGGCGCGGGATCCCGAGAATCCGGTGGTCGCAGAACTATCGAGCAAGTTGAACGCGAATTTCTCCGCTCGAGCCGCGGCGGCACGAGCCGACATGGGCAAAGCGCGTACGCTCGCTATGGCGAGGCCAGGGGCCGCCCAGGATCCGGCCTACAGTGAGGGCGAGACCTTCGCCGCCACGGCCGAGGAAAGCCTCAAGGTCCGCCAGTTCACCGCCGCGACCCAGACCTTCCTGCAGGCGCGCGATGCCTATGACCGGGCGCGACGAGTGATCGAGGGCAAGGAGCGAGAGGCGGCGCGGGCGGCGCGTGCGACCACAACCCCGGCCGCTCCGCCCCGGGCTGCCTCATCCGCGATGCCCCTTCCCACGGCCGCCTTGAGACCCCTGCCGGGTGGAACGGTTGCGACCGCGCCGACCGTGGCGGCGGTTCAGACCCCGCCTCCGGCGCCCACGGTGGCCGCTCCCGTTCCGGAAGCCCGGGAGTTTGTAACCGCCCGCACCCGGATCGCCGCCGCGCCCGGGGCGAAGAAGGCCACCGGCTTCGAAGTGGAACTGACGGATTTTTCCGGCAAGTTCGAGTTCGAGGTGGCGCCGAACCCGCTGATTCCCGGAGGTCCCTTCCGGGTTCGGATCTTTCTGAAGAACGACGCGAAGAATGACGCGAAACTCGACAGCCTCGCGGTCAGGATCACCCGCAATGGTGACATCTCGAATCCGCAGGTGAGAATCAGCGAAGACAACGTCAAGGTTGGCCAGCGCCCCATGGTGGCCGAGATTCCCGGCATCTGGGTCGCGAGCACCAGTGCCTGGGTGATGGATGTCGAAGCGCTATCGAAAAAAGGCGAGCGGTTCCGCAGCAGCCTTGCCATGAAGCAGCCCTGAGAAGCCGTCCCATGTCGGGGAGTTGCCTTTCGGGCAGACGCGAACTTCGATGAGTCCGACCACTCGCCTGCGGAACACGTTCGTCGGCGGGCTCGTCGTTCTGGTTCCGATCGTTATCACCGTCAAGGCGTTGTGGTGGCTTTTCTCCTACCTCGATGGCCTGGCCCATCCCTTCGCGAACCTTCTTCTGGGGCGCGACATCCAGGGTCTCGGGTTTCTCGTCACCCTCGCCGCCGTCTTCCTCGCCGGCCTGCTTTTCTCGGCCGGACCGCTCAAGCGCCTGCTCGACGGGGCGGGAGCGATTCTGGATGCGGTGCCCGTCGTCGGCTCCGTTTACGGCACCACCAAAAAGGTGCTGTCCGGTTTCGGGGGACCGGAATCGAAGGATGCTTTTCAGCGTTTCGTCCTGGCCCGCCTGCCCGGCCGGACCACTCCAGGCTTCGTGACCGGCTCGTTCAAACTCACCTTGCGCGACGGCGTCACTCACGATGTGCTGACCGTCTATATCCCCACCAATCATCTCTATGTGGGAGATGTGGTGATTCTTCCGAGGGAGGACGTGGTGGAAACCGACCTTTCGGTCGAAGACGGCGTCAGTCTCCTGTTATCGGCGGGCGCCTCCGTCCCCCTCAGCCTCAAGGAGCGCTGAGAGCCTCTACCTTTCACGGGCCGAGGGGCGGCGCCCCGGTTCGACCATCCACTTAGGAGAACAAATGACTCTCAGGCGAAGGTCTCTCGTTGCCATTCTTCTCGCCGCCCTGGGCGGCCCAGGGACCTCCGTCCTCGCTCAGGACGCGGCGAACCCAACCATCGAGCCGAGGCTCTTCGGAGGCTTGAGCTACCGGATGGTCGGCCCGTCCCGGGGAGGCCGGGTCACGACCGTCACCGGTCATCGCCGGCACGTCGGGACGTTCTACCTCGGTTCCTCCGGTGGCGGCGCGTTCAAGACCACCGACTACGGGGTCACCTGGCGGCCCATCACCGATGGCTTTCTTCCCACGGGTTCGATCGGAGCGATCGAGGTCGCCGAATCCAATCCCGACATCGTCTACGTGGGCACGGGCAGCGATGGCATTCGCAGCAACGTCATCCTCGGGAAGGGCGTCTATCGCTCCAACGACGCGGGCATGACCTGGGCGCCCGCTGGTCTCACCGACGTGGGTCAGATCAGCGACGTCCGGGTCCATCCGACGAATCCAGCGATCGTGTACGTCGGTGCGCAAGGCATCGCCTGGGCGCCGAACCCCGAGCGGGGGGTCTACCGATCCAAAGACGGCGGCCGCAGTTGGAAGAAGGTCCTCTTCGTGAATGAGACACTGGGCGCTTCGGCCGTGGTCATGAATCCCGCCAATCCGAATGAGCTCTATGCGGCGCTCTGGCTCGGACAGCGCAAGCCATGGACCATCATCAGCGGAAGCGAGGCCCGGGGCGGAGCGGGAATCTATAAGACCACGGATGGCGGCGATACGTGGACGAAACTTTCGAGCGGCCTGCCCGCGGGCCTCATTGGCAAGATCGATCTCGACATCTCCCCTGCGAATCCGAAGCGCGTCTACGCGCTGGTCGAAGCACCCGGGGATGAGCGCGCCTTGTATCGCACCGACGATTCGGGCGCAACCTGGACCCGCCAGTCCAACGATCCCAACCTTCTGCGGCGGCCTTTCTACTACACGAACGTGCATGCCCATCCGGTAGACCCCGACATCGTTTTCGTGAACAACGAGGGCTTCTTCAAGTCCACCGACGGAGGCCGGACTTTCAAGACCGGGACCACGCCTCACGGCGACAATCACTCGCTGTGGATCAATCCGGATAACCCCGACATCATGGTTCAGTCCAACGACGGAGGGGCCAATGTAACTATGAACGGCGGCCTGACCTGGTCGTCTCAGATGAACCAGCCCACCGCGGAGATCTATCAGATCGAGACCGACGACCAGTTTCCGTATCGCCTGTACGGCGCCCAGCAGGACACCGGCTGGCCCATCATTCTCACGAGCCGGCCGCCCTTCTCGCACACCTATGACAATGCGCTGATGATGCAGGTCCCGGGGCCCGGTTGCGAGACTGGTCCGGTGAAGCCCAAGCCCGGCGCTCCGCATATCGTTTTTGGCGTCTGCAAGGGCGAGTTCTATCGGATGAACATGGAGACGGGTCAGGAGCAGAGCTACTGGGTCTACCCACAGAACCGTTATGGGCATGCGGCGAGCGATATCCGGTATCGCATGCAGCGGATCACGCCGTTCGAGATTTCACCCCACGATCCGAACGTCATCTACTTCGGCTCGCAGGTCCTGCATCGCACCGCGGACGGCGGCCAGACCTGGGACACCGTCTCTCCCGATCTCACCGCTCGCCCGCCCGGCACCCAGGGCATCTCCGGCGAGCCGATCACGCGAGACATCACCGGCGAGGAGATCTATTCGACCGTCTACGCGATCGAAGAGTCGCGATTGGAAAAGGGCGTGATCTGGGTGGGCACCAACGACGGTTTCGTTCAAATCACGCGCGATCAGGGCAGGACCTGGACCAACGTCACGCCCAAGGGCATGCCGCCCATGGGACGAATCCAGTCGATCGACGACTCCCCGCACCGGAAGGGCTCGGCCCTGGTCTCGTACTACCGAACGCTGCTGGGCGAGTTCAAGCCGTACATCTATCGGACGGACGACTACGGCGCCACCTGGACTCTGCTCACCGACGGGAAGAACGGGATTCCCGGCGACCACCCGACCCGGGTGGCCCGCGAGGACCCGGGGCGCGAGGGACTCATCTACGCGGGGACCGAATTCGGAATGTTCGTTTCCCTAAACGGCGGGAAGACCTGGCAGAGCTTCCAGCTCAACCTCCCGGCAACGCCGGTGACGGATCTCAAGGTCTTCCGCGGCGATCTCGTTCTTTCGACCATGGGGCGCGGCGTGTGGATTCTCGACAACGTGGTCGCCCTGCATCAACTGGCGAAGGTCGATGCCCGCGCGGCGGTCGCCCTGCTCGAACCCCCGCCCGCTTATCGGCTCCGCTATGACGTGATGACGGGACCGGCCGACCCGCAGTTCATCGAGCCGGGGGCCATCCTCGACTATGCGCTCAAGGTCGATGCGACCGAGAACCTCCGGCTTGACGTGATGGACTCGACGGGAGTGGTGATTCGTTCATTCGGGAGCGGACCCTCCCAAACTGCGGAAACGAGCCAGGGCATGCGGGCGCCGGAGACGCGCCCTGCAGGCCCACCCCGTCTTTCCTCGAAGGCCGGCGCCCATCGCTTCGTCTGGGACCTTCGCCACAACGGCGTCCCCGGATTCCCGAGCTTTCAAGGTCCGATGGTGACCCCCGGAGACTACAAAGTCAGGCTCTCCCTGGGCGCCTTCTCGGAGGAGCGTCCGCTCAAGGTCCTTTCCGATCCCCGCCTGGCCAGGGACGGCGTGACCGACGCCGTGATCGACGAACAGACGAAGCTGCTTCTCGAAATCCGGGAAAAGGTGACGGAAACGCGGGCCGTGCTCCAGAGACTGACCGAAGCCCGGACGAAGATCCAGGCCGACAAGACTCCGGCGGGCCCGGCCCGACTCAAGGAGCTCGACGCGGTGATCGCCAGGATCCAGACCGCGGGGGGTGCCTATCCTCAACCGATGTTGATCGATCAGTTCGCGGCGGTGGCGCGCATGCTCGGCCAGGCCGACCAGAAGCCGGGCCGGGATGCCTATGAGCGCTTCGGCGATCTGGGGAGGGAACTGGAGGCGGTGAAGGTCGAGGCGGTCAAGGCGGCGATGGATCCCCTGTCGATGGGCGAGAAGCGATAGTGAGATATCGCACTCTCGGACGCTCCGGCCTCAAGGTGTCCGAGCTCTGTCTCGGAACCATGACCTTCGGTGAGGACTGGGGCTTTGGCGCCTCCAGGGAGGAAAGCCGGCGACAGTTCGATGTCTTCGCCAGGGCGGGCGGCAACTTCATCGATACCGCGAACGTCTACACCAAGGGCACGTCGGAACGCTTCGTCGGCGAATTCGTGAAGAGCGACCGCGATAAATTCGTGGTCGCGACGAAGTACTCCATCGCGACCCGCTTCGACGACATCAACGCTTGGGGAAACTCGCGGAAGAACCTGGTCCACGCGATCGAGGCCTCGCTGCAACGGCTCGATCTCGACCGGATCGACCTCTATTGGGTGCATGTCGCGGATCACATCACGCCCGCGGACGAGTTGATGCGGGCCCTGGACGATGTGGTCCGGGCCGGGAAGGTCATCTATGTCGGGGTCTCGGACACTCCGGCCTGGCAGGTGGCCCGCGCGAATACCCTGGCCGAGCTTCGCGGCTGGAGTCGTTTCGTCGGGCTTCAGATCGAGTACAGCCTGATCGAGCGCACGCCCGAGCGGGAATTGCTGCCCATGGCCGATGCCCTCGGTCTCGCGGTCACTCCCTGGGGCCCGATCGGCGGCGGTGTGCTCTCGGGGAAGTATTCGGTCGGCTGGGAGACCCCGGATTCGAAACGCGTGGCCGCCAATCGGCACCGCTTCTCCGACCGCAACATGAAGATCGCGGGGGAGGTGTCGGCGGTGGCCAAGGAACTCGGCCGGTCGTCCGCCCAGGTGGCGATAGCGTGGGCCATGGGCCGCGGGGCCAGGGGGACCATCCCCATCGTCGGGGCAAGGACGGCCGCTCAACTCGAGGATTCGCTCGGCGCCGTCGATATCGTCCTGACCCCCGAGATGCTGGCGCGCCTGGACGGGATTTCGAAGATCGATCTGGGCTTTCCCCACGATTTCCTCGCCCGGCCCTCGATGGCTCGCACGCTGCGCGGAGACCTCGGAGACAAGCTCGTGCCACAGTCCTGATCGGGGCCCCGCCGCCGATCATGGGGGCCTTCGGGTGGCCGCCCGTGCAGGCCGCGCTATAATCCCGGCCCGTCGCCGAAGCCGCCCCGGCGCGACGAACAGATGTCTCGTTCCTCAGTAGCTCAATGGTAGAGCGTTCGGCTGTTAACCGAAATGTTGTAGGTTCGAATCCTACCTGGGGAGCCAATTCTCGTTTAGGCGGGGGGTCCGCGATGGATGACGGAACGCCTGCCTTGCCCCCGCCCCCCCGTTCGCTTCGGCCGGAGCGAATCCGGCCTACGCCGTTCTGGAAGAACTGAAGGCAAGAGAGAAGAGATCCACAGGAGGCAAAAAATGAACCCCACCCTCATTTTCTCCACCCCTTCGGACCGCGAACTGGTCTTCACCCGCGACTTCGATGCACCGCGCCATCTTGTCTTCGACTGCCTGAGCCGCCCCGACCTCCTGAGACGCTGGATGTTGGGCCCCCCCGGCTGGACCATGCCGGTGTGCGAGATCGACTTCCGGGTCGGAGGTCGCTTCCGCTACGTGTGGCGGAAGTCCAGCGGCACGGAGATGGGAATGGGGGGCGTGTACTCGGAGATCCTCTCGCCCGAAAGGATCGTCCATGTCGAACTGTTCGATCAGGACTGGACGGGTGGTGAGACCACGGTCACCACGCTTCTCACCGAGAAGGATGGCAGGACCACGCTGACCGGGACCGTTCTCTACTCGTCGAAGGAGGCTCGAGACGGCGCTTTCCGCACCGGGATGGCCGAGGGCATGAAGGCAGGGTACGAGCTGCTCGATGAGTTGATCCTCGCCATGCAGCGGGGCGAAGCCGGGTGACCGCGGCCGCCGAACCAGGGGCGCGCCCGTCGGGAGAGTGACGCGAAAACTTCCGGACGGCCTCACCAAGGCGAGAAGTCCTGACGCTAAGCTCCTGCCCGATGGCCTCCCGGAAGAACACTCCTCCCGCCAACCTCTTCGAGCCGAGCGAACCGAGTTCACTCCTTGACCCGAGCTCGTCTGCGAAGCCTCCCCGCAAACGAACCCCGCGGGCCGCTTCCGGCTCCGCCCCTGTCGATGATCGTCTGACCGACGCGATGTCCCGCTTGCCTGCGCTGGTGGAAAGGCTCGAAGGGCTGATCGCCGAGATCCCGAGGGCCGCCGACTTCGAACCCCTGGCCGAGCACATCTATTCCTTCGCCCAGCTCGGGCCGCGGCTCCTGGAGTCTCTCGAGTCGGCGAAAGACTCGGTTCCGCGGATCGATTCGGCCACGCGGGCGTTGGGCGAAACCGCGGCCACGCTCCAGGATGCGAATCAACGACTGACCGAATCGCTCATGCAGTTCCCCACCGCCGAAGACTACGAGCCCCTGGCCGCACCCCTCGTCGAGTTTGCGAGGGTCCAGCCGGCGCTGACCGAATCCCTTCGGGCCGCAGTAATCTCGTTCGCCACCGTCTCAGAGGTGGCAAAACGCCTCGATGGCGCGTCGAAGTTGCTGACCCAGGAGGAGAGGGCCGAACCGGCTCCTGACCAGGGAAATGAGAAAGCCGAAAACGCCGCCGCGCCGCGTCGCAGTGTAGTCGCCGAGTCGCTCGAAACTCTGGCCAACGAGATCGATGAAGCGCTCGAGAAGATTCCCAAGGATCCGGAGTACGCCCAGGTGGCCGAACAGCTTCGGGAGCTGGCCACGGTGTCCCCGTCCCTGATGGACTGGCTGAAGTCGGTAAAACCACTCTCGCCGCCGCTTGCCCGATCGGTGGTGACCCTGCGCCGCGTGGCCACCAGCCTGCGCGAGAACGCGTCCATATTGCGAGAAGAAGAGCATTCATGAGAACTGAGCAAAAGACGGTCGCTTGCGCCCTGGCCGTGATCATCCGCTCGACCAGCGCCTTCACTGCACCGCAGTCCTCGGCCCCCCCAAAACCGATCGTCGCCGCAAAGGCCAACGGATCCCCAGCGGCGGCGAGGCAACCGGTCAAAGAGCCCAGGGTGACGCTTCTGCCCAATGGCTGGCGCATTTCTCCGGTGGGTCAGCACTTCACGGTGGGCGATCTGCCCATGAACATGGTGCTCACCCCGGATGGTGATCACGTCGTCGTCACGAACAATGGCTACACCCAGCCCAATCTGGTTGTTTACGACTTCACCAAACAGATCGCACGAGATCGAGTCATGCTGGAGTCGGCTTGGCTGGGGCTGGCCTTCCACCCGGACGGCAAGCGCCTGTACTCCTCGGGCTCCGCCCAGAATCGAGTCGATGAGTTCTCCTGGGACCAGGCCAAGCTAAAAAAAATTGGCGACCTTGCTCTTCCCAAGCCAGCGAACGACAGCTTCGTCGGCGGCCTCGCGACAGCACCCGACGGCAAACGGCTCTATGTCGTCCACGTTCTGGGCGAGAAGCTCCACGCGGTCGACCTGGAGACACGGGCGGTGGCGAAGACGATCGATCTCCCGGCTGAGCCCTACACCGTGCTGGTTTCGGCAGACTCCCGGACCGTCTATCTCTCTTTGTGGGGAGGTGCGAAGGTCCTGGTCTTCAATGCCAAGGACCTTTCCCTGAAGAAGGAGATCGAGGTCGGCGAGCATCCCAATGCCATGGCGTTTTCCAAGGACGGTTCCCGTTTGTTCGTGGCCTGCGCCAATACCAACGCGGTGTGGAACATCGATCTTGCCCAGGGCCATGCGACCGAGCAGATCAGCATCGCGCCCTTTCCCGGCATGCCTCCGGGAAGCACTCCAAACGCGCTGGACCTGTCGCCCGATGGGAAGACCCTGCTCGTCGCCAATGCCGACAACAACACCGTGGTCGTGATCGAGATCGAGGAAGACGGCAAGGGCGAGGTCGAGGGATTCATTCCCACCGGTTGGTATCCCACGGGAGTTCGCTACTCGAAGGACGGATCGAAGATCTTCATCCTCTCTGGCAAGGGCCTCGCCTCGGCGGCGAACCCACGTGGTCGGCAGCCGGGACTCAACCTGGGTCCCGAGTACATCGGCGCCATGCTCTGGGGGTCTCTAACCACCCTCGACACGCCGGGTCCCGCCAAGCTGAAGGAGTACACCGCGACCGCGCTCTTCGTGACCCCGGACACCGGCAAGTCTCAGCTTGCGCCGGTGAAGGCGCCTCTGCGCTCGGTCATTCCGCGCCGAGTGGGGGCGCCCTCGCCGATCAAGCACGTCTTCTATGTCATTCGGGAGAACCGGACCTACGACCAGGTGCTGGGCGACCTGCCGCAGGGCAACGGAGACCCGTCGCTCACGATCTTCGGAGAAAACATCACCCCCAACGCGCATGCCCTGGCGCGGCAGTTCGTGCTCCTCGACAATTTCTACGTCGATGCCGAGGTGAGCTACGACGGTCACGCTTTTTCGACCGGGGCCTGGGCCACCGATGCGGTGGAGAAGATCTGGCCGATGAACTACGGCCGGCGCGAAGGGCGGTACCTCTCTGAGGGCGGCGGCGCCATGCGGAATCAGTATGGAAATCTGGCGGCCGGGCCGCGGGGCTACCTCTGGGATGCCGCGGCGCGCAAGGGTGTGTCGTACCGAAGCTACGGTGAGTTCTCGATCCCGGGCGCGGAAATCCCCTGGGACGACGCGGACATGAAACCCCCGTTCAATGGATCGGTGCCCGGCCTCAAGGACCATGTGCATCCCACCTACCCGCCCTATAACCTCAGCATCCCCGACAACCAGCGCATCGACGTGTGGCTCGAGGAGTTCCAGGAGTTTGAACGGAACGGGAGACTGCCCCGTCTCAACATCGTGAGGCTCGGCAACGATCACACCGCGGGAACCCGGCCGGGCTCCAAGACCCCCCGGGCCATGATCGCGGAGAACGATCACGCCCTCGGCCGTTTGGTGGAAGCCATCTCGAAGAGCCGGTACTGGAAAGAGACCGCGATCTTCGTTCTCGAGGACGATGCCCAGAATGGCTCGGATCACGTCGACGCCCACCGCTCCCTGGGTTTCATCATCAGCCCCTACACCCAGCGCAAGGGCTTCGTCGACCGCACTCTCTACGCCACGTCCGGTTTCCTGCGCACCATGGAGCTGATCCTGGGGCTCGAGCCCCTTTCCCAGTACGACGCGGCGGCGACGCCCGCTTACAACGCCTTCGCGCTCACGCCCAACCCGGCCCCCTATCAGGCCCTCCCTCCTCGAGTCGATGTCACCGAGATGAACGATCCGCGAGCCTGGGGGGCGAAGGAGTCGGCCGAGATGAATCTCGCCGAAGCCGATCGCGCGCCCGACCTGCTCCTGAATGAAATCGTCTGGCGCTCGGTGCGCGGCGCGAATTCGAAGATGCCCCCTCCGGTGCGCGCGGCCTGGCTCACGCGTGAGGTAGGCGAAGAGGACGAGGAAGAACAGAAGGAACCGGAGATTCGGCGATGAAGGCGCAACGATCGAACATCACCCCGCTTCAGAGCGTGCCGCTCGTGGTCAAGGTGGCGTGCGCGTGAAGTGACGGGGGCGCTTTCCGCCGCGGCGAGTCTTCTGGCCCTGGTTGACCCGCGCCTAAGAGTCCTCATCTGGCCCGCCCTTGCCCTCGCCGGCCTCGCGCTCGTTAGGGAGCCCTCGCGCGTCTTTCTGCCCGTGCTGGCCCTGGTCAGTGCCGTGCCTGCGCTGGCCGGCTTTTCCATCGGCGCCGATTCCCTCTCCTACTTTGGCTACACGTCTTCGCTCCTGGTGGATCACGATCTCGACTTCAAGAACCAGTGGGCGCGCCTGGGTTTCGCGGCTTCGGCCCCCACGACCACGGGCCTGGAGCAAAACCCCATGCCCGTGGGTCCTGGCCTCATTTGGATGCCCGCGGTGGCGCTGACCCACCTGTGGCTCGCCCTCACCGGAGGGCCGACCGACCCCATGCGGCTCGGAGCGCCCTACTATGCCGCGGCAGCCGCGACCACGCTCATCATCGCGCTCGCGGGAATCTTCATGCTGGCCCGAAGTCTCACTTCTCCCTTCGGGAAGACGGAGGCGTGGATCGCCGTTCTCGCGTCGGTCGGCGCCTCGCCCATACTGTTCTACGCGGCTCTCGAGCCCCTCATGTCCCATGGCTTGACCTTCGGGGCCGCCGCCATGACCCTGGCCCTCACTCTGGGCGCCGAAAAGGAGAGCCGCCGCCGCGCCTGGGTGGCCGCCGGCATTGGCCTCGGGTTTGCCATGCTTTGTCGAACCCAGTCGGCGGCCCTGGCCCTCTTCGTGGCCGCAGGCTTGTGGCGCTCCCGCGCGGGATGGCGGACGGCCGCCATGGCCGCGGTCGCCGCCCTGGCGGTTTTCTCGCCCCAACTCGTGGCGTGGAAGGTGCTGTATGGCTCCTTCGTGACCATCCCCCAGGGCCGCGGTTTCGTCGACTGGACGGGGCGGCACACGCTCGACGTCTTGCTGTCCGCGGACCACGGCCTCTTCAACGGCCATCCAGCGCTTCTCCTCGGACTGCTCGGACTCGTTACCGGCCTCCAGGGTTTCCGCGCGTACGCCCTGGCCTCCCTGGTCATCTTTTCCTTCACGGCCTTTCTCAATGGAAGTGTTGCGGACTGGAATGGCTCCGATGCCTTCGGCGCCCGCCGCTTTGACCTGGTGGTGCCGCTATTCGCCCTCGGATTGGCGGGGCTGCTTTCCCGCGCGCGACCTCTCCTTTCGAGGAATCCCCTGGCCCTTCCGGGGGTGGCACTTTCGGCCGCGGTTTTGTGGAATGTCTCGCTGATCGACCTCCGCCGCCACGGACGGGCCAATGCCGTTCTTCCTCTCGACGACCTGGCCCGACTTCAGGTCGGGCAGTCTCGTCGCGCGATCGAGGCCACGCTCGGACCTCTTGGGTCTCCAGCACGGGCGGTCATCTACAAGGCCTTCGTGGGTTTGTTTACCTACGAGAACTACCGGCCAGGCGGCGACTTCGACCTCGCGAACCTGGAACCTCGCTTCCTGCGGAAGGGCTGGTCAGGCGTGCAATGGTGGGATGACGGTTCCGCTTTTCGCTATCTGCTCCACCCACAAGGGTGCCTCGTGATCCCCCTGGGTGAGCCCTTCGATCTGCGCGGGTTCGTCCTGGCGCGAGCCCCCGCTCGTATCGAAGGCCAGCGACTCACCCTGAGCTTGAACGGTCACACCCTTACCGAGGCCGCGCTGCCCGCGGCGTGGACCGAGGTTCCCTTCATCGCTCCGCGGCGGTTCTGGAGAGCCGGGGAAAACGAGTTCTGCCTAAAGGCCACGAAGAAGCGACGCGGGGACGAGGGCGATGATCTGGCTTTCGCTGCCGCGGTGATCCGGATTCAGCTCCCGTAGCTTCCTCGCGAGGGCAGGACCACGGGCCTTCGTGTCCTCACCTCCGCCCGCCGCCCGCCTCTTCCATGAGCTCGTTCTTCCTTCCGGCCAAAGGCGAGGGCGATGGCCAGGGCGGCCCGCGGGTCCACCACGCCGAACCCCTGCTGTTCGGGTCTCAATTCGCCGACCCGCCGCGCGGTTCGGGTCAGGATGGCCTTGATCCCGAGTGGGGTCAGTGATGGGTTGGCCTCGATCATCTGGGCGGCGATCGAGGCCACGATGGGAGAAGCGAAGCTGGTCCCGTCCACATGCTTGTAGGACTCGGAGATCACGTTCTGGTCGTGAACCTTCATCGAGACGAGTTGTCGGAGCTGGGGGGCGGTGAGACGCCCGGCCGCATCGAGCGTCTCGTCGATGCCCTCGTGCTGATCGAGTACCGCGGCGAGTTGTGAATCCTCGGTTCGCATCAGCAGCGAGAAAAGACCAGCCTGCTGCGCGGTGACGGTGCCGGGAAGCAGGGGAGCCGCCACCCAGATGCTCGGGGCCACGATCTCCGGCTTCTGCAGGCCGTCTATGGTCGGGCCGTAGCTCGATTGATAGGGGGTCAGGCCAAAGCGGCTGAGCCGATTGCGGTCGTTCAGTCCGCCCACGGAGAGGGCGGACGGCGACGATCCTGGAGGCAGGACCGGATGCCGGGGCGAATAGCCCGCGTTCCCCACCGCGGAGCACACGAGAATCCCGGCGCGGGTGGCCCTTTCCACCCCCTCGCAGATCGGGTCCTCGAGGTAACTTGCCTCGTAGTCTCCGCCCACGCTGACGTTCACGATCCGAATGTTGTGGGCCTGGCGGTTCTCCAGGATCCAGTCGAAACCCCGGCGAATGTCGTGGTGAAACACGCGCCGCGCGGTTCCGCACTGCACGAGAACGACCTCGGCCTCGGACGCAATTCCGCGATAGAGACCCCGAGAGAGAGCGCCGTTTCCACACGCCACCACCGACGTCATCATGCCGTGCCAGCCGGCGTCGCGGGGATCGTCGAGGTCTTCCCGCCGCGAACCCGCGCGGGTCACGTCCACGTACTCGCGGATGCGATCCTTCGGCGTGACCAGATCGGGATGGGCGTAGAAACCCGCGTCCAGGAACGCGATGGTGACGCCCCTGCCCCGATAGCGGGGGGACGCGCCCAAACGGAGGGCGGTGGGCAGAATCGGCGAGGTCGAACCGTCCGCCATCCCGGCCGCTCGAAAGTACCAGAGGGCCCGGCGAAAACGGCGTGCACAGGGGGCGCAGCAATCCACCTGCTCGTCGAGCCAGGGCAGGTTGATTCGAATCAGGGCCTCGAGTTCAGGGGGCGGGGTCTGGGAGGCGCGCGCGGCCAGACAGATGGAACACAACTCGGTCATTCGCAACCGCCACTTTACGTGCTTCCCCACGGCGGCATCGCGGGAGGCGCTCGCGATAGCATTGCGTTCTCGCGCTCCCGGGTTGGGGACGCCACGGAGGCTTCATGCGACTTGAAGGACAGGCGGAAAGCACCAACGTCGAGGACCGGCGCGGCCAGAGGATGAGAGGCGGCCCGGCCGGCGTCGGGTGCGGCGGCCTTCTTCTCGTGCTGGCTCTCTCATACTTCACCGGCCAGGATCCCCGGACCTTTCTCCAACTCCTGGGGGCCTTTCAGCAGGCAGCACCCGCGCCGGAGTCGCCCGCGGCGTCGGGTCCGGCGAAGGACCAGATCGGCCAATTCGCCGGCATCGTCCTCAAGAGCACCGAGGAGACCTGGAAGGGAATCTTCGCGGAGATGAACGAGCCCTACGAGGAACCGCCCCTGGTTCTCTTCTCGCAGGCGGTCCGTTCCGGTTGCGGCACCGCTTCGGCGGACATGGGCCCGTTCTACTGCCCGGCCGATCGCAAGGTGTATCTCGATCCCGGTTTCTTCCAGTCGTTGACCAGGCGGTTCGGCGCGCCCGGCGATTTCGCCCAGGCCTATGTGATCGCTCATGAAGTGGGGCACCACATCCAGAACCTGCGCGGCGTTTCGGAGAAAGTGAGTTCGGCCCAGCAAAGGGGAGACGAAGAGCAGGCCAACGCGCTATCGATTCGCCTGGAACTGCAGGCCGACTGTTTCGCCGGGGTGTGGGGCAATCGCGCCAATCGGGAGAGCAAGATCATCGAACCGGGCGATTTCGAAGAGGGAATGCGGGCGGCGGCGGCGATCGGGGACGATCACATCCAGGAAATGACCCAGGGTTCGGTGCGCCCCGAATCGTGGACGCACGGATCCGGGGAGCAGCGGCAGTTCTGGCTGCGTCGGGGCCTTCAGACCGGGGACCCCAATCAATGCGACACGTTCAAGGAAACGCGGCCCTAGCTGCCCCTCTTGGACTCCCTGGTCCGCGCCGCTTCAGGGGGCGAGCGCGCACCAGGCTTCTTCCGCGGAGAGGGTGAAGCGCTGCCCGCAGAAGTCGCAATCGACATCGATCGTCCTCCGGTCCGCGAGCAGACCCTGGATCTCGTCGCGGCCGAGGACCTTCAGCATCCCGGCCACCCGTTCCCTTGAGCATCGGCAGACGAAGGTCACGGGGCGTTCCGGCAGCAGACGGACCTCCTCCTGATGGAAAAGACGATGAAGAACGTCGGTGTCGGCGAGTTCCAGCAACTCCTTCCGCGTCACCGTGGCGGTGAGAGTCTGGATGCGATTCCAGGTATCGGGGTCGCCATCCGTCTCGGGTTTCCCTCCCTGCGGCGGGATTTTCTGCACCAGCAGTCCGGCGCAGACCAGGCGGTCCGCGGCCAGAGCGAACTGAGTCTCGATCTGCTCCGAGCGCTGCATGTAGGCGTTGAGAGCGCCCGCCACCGAAACGCCCTCCATGGGGACGAGACTTTGATACGAGTCGTAGCGGCCGCCGGGATCGATGGTCAGGGCGAAGGAGGCTCCGCGGGCGAGGTCGCTCAACGAGGAGCTCGGGCTCGTGGCGGCGTCTTCGCCCGTCTTCGCCATCGCTCGAACCGTGAGATCGGCCCGGCACTCCGCGATCAGAAGGGACACTGGATTTCCGCCCTGGATCTGGATGGTGAGCCGCCCGTCGCTCTGGAGCATTTTCAAGGTCGAGGTGAAGAGCGCGGCGGCGGCAAGGCATTCTCCGAGCAGGGCGATCACGGGGTCCGGGTAGGACCGCCGGGCCAGGATGGCCTGCCATGACTCGTGCAGCCGGACATACTCGCCCCGCACCGCCCCCTGACCGATCACGAACCGGCGAGTGGCGTCGGTGATTCCCGAAGTCATCGTCTAGCGGCCTTCCCGATGGCTTCGATCGGTCGGTCTAGTCGAGAATCACGCGCTCGACATGCCGAGGCACGTGCGTCTTGAAACCGCGTTCGGCATTGATTTTCACGGCCAGGGTGAGGGCCGCGTCCTCTTCACCGTGGGTGACGAAGACGGTCTTCGGCGCCGCTTTCACACCGGATAGCCAGCGCATAAGTTCACGGGCATCCGCGTGCCCGGAAAGGCCCTTCAGGTCGGTGACCTCGGCCAGAACCGGGACTTCCGTCTTGTGGATGCGGACCGTGGAGGCCTTCTCGATGAGGCGTCGTCCCAAGGTTCCCTCGCCCTGGTACCCGGTGATGAGCAGCGTGTTCTCGGGGTGGGGCAGCCGAACCCGGCAGTGGTGCAGGATCCGTCCACCCGAGAGCATCCCGGAGGACGAGATGATGACGGCCGGGCCCTTGAGCTTGTTGAGAGCCTCGGACTCCTCGCGGGTGCGGGCGAGCCGCACCCACCGGCTGTTGAGCACGCTCTCGCCGCCCACCAGGGTGAGCGAATCCTTGAGGGCTTCTCCGTGCCGGGCGTAGATCCGGGTCGCATCCACCGCCATCGGCGAGTCGATGTAGATGGGGAAAGGGCGCAGTTTCTGTTCGTGGACGATCCGATCCATGAGCCAGATCATCTGCTGCGCGCGCCCCACTGCGAAGGCCGGAATCAGCAGCACACCGTGGCGCGCGAAAGTCCTCGTGAGGACGGTCTGCAGTTGCTCCTGAACCGAGGTGACGGGATGTTGCCGGTTTCCGTAGGTGCTCTCCACCACCACGTAGTCCGCGTCCGGGCAGGGGTCCGGGTCCTTGGCGAGGACCGCGTTGTACCGGCCGACATCGCCCGAGAAGAGGATCCGTCTCGATTCGCCTCGAGTAGCACCCTCCACGGTCATGTCGATGGAGCAAGCACCCAGAAGATGGCCCGCTTCACGGAACATGAACGAGATTCCCGGCGCAGCGGTGTGGGGTTGGCCAAGAGGGATGGGCACGAACAGCTTCAGGGCCCGCTCCACATCCTGGTCATCGAACAGAGGCAGAGCGGGCTTGTGCGAGGTGAGGCCCTTGCGGTTCAGGTATTCGGCGTCCTCCATCTGCAGGTGGGCGGCGTCTTTGAGCAGGACCTCGGCCAGTTCCACGGTGGGCGGAGTGCAGAAGATCGGACCCTTGAAGCCGTTGGCCACGAGCCGCGGAATACGACCGATGTGATCGAGGTGGGTATGGGTGAGAACGACCGCCTCGACATGCACGGCCGGGAACTCCGGATCCACCCAGTTCCGTTGACGAATCTCCTTGCGTCCCTGGAACATCCCGAAGTCGACCATCACCTGCGACCGGCCGGAGTCGACCAGATAGGCGGACCCGGTGACGGTGCGCGCGGCGCCGAGAAAAGTGATGGAGATGGGCATGGGGTTGAGACCTCGTCGAGTTGGGAAGGAGTCCTTCGGGCAGGGCCCGCTCCGGACGATCTAGCGGAGCATCTTGCGCAGAACGGTCTGCAGGATCCCGCCATTCTTGTAGTAGTTGATTTCCACCGCGGTATCGAGCCGGCAGGTCGCGTCGAACGAGGAGGATGAGCCGTCGGCGCGGGTCACCTTCACCTTGAGGGTCTGGCGCGGCGCCAGGCTCAAGGCGTCGAGGCCTCCGATCGAGAGCGACTCGTCGCCCTTCAGGCCAAGGCTCTCCGCGTTCTGCCCATCCTTGAAGACGATAGGGAGAACGCCCATGCCCACCAGGTTGCTGCGGTGGATGCGCTCGAAACTCTCCGCGATCACCGCGCGCACGCCGAGGAGAAGCGTGCCTTTCGCGGCCCAGTCGCGGGATGATCCCGAGCCGTATTCCTTGCCGGCGAAGATCACGAGGGGTGTGCCGGCCTGGGTGTATTTCATCGCCGCATCGTAGATCGTCATGCGCTCGCCGCCGGGCTGGAAAACGGTGACCCCGCCCTCCACCCCCGGCACCATCAGATTCTTGAGACGGATGTTCGCGAACGTGCCGCGCACCATCACGCGATCGTTGCCGCGTCGCGCGCCGTACGAGTTGAAATCCTTCTTCTCGACGCCGCGCGCTTTGAGAAAATCACCGGCCGGGGACGCCGCGGCGATATCGCCCGCGGGTGAGATGTGGTCGGTGGTGATGGAGTCCGAGAACATGGCGAGGATGCGCGCGCCCTCGATGCCTTTGAGGGGCCGGGGCTCCATGGACAGACCCTGGAAGAACGGCGGCTCCTGGATGTAGGTCGAGGGCTCCTTGAAATCGAAGAGAGCGCCTTCGGCTACGGCAATGGCGTTCCAGTCGGGATTGCCGCCGAAGACGTCGGCGTAGCTCTTGGTGAAGAGTTCGCCGGTCACGGAGGCCTCGGCATCCGCCACTTCCTTCATGGTCGGCCAGATGTCCTTCAGCATGACCGGCGCACCGGCCTTGTCCCGGCCGATCGGCTCGCTGGCGAAGTCGATGTCGGTGGTGCCGGCGAGGGCGTAGGCCACGACCAGGGGCGGGGAGGCGAGGTAGTTCGCCTTCACATCGGGGTTCACGCGACCCTCGAAGTTCCGGTTTCCGGATAGCACCGCCGATGCGACGAGTTTTCCCTCGTTGATCGCTTTGGACACTGCGGGAGGCAGAGGTCCTGAGTTCCCGATACAGGTCGTGCAACCGTAGCCGACGACGTTGAATCCGATGGCCTCGAGATCGCCCATCAAGCCCGACTTCTTGAGGTATTCGGTGACGACTTTGGACCCGGGCGCGAGCGATGTTTTCACATACGGCTTCACGTTCAGGCCCTTCGCCACCGCCTTCTTCGCGACCAGACCCGCGCCCAGCATGACCGAAGGGTTCGACGTGTTCGTGCAACTCGTGATCGCCGCGATGGCGACCGCGCCGTGCGAGATCGTGCTGGAGCCGCCCTTCATCTCGACCGCGGCGGTGCGAGTCAGGTCGTCGGGGCCCAGTCCGAAGCCTCGATCCTTCACGGGGGCGACCAGGGACTTGCGGAACGATTCCTTCATGGATTTCAGGGCCACGCGGTCCTGGGGCCGTTTGGGCCCGGCGAGCGATGGCTCGATGGTGGAAAGGTCCAGTTCGATGGTGTCGGTGAATACGGGTTCGGGTGAAGTCCTGGTCCGGAAGAGGCCTTGCTCCTTCATGTATCGCTCGACCAGATCGACTTCGGCCTCGGTCCGGCCGGTGTTGCGCAGATAGCGGAGGGTCTCGTCGTCGACCGGGAAGAAGCCGCAGGTGGCTCCGTATTCGGGCGCCATGTTCGCGATGGTGGCGCGATCCGCCAGAGGCATGCCGTCGAGTCCCGGGCCATAGAACTCCACGAACTTCTCCACCACGCCCTTCTTGCGCAGGGCCTCGGTCGCGGTGAGGACCATGTCGGTGGCGGTGACGCCCTCACTGAGCCGTCCGACCAGACGCATGCCAATCACTTGTGGCGTCACCATGTAGAGGGGCTGGCCGAGCATCGCGGCTTCGGCTTCGATTCCGCCCACCCCCCATCCGAGGACGCCCAGTCCGTTGATCATGGTGGTGTGCGAGTCGGTGCCCACGAGGGTGTCCGGAAAGGCGAAGGTCTCCCCGCCCTCGGTCTTCGAGAGAACGCCCTTGGCCAGATATTCGAGATTCACCTGATGGACGATGCCGGTGGCGGGGGGGACCACTCGGAAGTTGTCGAACGCCTTCTGTCCCCAGCGGAGGAACTCGTAGCGCTCGTTGTTCCGCTCGAATTCGAGCTTCGAATTCTGGGCGAGCGCGTCCGAAGTACCGTACGCATCCACCTGAACCGAGTGATCGACCACGAGGTCGACCGGCACCAGCGGGTTGACCCGGCGTGGATCGTGACCGAGACGCTTGACGGCGGCGCGCATCGAGGCGAGGTCGACCACCGCGGGC
The DNA here is from genome assembly GCA_031412915.1 of Vicinamibacteria bacterium. Lineage (GTDB taxonomy): Bacteria > Acidobacteriota > Vicinamibacteria > Fen-336 > JAGNNV01 > JAGNNV01. Next base: position 5,580 of record JANODX010000038.1, on the reverse strand, counting down.
ACGCCGGTGAAGTCCTGGAGGATGACGCGGGCGGGCATGAAGGGGACTTCAACGTCCTTGGGGGCTTTCGCATTCCACAAGGCGAGGTTCTTCACGTCCTCGTCGTGAACCAGTTCGCCATCCACCGATCGGAGGATGGCCTCGAGAACGATGCGGATGGAGAAGGGAAGTCGCTCCAGATCGGGCGCCACTCCTGCCTTCTCGAGGGCGTCCAGCCGGTGAATCGAAAAGTCCCCGCTCTTCGTCTGGAGTCTGGCGCGCGATCCGAAAGAATCCTTCTTCATAGACCCGATTTTACGTGCCTTGAAGCCCTCGCCCGGTTGCGGGCCCTTTCAGGCCTCCGAAGAAGGGCTCAACACCCAGCGAACCGGCTCAGCCTTTCGGACTCTTCGGGAACTTCTCGACCACGCCGGAAAGGGGCTTTTGCATCTTCAGGTAGTCGTAGATGGTGCCCAGGTCCTCATCGGTCAGCTTGTTGTACATCGCCCAGGACATGATGGTGTTCGGCGCGCCCTTGGGCAACGTCTCTCCGATGTTGCCGAAGGCACGGAAGAGGCCAATGAAATTCTGCTTGGTCTTGTCACCCAGGCCATCGGGATGAGGGGTGATATTGGCACTGCGCGCCACGCCCCACGGCCCAGTGAATTCGTTGTTGCCCGCGAATTCCTTCCCCGGGATGGGTGCCATCTGGGCGTCGGCGGTGGTGTGGCAAAAAACACAACCCAATGTGGACGTCAGGTACTGCCCGTAGGCTCTCGCGTCCGTTCTGGGCGGTGCGACCACCGACCCCTCCACCGGTCTCGGAAGGAAGCGGATGACCACGGGGAGGGGGAAATCAAGCTGAGCAGCGGGCGCCTTGTACGCGACCGCAGGAAGGGTGCGGAGGAAGGCCACGATGGCGAGGGTGTCTTCATCGGAATAACGCCTGAAATCCCCGTACGGCATCAGAGGAAACAGGGCGCGGCCGTCCCTTGAAACACCCTCCCGGATCGCTCGCATGATCTCGCCGTCCGTCCATGATCCCAGTCCGGTTTCTTTGTCGGATGTGATGTTAGGGGGGCAGACCCTCCCAGGGACGCCGACGCCCTCGTCAAAACAGTCCGCGCTGGCGCCAAAAGGCGGCATGGGCGGGCCGGAGTAACGAGTGAAGTCGCGCTTCGAATGGCAGTCCACGCATCCCCAGGCCAGATACTCTCCCCGGGCCAGCCGTTCGGGCGTGGCGGCGGCGGAAACGGTTGGGGCGGGCCGGACGAGTGGCCTGGCCAGGAAGGCGAAGCCCGCGAAACCGGAAACCGCCAGCACCAGAATGCCGAAGAGGGTTGCGACTATCTTCTTGAACATAGGCTTTCGTGGGCGTACGACCACGCCTCCTACTTTGGTTCAAAAAATCCTAGCCGATCTCCAAGTCCGGTTTCAAGTGGCTGTCTCTTCCCCCCTCCGCCTCGCCACAAGACGGTCCTCAAAGGTCCCTTGTGGGCGGGACTCGGCCACTAATCCTGAGACTTTCCCGGACTGGTCGCGAGCCTTGGTCGCTTCTCGAATCTGCACGCCTCCAGGACGCGCTCGATGGCGCCGGCCCATACTCCGGGGTCGAAGTCGCCTGCCGTCGTCTGGATCTTTCGGCTGCCGGCCACGCGTCGGAGAAACTCAACCGGGCGCTTGGGATAGATTTCGATGAGTTCCGGGGGACCATCGTCGAAGGTCAACTCCACCCGCCCACCCTCACGCGCAGCCACTCTCTCGCCCACGACGATCGTGGAAACGATGCCGTTCCCGTCACCGGCCGCCCCTTTGCTGGCGGGCAGCAGCCCGCGTCGCAAGGCCAGGGCCGACCGATCGTCGCTGCACAATACGCTGAACAGTTGATTCCCCGAGGCGGTCCCAAACCGAGCCCCGAAGAGGGGACGATTGGTCAAACGGTCCGGTGATGTGAATATGGCCCAGGTTTGGCCCGAGTCACTCGCGGGATAGTCGGTCTCCGACGGATCGGCCGCAGTCGATGCTGCGGGGCCGGCGTCCGAGGTGGAAGCGGACCCGGGTTCAGCCCTCGGCAGGCCTGGTCTCGGTTCGGGCGGGCGGCCGATCTCCCGACCCAACCAGAAAGAGGTCGATCCCGTGACCAGGATGAGAAGGGCCACGAACCAAAGCGGAAAGAGTGTCCCCTCAGAGCCGACGCGGAGAGATCGGTGACAGGACGTGCAGCGCTCGCTGGCCGGCGGAGATTCCGAGCCGCAGGCCGCGCACTTCATTGGACCTCCCGGGTTTCGGGCGGGGAAGAAGGGTCTAAGTCCAGGTCGAAACAGACGCGACCGCCGGCTCTTCCACAAGGGCATCGGGCCCAAGATCTTCTTGATGCCCCGACGCCCCGATCGAATCAGCCCAGTCAGCATCTCCCGCGTGAGGATACCCTCTGAAGGGTACGGTCGAGCGCCGCACCTTCCCAGTGCCGGCGAGGGCTAGGCTCTGGGGGTGGTTGCAGGAGACAGGGATTTGACGCCGCACGGAGTAAGGCGCCGACTACGTGTCTACCTGCCAGCGCCCGTGAGGGCTGCGCCCTCACGGCGCTGGCTGGGAGACAGGGATTCGAACCCCGATTCTACGGTTCAGAGCCGCATGTCCTACCGTTGGACGATCTCCCAGCGTTCGAGGGCGAACGCCTAGTTTAAGAAGGACCGCACCGCCGCGTCAATGAGTGACCCGGAAGATTAGCCTTGCCTTGGGATGGCGCTGATCTTCGACACCGAGCAGAACTTCACCTGTCGCAGTTGCGGCGAGTGCTGCCGTCGAGCATTCGACATAGTGGTGACCGAGGCGGAGAAGCGGCGATACGAGTCGGCGGCCGCGGCGCGCTGGTTTCGGGAGACCGACGCCTCCGAACCGGGCGCCGCCTCCTCGCCTTTCGAGTTCGCGCAAGGCGGCCTTGTTCGCATCAGGAAACGATCCGATGGCGTTTGTGGATTTCTCTCCGCCGAGAACCGCTGCCGGATCCACGAGGAGCTTGGAGGAAGCGCCAAGCCGCTCACCTGCCAGATGTTCCCGTTCTCGTTCGACGCGGTCTCGGGCGATACGCGCGTCCGTTCCAGTTTCTGTTGTCCGACGGTGGTCCGAAACGATGGCTCTCCCCTGCAGGTCCAACAGCCGGAACTTGGATCTCTGGTGGCGCGGTGGCGAAAGGCCGGCACCTCAGAGGATCGCCCGCTCGAGTGGGTGCGCGGCGTCCGAATCGACTCCGAGCAGCTCGAATCCATTCGTTGGATCCTGAGACGCCTGCTGGATCTCCATGAACCGGATTTCTCGCTGCGGCGGAACCTCAGGCGGATCGCCGGGCTGGTGGAGGACTGGACACGGCAGCGGGTCCTGAAGCTGGGGCCGGAGAAGTTCGAGGAATACGTCAGGCTCACGGGGGAGTTCGCGGTCGCGAAACCCAAAGACCCCGGGCCGGAGACTCCCGCGGTCGCCCGTTTTCTCTTCCGAGGCTTCTTCTTCGCGTCGATGGTTCCGTGGGCCTCTCGTGGCCGGGCGGCCTCAGGCCTGGGCCTCAGGTTCCGGCTCCTTGCCCTGCTCCTTCACGTTCACGGATTGTGGCCTTCTTTTGCCGGACTCGACTTCGGAGCGGGGCGGCGCAACTCGATGGACATCGATTCCGAGCCCTTCTTCACTCCCGCGTATCACGTCCTGAGGGCGGCCATCGAAAATCTCGGCTCGGGTCCCCGGCCGGTGGTGGACGAGCTGAGTCTGGCCGTGGGTCACCTGTTGGTCGCCGAACACCTGTTTCTCTCAAGAGCGGGGAGCGAGGGCGCCTCTCCCGGCTGGGTCCGGGCGATCATGGATGCGCATGACGTGGCCCACGCCGATCCGAGATCAATGTTCGGTCGGTTCCTGGTGACCCTGGCCGCTCCCCCCAGTGCCCTGCACCTGTTTGGCGCCCGGCCCAACTCTCTCGGATAGGCGCTCCGGCGACAAGCGGCCAGGCTGGCCGTCGGCGGATTCGAGTGATCAGGGTGCGGTGTCACTCAACGTCTCGAAGCGGCCTTACTTCTTCGGCTTGATCGCCGACATCATTTCTTTAGCAGACGCGCGATCGATGTGGGCGAAACCGGCGAACTGCTGGCCGGAGAAGATGCCTTCTGCTCCATCGATGGTCACGCAATCTCCGGTCTGGTAGGGGCTTGCGTCCGACAGCATGTAGGCGACCAGGTTCGTCAGTTCGTCGTGATCTCCAAACCGTTTCGACGGGACACGCTTCAGAGCCTGCCGTTCGAGCTCACCCACGAGCAGACGCGAAAAGGCGCCCTCCGTCTTGAACGGCCCGGGAGCTACCGCGTTCACGCGAATGCCGTAGGTCGCCCATTCGACAGCGAGGGATCGCATCATGGCGAGGACCCCGGACTTGGCGCAGGCGGAGGGGAGGACGAAGGCGGAACCGGTGCTCGCGTAGGTGGTGACGATGGAGAGCACGTGACCTTCGGCCTTCCGCTCGATCAGCCGGCGACCGATCTCGCGCGTGCAGTTGAACGTGCCGTAAAGAACGATCTTCACCACGGAATCGAAGGCGTTGTCCGAAAGGTCTTCGGAAGCGCAGAGAAAGTTGCCGGCGGCGTTGTTGATAAGCGCGTTCAAAGGTCCGAGGGAGCCCTCGATGGAATCGAACGCCGCGCGCACCGAACCCGAGTCCCGCACGTCGCAGGTGGCGAATGCCGCCTGGCCGCCGGCCCCTACGATCTCGCCCACCGTGGCCTTGAGAGGATCTTCGCGCCGCCCGACGATGCCGATCCTGGCCCCAACCCCCGCGCACTTGAGGGCCATCGAGCGTCCAAGCCCCGTGCCGCCTCCGGTAATCAGAAGAGTGCGGCCTTCAAGCAGATTGGGACGGAACGGGTTTCGATCGACGCTGGTCATGCCCGGGAGGTTATCAAGGACGGCTTGCCCCTAAGCCAGTTCAAGCCCTGGAAAGACCCGCACGAGGAGAGGCTTCGCCAGAGCCATGAGAACCAGCACCAGTCCGAACGTGCAGACCATGGCAGGTCCGGTGGGCAGATCCAGGCTCACGGAGAAGTAGATGCCGAGAGCGGAGACGACCGTTCCCATGGTCCACCCGATGGCGAGTCGCTTTCCGATGTGCCGCGAATACAGCATGGCCGCCACCGAGGGCACGATCAGGTAGCAGAACACCAGAAGGACGCCGGCGATGGCGACGGACCGGGTGACCACGAACCCGAGCGACGCGTAGAAGAGAAAGTCCCACATCCTCACGTTCAATCCGTTGGCCTCGGCGTGGTCGTGATCCATCGAGATGGCCAGGAACTTCTTGCGGAAGAACCAGTGAAAGAGACCGACGATCACATAGAGGAAGGCCGTTTCGCGAACCTCCGGCCACGAGACCGCGAGGATGTTTCCCACCAGCATGCCCTTCAGGTGTTCGCTCTCCGCCGAGGCCTTGCTCATGGCCAGCATGGCCGCGGCCGAAGCCACCGCATAGCTGATGCCGATGATGGCTTCCTGGGGGATCCGCGCCTTCTTCGAACGAATGGTCGCGAAGATCGCCGCGCCGATGAAGGTGAAGAGAAGGCTGATCCAGTA
>JANODX010000037.1:0-53344 GCA_031412915.1 Vicinamibacteria bacterium | reverse complement strand
CCCTCGGCGAAGATCACGCCGTGAGTGGCAATGGCAAGCACGCCTTCCTCACGAAGACTGTTTTCAAAGAACTTCGCGATGTGGCTGGCAAACGGATTCGGAGGCTCATGCCCATAGAACCAGGTGGGCACGCCCACGCTTTCCGTGCAGGGATCCGCGACCTCGCGCGGGAATCGATCCATAACCTCGAAGGCCGGCCCCAGCCATTCCCCGCTGTTCCACGCCAGGGAGCCCTGAGCTATAGGTCTCACTTTGGGCACCCGCTCCAGCATGCGGACGGCGGCGCGCAGATCGGTTTCCGGCCGGCTCGCGAACCAGGCGCCCATGTTCGAGGCCTCCATCGCTCCCGGCCCGCCGCCCGTGGCCACCGTAAATCCTTGCCGGGCCACCCTCCAGGCCAGTAGGGCCACCTGCATATAGGGAGCATCCGCGGAGGTCGGGACTCCGTCCAGATCCTTCAGCTTCTCCCGTCGCTCCCGATCGTGGCCTCCCATGATCCCGACCACCCGCCTGGGCGCGCCCTTGCGCCCGTCCCGCGCTTTCAGATACTTCTGGAGAGCATCTTCGATGGCGAGATCGTGGAGCCGCAGGAAGACCGCATCGTCCATTCCGAGATCGACGCGCTTCTGCTTGGTTTCCGGGTCCATGGCCGCGAGGTAGCACATCCAGTCCGGAGTCTCGAGATAGCTCGCCGCGTCGCGCGAATCGTAGCCCTTCAGCAGATCCGCCGCCTCATAGACCTCGCTTCGAAATGGATTGAAGGGGAGCCCGGGGCGCGCCGGAACCACCAGAGCCCCGGCCGACGCCACCTTGCGGGCGAGGGCGCCGCTCAGGGCGCAGCCAAGGAATGCGGTGCGCGGATCGAGCTCTTCCTTGAGCAGAGCGTCATCCACATCCGGCAGCCGCAGATCGAGCCCGAGGAGAATGATCTTCGACCAGTCGTGTTCAGCCGTGCGGAGGAATTCGAACAGATCGTCGAGCGTGCGCAGGTCCTTCTTGGCCAAGGGCTCAGCCGTCCTCCCGCACCAGCCTGGCCAGGGCGAGAGAGCGCCTACGCATGAGGTCATGAGGGATGTCGACACGGATTTCCTCGAAATGCCCTGGGGTGTGCATGGGAGCGGTGGAGTCTACGACTCGATGATTCGCGCAGGATCTAGAAGCAGTCGTAGTTTCTTTGGCGGACGATCAGGCCGCCCTGGAACCTGAGGAAGAGGGCCGAGCGACCCGCGATGGTCTGACCGGCGAGGAACGGCCCGGTCGGATCGCGGACGACTCCGGTCCACCGAATCTCCATCGCGACCTGGGAACCGCCTCCGGTGGCGCCGCGAAGATCGAACCGGTCCGAACTCAGGAGGGTCCGTCTCCGCGCGCATGCTTCTCTGATCTCCTGGAGGTGGCGGGTCGCTCCGCTCGGCAACAATCGATTTGGAAACTCATCTTGAACCGCGTGACCCTCATAAAAAGCCGCGATAGCCTCCGGCGACGCGCCCGAGTTCAAGGCCTCGAGGTATTGGCGCGCGATGTCGAAGTTGGAGCCCAGAACCGGAGCGGACCGAGCCTTTAGCGCCCAGGATTCGGCAACCGGCTGGGCTCGCGGGTAGGGGGTCCGCTCGGCCAGCCCGGCCGCCCTTTCCGACTCCTTGGACCAGGGCTCGAAACATGTGTAGACGTGCTGGCGGACAATTCTCCCGTTCTGGAACCTCAGGAAAATCGCGGAACGCGCCTCGAGGTCCTGGCCGACAACGAAGAGATCCCGGGTCGCCCCCACTCGGCCCCGCCAGAGAACCTCCAGCGCCACCTGGGAACCGCCGCCGGTCGCACCCTTGAGCTCATAACTCTGCGGTTTGAAGACACCAAGGTCTCGCTCTCGCGACTCCAGAAGCCCATCGAGGCTCGCCACCATTCCATCGGGCCGGAATCGATGCGGGCACTCCTCGTGAACTGCGTCTGGAGAGAAAAATCTGGCGATGGCCTCGGGGGGCGACGAGGACGAGAGCGCCTCCAGATACTCGCGCGCAACATCGAATTGGGAGCCTTGAGTCTTCGCCGGCAAAGAACCCGAAAGACGCCGCGGCTCCGAGGTCGGAGCCGAGTCAGAGTGATAGAAGAACCACCGGTCGAGTCTTCGCAGCAGACTCATCGGCCCTGCGGGTTCGACCTGGGGCGCGGGCGAATCGAGGATCGGTGAGGCATGTGCTTCCGCGGGTTCTGTCTCGAGCCCTCTCGCCGCTTCGTCCGCGCCCCGGAGCATCCGTTCCGCCGCCGCGGCATGCAGTTCTGTCGCCCGTCGAGCCGCGCCTTCCTCCGCCGCGACGCGCGCCGCCTGGTGGGCCGCAAGTCTCTCTGCCGCCTCTGCTGCCGTGCGGAGCGCCGCCTGCTCGGCCGCAAGTCTCGTCGCCGCCTCCGCAGTCGCGCGCAAGGCCGCCTGCTTGGCCGCAGCTTCTTCTCTTGCCAGTTTCTCCGCCGCCGCCTCTCTCTCTCGGGCGGACGCCAACTCCGCCGCGAGTTTGATCGCATGCTGCTCCTGGGCTCCACGGGCGAACTCCCCGGTGGTGCGAACCGTCTTCAACTCCACCTCCCGCCGGGCCGCATTTTCCTCAGCCGCCGTACGCGCCGCCTGTTCGGCGGCAAGTCTCGACGCCGCCTTCTCCGCCGCGCGCTGGGCCGCTTGCTCAGCCGCTCGTTTGGCGGAGGCCTCCTTCTTGGCCAGTTTCTCCGCGGCCGCTTCGTTCACTCGGGCGGACGCCAAATCCGTCGCCAGTCTTGCCGCATTCTCCTCCGCCGCTCGACTCGCGAGATCCGCGGCCGCGCGCGCTGCTTTCAATTCCGCGGCCAGCCGCAGCGCGCGTTCCTCCGCCGAGCCGCGGGCCGCCTGTTCGGCCGCAAGTCTCGCCGCCGTCTCCTCCCCCGCGCGCAGGGCCGCCTGCCTGGCCGAGGCTTCTTCTCTGGCCAACTTCTCCGCGGCCGTCCCGCCCCCTCGCGCGGCCGCCAGCTCCGCCCCGAGTCTCGCCGCATTCTCCTCCGCGGTTCGACGCAGCACATCTCCTGCAGCCTGAGATGCTTTCAACTCCGCCCCCAACCGGGCCGCATTCTCCTCAGCCGCCACCCGCGCCTTTTCTTCGGTCGCGAGTCTCGTCGCAGTCTCTTCTGCCGTGCGCAGGGCCGCCTCCCTAGCCGAGGCTTCTTCTCTGGCTAGTTTCTCCGCGGCGCTTCGCGCGCTCCGAGCGGCCGCCAGCTCCGCGGCTAGGCCGGCCGCATTCTCATCCGCACTTCGACGCAGCACATCCCCCGCAGCCTGAGCTGCTTTCAACTCCGCCGCCAGCCGTGTCACATTCCCCTCAGCCGCCGCACGCACCGCCTGTTCGGCCGCAAGTCTCGCGGCGGTCTCCTCCCCCGCGCGCAGAGCCGCCTGCCTGGCCGAGGCTTCTTCTCTGGCTAGTTTCTCCGCGGCGGTCCCGCCCCCTTGCGCGGCCGCCAGCTCCGCCACGAATCTCGCCGCATTCTCCTCCGCGGTTCGACGCAGCACATCGCCTGCAGCCTGCGCCGCCTTCAACTCCGCTTCCAGCCGGGCCACATTCTCCTCAGCCGTCACACGCGACCCTCGTTCGGCCGTGACTCTCGCCACCGCCTCTTCTGCCGCGCGGACCGCCGCCCGCTCGGCGGCCCGCCTGGCTGTTTCCAGCCGCGTCGCATTTCCCTCGGCCGCCACCCGCGCCGCCTGTTCGGCCGTGAGCTTGACCGCCGCCGATTCCGTCGCACGGCGAGCCACTTGCTCGGCCGCCCATTTGGCCGAGGCTTCTTCGGTGGCCAACCTGGCCGCGGAGGCTTCCGCGGCGCGAACCGCCACCAATTCCGCGGACAGCCGGGCCGTTTCTGCCTCCATCGCCCGACGAGAAGTCTCGTGCTCGGCGCGAGCCGCCGTCAATTCCGCCGACAGCCGGCCTGTTTCTGCCTCCATCGCCTGACGAGAAGTCTCTTGCGCGGCGCGGGCTTCCGCTGACTCCGCCGGAAGTCTGGCTGCCTCTTCGTCGACGGCACGATGCGCCATCCCCTCCCCGGCGCGGACCGCCTGGAGTTCCCCGGCAAGGCGAGCCGCGCTCTCCTGAGCGGCGACGAAGAACTTCTCCTCAGCCGAAAGTCTCGCTGCCGCCATCTCCGCCGCGCGGAGCGCCGCTTGCTCGCCGGCGCGGGCGGTGGCAAGCTCAGTCAAAAGCCTGGCCACCTCTCCTTCCTCGGCGAGGTGGACCGTGCTCTCCGGAGCCTCGGGACGCGGCGCCTCGCCGGTCGCGAGATTTGCCGCGGCCAAGGCTTCCTCGGCGTCTCGCTCGACCGCTGTCTTTACCCGGGGAACCGCGGGCTGCACCTCAAGCCGGCCGCCGAGACTCTTCAGGAGGCTTTTCATCTGAAGTGCGTAAATCCTATCGAGGGGGAGAAGTCGGCTGAATGGCCCGAAATCCAGCCCACGCGCGAAGACGTCGATCTCGTAGCGCACCCGGGTCAGGTTGCCCTCGGGCAGGATGAGGAAACCGCCGGGACCCTCGAGAGAGCCCCCAAAGAACCGCAGTCGAATGCTGTGAGGTTCGTCCAGTTCTTCGAATCGCCAGCGGAAGACGCGGCCCATCAGGGGGCGCACCTCGATCTCCGTGCCCACCAAATCCGGGAGCACCCGGAGAACCCTCACCGCGCTTTTCGCGGGCCACCAACTGGGGTACGCCGCAACGTCGGCGAGCACACGCCACACCTCCTCGGGTGTGAAGGGTACGGTCAGTTCCTCCCTCGTGGTTATGCGGGTTACGACGCTCACTGAAGCCGTCTCTCCTCGATCGTGTCACCCCGACCCGGGGAAGGGCAGTATAGGGCGGATGGCCCTCCGGATTCACAGCGCGCCTAGGCCGTGGGCAGGAGGCGCGCGACCCCCCCGGCGACACCTACCGAGACCCCCAGATTGAGGGCAAAGGACGCGACCGCCGTTCTCCATCCCCCTTCACGCCACTGAGCGGCCAGGGTCGCGACACAGGGAACGTAGAGCATGGTGAAGATCACGAGAACGAAGATCTGGCCGGAAGAGAGGACCGTCCCGATGGCGTCCGTGCCCAGGGCAGCCCCCAGCATCACCAGGGTCAGTTCCTTCCGGAAGAGGCCAAGGAAGAGGGGAATGCCCACGGCCACGGGAAGGTGCAGCCAACTCGCGGTCAGGGGAGAGAGGAGCCGGTTGATGGTCGCGTCCGTCCCTGCGTAGGACAGGAGCGAAAGGGCGATGCTCGACAGGATCAGCACCGGCCAGGCCATCATGACGAACTCGCGCAGCCGCAGCCACACCTTGCGGGCCACGATCTTCGGGTACGGCCGGCGCAACGGAGGGACCTCCATGATCACACCGAGCGATTTCCGACGCTTGGACCGGGTGAGCGAGTACGACACCGCCATCGAAACCAGGCCGCCGAAGAGGTAGAGACCCACGGTGACCAGGACGCCCAGGTATTTCCCGGCAAGGGCGATGATCACGACGCTCCGCGCGGAGCAGGTCACGAAGGGGGCCACCATCATGGTCACGAAACGATCGCGCGGGTTCTCGAGCGTCCGGGTGGCCATGATCGAGGGAACGTTGCAACCGTAGCCGAGGATGAGGGGGACCACGGAGCTGCCGTGCAGCCCGACGCGATGAAGGATCCCGTCGACCATGAAGGCGATCCTGGGAAGGAGTCCCGTGTCCTCGAAGATGGCGAGCAGCACCAGGAGAGGGACCAGGTACGGCAACACGATCCCCGCACCCGCCACCACACCTTCGAAGAGTCCCAGCAGGATGGCCGGCCCCACCCCTGACGGGAGGGCCTGGATGGAGGCTCGAAGCGCGCCAAAGGGGACATCGACGACGCCCGCGATGGCGTTTCCAAGGAAGAAGGCCAGGAAGAACGTCAGCAGCAGGGAACCGACGACGGTGATGGCGCCGCCGATGGGGTGGATGATGAAGCGGTCGACCTTCTCTCGCGTGCCGAGAACGTTCCCTCGCCGGTGCCGGACAACCTTTTCGTAGAGATCGAGGACCAGGCTGTGTCGATGAGACCCGAGTGCCAGGGGCTCGGCCCGGCCGTCTCGTTCGGCAAGGCGCCTTCGCTCTTCACCGGCTCGGGCCAGGAACTCCGGGCTCGCGACCTGGACCTTCCGCTCGAAATCCTCGTCTTTCTCGAGTAGACGCAGGATGACGAAGCGTTCCGAGAGCGGCAGGGCGGAGCGAACCGAGTCGGGATACTCGGCGAGGAGACGCGCCAGAGCGTCTTCGATGTCACGGTCGTAGCAAGGCTCTATGGGAGCGCTTCCGGCGCGGTCGCACGCGCGGATCGCCTGCCGGAACACTTCATCGATTCCCGTTCCCACCACCGCCACCGCGGTCCGCACGGGCACGCCGAGAAGCTCCTCGAGTCGCGAGGTGTCGATTTCCATTCCCTTGCGCTGCGCCTCGTCCATCATGTTGAGGCACATCACCATGGGCAGGCGCATCTCCACGAGCTGCAGCGTGAACTCGAGCGAGCGAGAGAGCATCGAGGCATCGACCACGTTGATCAGCGCATCCACTTCACCGGAGAGCAGGAAGTCGCGCGCCACCTTCTCGGCCAGATCATGGGAGGAGATCGAATACGTGCCCGGGAGGTCAACAAGACGGATCCTCCGCCCTTGAAACGTCACCCTGGTCTCGGCGAACGCGACCGACGTCCCCGCGAAATTTCCGACGTCGACCTTGAAGCCGGCCACCGCGTTGAACAGCGTCGACTTGCCGCAGTTTGGCTGCCCGGCGAGGGCGATGACGATCTCGTCAGGCTCCGTTCGCGGGGTCACCGGTCACCTCGATCTGCCCGGCGAGGTCCCGGGCGATCATGACCCGCGCCCCGCTCACCACGTCTTCGACCATGACGGGACCCGAGAAGGGAGCGCGAGCGATCACACACACCCTCCGGCCCGCAAAAAGGCCGAGGGACTCGATGCGCCGCCGGGCCTCGCGATCACCATGAAGGGCATGAATGGCCGCAATCTCACCTTCCGACAACTCCAGGAGCGTCACGGACTTTCCCTTCAGATGAACCTAAACCGGTCTTGCACATGGGGCACGCTCGTTTTTGGACTCTACACCCCGAAGGAGACCTATGATGCGGGCCTGCGATGGCACCGGAAAGACACTCGCCCCCGAACATCGTCCCCTCCGGTTATCGCGCGATCGCCGAGGCCCTCCTGGTGGTGCTCGTCCTCGTTCTGGGGGGGGCGATCGGTTACATGTCGATCGAGGGCTGGCGCTTCTTCGACGCCCTTTACATGTCCGTGATCACGCTCACGACTGTGGGTTATCTCGAGGTCCACCCAATGAGCACATCGGGCCGAGCCTTTACCATGGGCCTGCTCCTCACGGGCGTCTTCTCCCTGTTCTACGCGGCGACGTCGGCGATTCGCGCCATCGTGGGCGGCGAACTCACAGGTCAATTTGGCAGGAATCGCATGGAAAAGAAACTTCAGTCGTTTCGGGATCACATCATCATCTGCGGGTATGGACGCATGGGCCGGCTGGTCGCCCAGGAATTCTCCTTGCAGGCCATTCCGTTCGTGGTGATCGAACGCAGCGCCGAGTTGCTGGCCGGTTTCAACGCCGAGCACGCGGTGGCCCTCGCGGGGGACGCCACCCACGACGAGACGCTGCGTCGCGCGGGCATCGATCGGGCTCGCACCCTCGTCACCCTCGCCGCCTCCGACGCCGACAATCTCTTCATCACCATGAGCGCACGTCTGATGTCCGACCGCGTCTTCATCGTCGCCCGCGCCGAGGACGAGGGCGCCGAAAGGAAACTGATCCGGGCGGGAGCCAGCCGCGTGATCTCGCCTTACGTGATCGGAGGCCAGCGCGTCGCTCAGGCGGTGCTGCGGCCAAGTGTCGTCGATTTCATCGAGCTCGCGACCAGGAGTGACTACCTGGCCCTCCAAATCGAGGAAACCGAGGTCCGGGAGGGCAGCGCCCTCGTGGGTCAGGCTCTTCGGGACACGGGCCTGCGGCAAGACCTGGGCTTGATCGTGGTGGCGATCAAACGTGCGGATGGAAAGATGGTGTTCAACCCGGCACCCGAGGCGGCGATCGCCGAGCACGACATTCTGATCACCCTCGGTCCCAAGAATCAGCAGGATCGGCTTCGGAATCTGGCGACCAGTTGACGTTCGCCCGTGGAGGACGAGCCCCCTCTCTGGCCACCTCCCCGACACTCGCGCCGGCTTTGGCCCGGAATCCGGGGATCGTCCGGCTTGTGGTTATGACGAAGGAAATGCTCAAGGCGTCCCATGTTCGTGCATTTCTTGCGCGACGAACGGCTTTTCCGCGGGCAGAAGGAGCCAGGAACGGTGGCACTTCGGTTGCAACACGTCCCCGGCGTGGAGACCCGCACTAGCCGCTGTTACCATCAGCCGATCATGGCCGAAGGTCCCGAACGACTTCGTGGCTCGTATGAGGCGCAGATTCGGAAGCTGTCCGAGAGGCTGGCCCGGCGAGAGCGGGAGTTGGCCGTGCTCGCCGAGGTCGCCTCCGAAGTTCACAGTACGGAAAGCGTGCAGTCGGTGTTCCAGATCGCTCTGGACAAGGTGTGCGAAAAGCTGGGGGTGAGCGCGGCCTGGATCTTCACCGGCGAGGAGGGGGAGAGAGGGCTGCAACTCGCGGCCTCCCGGGGAATTTCGGCGAACTACGCGCAGTCCGCTCAGCACGACGGGCTCTCCGACTGCCTCTGCCACGAAGTGTTCTGGACCGGTCACACCATGCAAGCCCGGAATACGACCGAGTGCCCGCGCATGCCCGGCCTCATCCCCGGGCCGCCGGTGGCACACGCCTGTATCCCCCTGAGGTTTCGAGGCGCCAGCCGGGGTGTGCTCAACGTGGCGGCGCCCCCGGGGACCGTGTTCACCGACGAAGAACTGCGCTTCCTCGAGACCCTCGGCCATCAGATCGGCCTGGCGGTGGAGCGAGCACGGCGAGGCGAGGCGGAGAGGCACTCTCACGAGGAGGCGAGGAGCGCTTACCGCGAACTCCGAGCGGCTCAGGAACGCATCATCGAAAACGAGAAGATGGCGCTCCTCGGGACCTTCGCGGCCGGGCTGGCCCACGAGATTCGCAATCCCCTCAATTCCATCGCCCTTCAGTTGTCCGTCCTCGAACGGAGGAATGCCCGGCTCGAAGCAGACATGGGGATCACCGAACTCACGCGTGTGGTTCGAGAGGAGGTGAGCCGGCTCGACGCCCTGGCCGGCGACTTCCTGCAGTTCTCGCGGGCGGATCGCCTGCACCAAGGCGCCGCCGATCTGGACGGCGTCATCGAGAGCGTGCTGCGCCTGCTGGAGGCGGAATCGAGCGCGACCGGCGTTCGTCTCGTCCACGAACCTTGCCCTGGGTTGAGGCCGCTGCCCATGGACGCGGAGAAAATGAAGCAGGTGCTCATCAACCTGGTCCGCAACAGCCTGGAGGCCATGCCCGACGGAGGCCGGATATCGGTTCGCGTGACCCAGCGTGACGATGTCGTGGCCCTGAGCGTCGAAGACACCGGCCCCGGCTTCCCCGAAGGCCTGGATATCTTTCAGCTCTTCGTCACCACCAAGCCCCAGGGCACGGGCCTCGGGCTCTCCATCGCGCGGCAGATCATCACGCAACACGGAGGCGCCATCTCCGCGAGAAACGCGACGGCGGGCGGCGCGGTCTTCGAAATCACTCTGCCTTGCCCGCCCGGAAAGGTCGGCCCGTGAACCCTAAGGCCCGGATCGTCGTGATCGATGACGAAGTCAACGCTGCCACCGCGCTTTTGACCCTGCTCAAAGAGGATGGCTACGAAGTGGCGTGCGCTCACGACGGCAGCGCCGGTCTCGCTCTCGCCGAACAGACCGACGCCGACATCGTCCTCACCGACCTGCGCATGCCCGGAATGGACGGACTGGAGCTGCTGAAGCGCCTGAGGCAGTCGCGGCCCCAGACCATGGTCATCCTGATGACCGCATATGGGACGGTCAAGAACGCCGTCCGCGCCATGAAGAGCGGAGCCGAGGACTACATCGCCAAGCCCCTCGATCTCGAAGAACTCGAGGTCGTGGTCGAGCGCGCAGTCGAAAAAAAGCGATTGATCGAAGAAACCCAGGTTCTCCGGGAGCGTCTGGACCATAAGTACCGGTTCGAGAACATGCTCGGCGAGAGCCCGGGCATGTTTCAGGCATTCAAGGCCATCCGCCAGGTCGCCCCTTCCAGCGCATCGGTTCTGCTGCTTGGAGAGAGCGGAACCGGCAAGGAGCTCTTCGCCCAGGCTCTTCACCAGGCCAGTCCCCGCCGCGCCCGGCCGTTCATCAAGGTCGCCTGCGCCGCCCTTCCGGAGACCCTTCTCGAAAGCGAGTTGTTCGGCCACGAGAAGGGATCGTTCACGGGGGCGATCAGCAGCCGCGCGGGCCGATTCGAAGCGGCCGACGGAGGGACACTCTTCCTGGATGAGATCGGCGATATCTCCCTGACCGTTCAGGTCAAGATCCTGCGCTTTCTCGAGGAGCGGGAGTTCGAGCGCCTCGGCGGCAACCGGACGTTCAAAGTGGACGTCCGCATCGTCTGTGCCACTCACCGCGACCTGCCGAAGATGATTGCCGAGGGCGCGTTCCGGGAAGACCTCTATTACCGGTTGAACGTGATCGAAATCCGGATCCCCGCGCTGCGCGAGCGCCCGGTCGATGTTCCGGTCCTGGCCCAGCACTTCCTGACCAAATACGCCGCGGAAAATCACAAGGAGATCCGAAGCTTTTCGGACGAAGCCCTGGCCCTGCTCCTGCGCCAGTCCTGGCCCGGGAATGTTCGCCAACTCGAGAACGTGATCGAACGGGCCGTGGTCCTCGCGGAAGAGCCGGTGCTGTCCCCGATTCATTTCCCCACCCTGCGCGGAGCCGGCGAGGTGGCGGATTCCGGCAGGTCGAGCGAGGCGACGATCCCGGGCAGCACTTTCGCCGCCATCGAGCGAGAAGCGATTCTCCGCACCCTCGAGTCGGTGGGGGGCTCGACCGCGCAGGCGGCCCGGATTCTCGGCATCAGCCCCCGCAAGATCCAATACAAGCTGAAGGAATACCAGATCCACGCGGGGGCGTCGGTCGCCCGCCCGCGGAAAGGGAAGCCCTGAGACGACCACCCGGGGAGCCGGACCCAGACGCCTGAGCGCGTACCGAGGCGCAGGAAGTGCGTGCGGCGCCGTTCTCGCCGCAACTTCTTCGCAGAAGTCCTGCCCTAGACTCAGCGGGACGACGTCTGAGGGCTACTCCTGGCGGGTGAAGCCATGGCGTGGCTCCTGGCACGCGACTTGTTGAGTGGAAGACAGGAGGGAGTGATCTATGCCCGAACCCCGGCGCGTCGTCGTCGATGGCAATGAGGCCGCGGCCTCCGTGGCCCACCGTCTCACCGAGGTAATCGCCGTCTATCCGATTACGCCCAGTTCGACCATGGGAGAACTGGCGGATTCCTGGTCGACGCACGGACAGACCAATCTCTGGGGTCAAGTGCCCCAGGTGGTCGAGATGCAGTCCGAGGCGGGTGCGGCGGGAACGGTACACGGTGCGCTGCAGGCGGGTGCTTTGGCCACGACCTTCACGGCGTCGCAGGGACTCCTTCTGATGATCCCCAACATGTACAAGATCGCGGGCGAGTTGCTGCCGTTCTGCATGCACGTGGCGGCGCGAACGGTCGCGACCCATGCCCTGTCGATCTTCGGAGACCACTCGGACGTGATGGCCTGCCGGGCCACCGGTTTCGCCCTCTTGTGTTCGGCTTCCGTGCAGGAGGCGCATGACCTGGCCGCCGTCGCGCACATGGCCACCCTCAAGAGCCGCATACCTTTCATTCATTTCTTCGATGGTTTCAGAACCTCTCATGAGGTAGCGAAGATCGCGGAACTCTCCGACGATGACCTGCGCATCCTGGTGGACGAGAAAGAAATTCGCAGTCATCGCGAGCGCGGCCTGACCCCCGACCGACCCGTGCTCCGGGGCACCGCCCAGAATCCCGATACGTTCTTCCAGGCTCGCGAAGCCGCGAACCGATTCCATCTCGCCTGCCCCGGTTTGGTTCAGGAGGCGATGGGTCATTTGGGGGCCCTGACCGGCCGCAGCTACGACCTTTTCGACTACGTCGGACATCCGCAGGCGGAGCGCGTCATCGTGATGATGGGTTCGGGGGTCGAAACCGCCCACGAGACGGTCGACCATCTGGTGGCGCAAGGCGAGAAAGTGGGCCTGGTGAAGGTCCGTTTGTTTCATCCCTTTTCCACCCCCGCGTTCGTGGCCGCGCTTCCGGAGACCGTGCGCTCGATCGCGATCCTGGATCGGACGAAGGAACCAGGGGCGGTGGGAGACCCGCTCTACCTAGAAGTGCTGGCCGCCCTGCGGGAAGCGGCTGATGAAGGCCTGTCCGGGTTCGCGGTCCCGCCGAGGGTGGTGGGTGGGCGCTATGGCCTCGCCTCCAAGGAGTTCGATCCCCCCATGGTCAAGGCGGTCTTCCAGAACCTCGCCGCGACCAAGCCCCGCAACCATTTCACGGTGGGGATCGTGGACGATGTGACCCACACCTCCTTGCCCTGGGAAGCGGGCCTGGACCAGGAGCCCGAAGACGTGAAGAGAGCGATCTTCTACGGCCTGGGCTCCGATGGCACCGTGGGGGCCAACAAGAACTCGATCAAGATCATCGGAGAGGACACGCCCCTCTTCGCCCAGGCCTATTTCGTCTATGACTCGAAGAAGGCCGGAGCCACCACGGTTTCGCACCTGCGCTTCGGGCCGCGGCCCATTCGCTCCGCCTACCTGGTCCGGCAGGCCGGCTTTGTGGCCTGTCACCAGTTTGAGTTCGTCGACAAGGTCGATGTGCTGGAGCGGGCGGCTCCGGGGGCGGTGTTTCTGCTGAACGCGCCCTATCCTCCGGCCGAGGTCTGGGGACGGCTGCCGCGGGAAATGCAGGAGGTCATTCTCGAAAAGCGCCTTCGCCTGTTCGTCGTCGACGCTTACAAGGTCGCGCAGAAATCGGGCATGGGCGGGCGCATCAACACCGTGATGCAGGTCTGCTTCTTCGCCCTCTCCGGCGTCCTCCCCCGCCACGAGGCCATCGCGCACATCAAGACCGCGATCGCGAAGACCTATGGCAAGCGGGGTCCGGAGGTGGTGAAGCGAAACTTCGCCGCCGTGGATGCGACCCTCGAGCAACTCCACGAGGCTCCCATTCCGGCCATGGTCACCACCTCTCGAGGTCGGCCCCCGATGGTGGCCGACCAGGCCCCCGACTTCGTCAAGCGAGTGACCGCCGTGATGATGGCCGGAAAGGGAGATCTGCTCCCGGCGAGCGCCTTCCCCGTGGATGGAACCTGGCCCATGGGCACGGCGCGCTGGGAGAAACGAAACCTGGCCCTGGAGATCCCGGTGTGGGATCCGAAGGTCTGCATCCAATGCAACCAGTGCGCGCTGGTGTGCCCGCACGCGGCCATCCGCGCCAAGCTGTATCCGGCCTCGGCCCTCGGCGGCGCCCCTTCCACTTTCAAGTCCGACGATTTCCGCTCTCCGGACAAGAAAGAACAAAAGTACACCATCCAGGTGGCGCCCGAGGACTGCACCGGCTGCGGCCTGTGCGTGCAGATATGTCCCGCCAAGGACAGATCGAATCCTCGGCACAAGGCCATCGACATGACACCGCAGCGTCCTCTTCGCGACGCCGAACGGGAGAATTACGCCTTCTTCCTCGACCTGCCGGAGATGGACCGGAAGGTCGCGCATCTCGATCTCAAGACTTCGCAGTTCCTGCAACCCCTTTTCGAGTATTCGGGAGCCTGTTCGGGGTGTGGCGAGACCCCCTATATCAAGCTGCTCACCCAGCTGTTCGGGGACCGCGCCTTGATCGCGAACGCGACGGGCTGCAGCTCGATCTACGGCGGCAACCTTCCCACCACCCCCTACGCCACCGACCAGAACGGTCGCGGCCCGGCCTGGGCCAACTCCCTCTTTGAGGACAACGCGGAGTTCGGTCTTGGCTTCCGTCTGGCCGTAAACGCGCACCGCGATCAGGCGACTCAGGTCCTGGAGAGTCTTCGGAGTCGGGTCGGTGAGGAACTCTCCGACGCCATCTTGAAGGCCGCCCAGGACACCGAGGCCGGGATCGCGGACCAGCGCGCCCGGGTGACCGAGTTGCGTTCGCGGCTCAAGACCCTGACTGGTCCGCACGCCCGGAGGCTCGACAGCCTGTGCGATTACCTCGTTCGCAAGAGCGTTTGGCTCGTGGGCGGCGATGGCTGGGCCTACGACATCGGCTTCGGCGGTCTCGACCACGTCCTCTCCGGCCAGCAGGACATCAACGTTCTGGTGCTCGACACCGAGGTTTACTCGAACACGGGCGGCCAGCAGTCGAAGGCTACGCCGCTGGGGGCCTCGGCCAAGTTCGCGGAGGCGGGCAAGGGGACTCCGAAGAAGGATCTGGGGCTCCTGGCCATGAGCTACGGCCACGTGTACGTGGCCCGCATCGCCTTCGGCGCCAAGATGGCCCAGACCGTTCAGGCCTTCCAGGAAGCGGAGGCGTATCCCGGACCCTCGCTCATCATCGCCTACAGCCACTGCATTGCCCACGGCTACGACATGCTCTTCGGCGTCGAGCAGCAGAAGCTTGCCGCCAGTTCTGGCTTGTGGCCCCTCTATCGCTACGATCCGCGCCGGGTGGCCCGCGGCGAACCGCCCCTTCACCTCGATTCCGGCCCGCCCAAGACACCAGTCGCGGACTACATGCGCAACGAAGGGCGCTTCAGCGCGGTGGAGAAGGCGAACCCCGAGAGATTCAAGCATCTCCTGAAGACCGCGGAGAAGGTCATGCGCCAGCGCTACGCGGTCTACCAGCAACTCGCGGGAATCACGGTTCCGCTCTTCGAAACCTCCGAGAAGGCAAACCCGCCGGCGGCGGAGACTCGGTAAGAAGGCCACGATGAACCTGTCCACCCGTTACCTCGGTCTCGACCTGAAGCACCCCCTGATCCCGGGAGCCTCTCCGCTCTCCGACGAGGTGGCCACGGTGCGCCGCCTCGAGGACGCGGGGGCAGCGGCCATTGTCTTGCGATCCTTGTTCGAGGAGCAGATCACCCGCGAGCAGATGGCCGCCTTCCAGCATTCGGACGTGCACGGCGAGTCTTCCGCGGAAGCTTTGTCCTATTTCCCCGCGACCCAGACCTTCGTGTTTGGTCCCGACGAGTACCTCGAGCATCTGCGGCGGGTGAAGGTGGCCGTGAGTATTCCGGTCATTGCTTCGCTCAACGGCTCGACCCCCGGCGGATGGCTCGACTATGCGCCCCTCATCGAACACGCAGGTGCTGATGCCTTGGAGCTGAATCTTTATCGCCTGGCTTTCGACTCGTCCCTGACCGGACAGGACATGGAGCGCGAGGCGGTGGAGGTGGTGCGCGAAGTCCGGCGCACGGTGCGCCTTCCCCTGGCCGTCAAGCTCTCTCCCTTCTACTCGTCCTTCGCTCAGTTCGCCTCCCAGCTCGACCAGGCGGGCGCCGATGGCCTGGTGTTGTTCAACCGTTTCTATCAGCCCGATATCGATCCGGAGACGCTGGAGTTGAACCGAAGTCTCCATCTTTCGGACCATCGCGAACTTCCCCTCCGCTTGCGCTGGCTGGGCGCTCTTTCCGGCGAGGTGCGGGCCTCCCTGGCGGTGAGCGGCGGCGTGCACAGCGCCCGCGACGCCATCAAGGCGGTGATGGCGGGAGCCCACGCCGTGCAACTGGTCTCCGCGTTGCTCCAGCACGGACCCGAGCACCTCAAGGTCATCCGCCAGGGCATGGTGGATTGGATGGAGGAATTCGAGTGGGAGTCCCTCGAGCCGATGCGCGGAAACATGAGTCTGAAGCGCTGCCCGGACCCGGCGGCGTACGAGCGGGCGAACTACGCCCTGATGCTCCAGGGCTGGAGAAGTCGCTAGCGTCTTCTGGACCACGTACCGGGGTCCTCGAGTTCCGGTTCCCTCGGGGCCCGACTAGACTCTGCCTTCGTCTTTCCTGATCGGGGGCTGCGTGGAGGTCGTCCATCAACTTTTATGGTTTCTGAAGCCCGAGGGCATTCAGTGGCTGATCCAAACGGGCGGGCTTCCGGTGATCTGTCTGATCATCTTCGCCGAAACAGGTTTCTTCGCCCTGCTGCCCGGCGACTCCCTGCTCGTGCTCTGCGGGATCTTCGCGGCGACCACAGGTTCCGACGGACGCCCGCTCCTGCCCCTGTGGGCGCTCCTCACCGTGGTGCCCGTCTGTGGCGTGCTCGGGGATCAAGTCGGCTACTGGATCGGGTCCTGGTTCGGCAAGGCGCTCTACGGCTGGCAGGACAAGAGCCTCCTTGGCATCCCGATTTACCGGCGGGCGTACCTCACAAGGACCGAGGAGTTCTATGGGCGCTGGGGAACGTTCTTCATCGTGGCTGGCAGGTGG
Source organism: Vicinamibacteria bacterium (assembly GCA_031412915.1). Classification (GTDB taxonomy): domain Bacteria; phylum Acidobacteriota; class Vicinamibacteria; order Fen-336; family JAGNNV01; genus JAGNNV01. Next base: position 36,869 of record JANODX010000037.1, on the reverse strand, counting down.
GTCCCGATCGTGCGGACGTTCGCGCCCATAGTGGCGGGCATGGTTCGGATGCGCTTCTCGACGTTCCTCACCTACAACGTTATCGGCGCCTTCACCTGGGTATGGAGCATGGTTCTCGCCGGCTACTTCCTGCCCCCCATCCTCAAGACGGTGGTTCCCGGTTTCGATCTGGCCCGCAACATCGACAAGATCGCGATCCTCATCATCGCCCTCTCGTTGCTGCCTATCGCCTGGACCGTGCACAAGGAACGGCAACTCGGGAAACAGCCGTAAGGTGGAGGAACGATGAGGTCTAAAGCAAACCGCACCCGACCCGCCTTGGCGCGCGCCGCGCTTTTGTGGCTTTTCTTCTCCTGCGCTCCGGCCAGCGCCGGCGAGGTCGGCGCCTTTCTCACCTGGCCCACCCCGACGGCGAACTGGGGCACGGGGTTTGGTTTTCACGTGGCCATCATTTCTCTTCCGTTCCTTCAAGCGGGCGGCGAGTTCGCTCGAATGAAGGGAGAGGATCCTTTGGTTTCAATCGATACCTACACCGCTCAGGTCGAGTTGAACCCCCCTTCGCTCAAGATCTCGCCCTTCGTGGGCCTGGGTGTGGGCGCCTACCGGAGCGCCAACGGCAGCCAGAGCGACTGGAGCAGCGTGAACGCGCTCTTCGGAGGAGTGCGGGTGCCCATCGGGGCCGCTCGTCTCCGCGCCGAGTTCCGCAAGATCGGCCTCGCGGGAACGCCGAGGGTCAACATCGACAAACGGTTCTCCCTGGGAGTCAGCTTCCGTTTCTAGTGATGTGTCCTGGAGTCGGGCAACACGCGACGCGTCGAAACCAGCCAGTCCCTGAGCCTGTCGAAGCGGCCGTCGGTGGCTTCGACAAGCTCAGCCACCGGACCTCGCGCCGCGTTTACCGGGCAAGCCCGAAACGTTGGGTTCTCGCAACAAGTCGGCAGCAGAGCGAACACGTGACCATCGGCCCCTCGGGTTGGGATCGATCGGAGAAATCAAAAGCGCTCGGCCAGAAGCCCTTCGATCGCGGACGTGAGGTCGTTCTCCGCCTTCGCGTAGAAAGCCCCGCTGCCCGGACTCGGAAAACCGGTGTGGACGCCGCGCACCCGGCCGTCGCGGCCCAGGATGAACGTGGTCGGGAACGCGTCGAGGTTCACGGCCTGCGGCATCTTCTCGGGCGCCTCCGCAGGCTCGCCGGCCAGCAGGACGGTGTAGTCAATGTCATAGGTCTTGAGGAAGGCGCGCAGCCGAGCGGGGTCTTTCAACTGATCGCCTTCCTCAAACGAGAGTCCCACGACCTCGAGACCCTGAGCCTTGTACTTCCGATAGAGGGAGGAGAGTAACGGCGCCTCGTCGTGGCAGTTGGGGCACCAGCTCCCGCCGATGTTGACCAGGACGACCTTGCCCCGGAACCTCTCATCGGTGTTGCTGACGATCTTCCCCTGAAGATCGGGAAAGGAGAAACGAAGCGGCTCGGATGGGTCCTTGACGCGCGTGTGCGCCGAGGGATCGGTGGGAACTCCGATAGCCGCGGCCTGCGCCGTGTCCTCCCGCGCCCCCACCAGATCAATCTTCTGGTTCTGTTTCAGGGCCAAAGTACCTCCCGCGGTCGGAGTGACTTCCAGGAGCAGCGGGCGAGCGCCGGAGAAATGACTCAGGACGAACCGACCACCGCGATACCCGCCGGTCAGGGTTCCGGTATCGCCGTCGACCCGGAGGATCGTCGCCTCGACCTGAGCGCCGGTCTGACGCGCTATGAATCGCCACGCCGTTTCGCCCTTGTTGCTCTTCGCACTCACCACCCAGACTCCGTCGATCGACGGCACGTCCTTGTCGGCGACCACGGTCGCCTTTCCCGCGCGCACTGCCCGGAAGGGATACGGGCCCCGAGGCCTCCGATACTCACCCGCAAGATGACCGTTGTTGAATGAGACCGCGAGCTTGCTCGCATACTGTTCGAAGTTCAAGATCAGGCTGGTTGCCTCGGCCTGACTCGCGGTCGAGGTGATCCGGCGTTCGCCATTGAAGAACGAGCCACGAAGCGACTCGCCGTTCGCCTCGATCTCGAATGGAAAAGGCACCTCAACGCCGTCAACGACCACCAAGGCGTCCCATCGCCCGGCGAAGAGGGCGTCGGCCGGAGCGGCGGGGGCGGCGCGCGCCGCGCCGATGGACAGGAGAACTAGAGAAATGCGGCTGATGTCGGAAGCAAGGCGGTTCATGTGAACTCCTGAATCGATGAAAGGCGAAGAAGGCACTGGGAAATGGAAACAACGAACAGGGCCGAAACGCTGGGGAGCCACCGCACCTGGTTCGGTGAGTTTGAGCGAAAGATTCCACTGTCCCACGCGATTTCGCTTCGCGTCAATCGCCCTCCCCTTCCTGACCCTGCGCGAGCATACCCCCGCGCGCCCCGGCGCCAAGCCTAACTATCCCTTCGGGGATGCAGGAAACCGGCGGCGATCAGAGCCTGCGCGGCCCAGTAGGTTCCCATGATGAGGACGTTTGAGGCCGGTAGCGGCGCCACAAACCGCGAGTATCCGAGAAGCGTGTCGGAAACCCCGAACAGAATCGCACCGACGAGGCCCATGACGGAAGCGTTCCAGCCCGGGCCCTGAACCGCCGCGGCCGCGCGCCACATCATCGCGAAGATGACGACGCCGTAGAGGCAGACCGGCAGAGCCAGGGGGCCCGCGCGGCCGGCCAGGACAGGCAAGACGAGAACGGCCCAGGCCGCGAAGGGAAGCAGGCGAAGGCCGGAGAAGCGGGGTTCCTTGCCCAAGAACGCCGCGATGTAGAAAAGGTGGGCCACCAGAAACGCGCCGAGGCCGGCCAGGAAACTGAACTCGATGAGAAGGTCGGCGAGCGCGGAGATGGCCAGGCCGCTCACGGCCAGGGTCGTCACGGTTGACCGTCCCTTCCGCCACACCTGGAAAGCCAGGGCGCCCGCCGGCACGGTCTTCACGAAAGGACCCAGCGGACCGAGGGCCGATTCCCCGAGCACGAACGCGACGCCGGCAAACACCGCGATGACGATCGGCGTCACGGCTGCTCCAAGGGACGCAGAACCGAGGCCAGCCGACCGAGGCTTTTCGAGGGTTGGTCGTGAAACACCACGTCCAGCCCGGCACGTCGCACCTCGTTCTCGATCTCCTCGGTTCGAAACGCGTGGAGGAACAGAGCATGGGGGTTGCGGGCCGTCCCGCTGAGGGTGAAATGGTCTCCCTCGCGAACTCCCAGGCCCCCGAGAGCCTTGGCGACAAGACGGGCCGCGCGCGGAAAGGGCGGAGAGACGACGCTCGCCACCGGTTGATACGAGATCAAGACTCGACCTCCCGGACGCAGGGCCGCTCGGGAGCGGTCGAGGGCCGAGCGCCGCTCGCCGGCTCCCAGCAGGTAGCCGTAGCAGAACCAGGAGAACAAGACCACATCGAAGGCCGCCGCGGGAAGAGCGGTGGAAGTGATGGAACCATGGAGGGTCTTGACCGAGAAGCCCTGCCTTAAAGCCCGTTCCGTCAGGATCTGGAGCGCCTGGGGAGCAATGTCCAGGGCCGTGACGTCGTGTCCTGCCTCGATCAGAGGGAGCACGTCACGACCGGCGCCCGCCCCGACCACGAGCAGGCGGTCCCCCTCGCGAATGTGGTCAGCGAAGAAGCTCTTTTCCCACGAGAACGGTCCCTGGTGGCCTATGAAGTCGGATTCGCCAAATGCTTCCCACTCCGCCACCCCCAAGGCCGCGATCTCCGGACCGGAAAATGTCGCGAAAGCGAGACCTCGACTCCGCCGCTCGAGGAATCCGAAGACCCTCATGAGCGCAAAGGCGAATCCCCTGACCAGGAACCGGGCCGCGTGCCGCATCCGCCGCCCCCCTTGATACCGGGTTTCCTGAGGAGGTTCCAGTATCCGTTTAGTTCAACCCCGAGGCTTTGAGGGCGGGCCGCGGAGGGTTGACCGTGAAATCGTCCTTGAAATCCATGATCTTTCCGGTGAGTTCGTCCTTGAGATTGATTTCGAATTCGTACTCGCCGGGATCAGCGCCTTCGAGCGGCGGTCCCACCAGGCGGGAGAGGCGCCCGAGCGACGTGGGTTGGATCACGGTCGGCGCCACCTTGAGAAAGACCTGGCCGTCGCTCTTCCTTCGAATGGTGTAGCCCGCGCTGACCTTGGGCATGCCCGTCGACTTGTCTTTGGTCGGGTTGTACACGTCGAATTGACAGAAGAGCCTGGAGCCGGTTTCGAAGGTCCGGTGAGCGAGAAGCACGAGTTTCGGAGGGGCGTTTTCCTGACCTTTCGCGACCGGTTGGGTGACATTCGTCAAAATCGGGGTAGACATCCGCCAGGACGCCAGATCAGGCACCTCGAACTCGTGGATCACGGTCCCCACTTTTGACGAGTTCTTGTCGCGCACGATGATCTTGGCCTGGTAGGCGCCGGGCAGCAGTTCGAAATCACGCTGGATCGGGAACCAGTTCGTCGCGTACTTCTCCTTGGTCTCGGAGCGGAGGTTCATGTCGATCTTCTGATCGTAACGGTTGAATTCCCCGGTTTCCCGGTGCGCCACCACGAGCAGAAAATCCAGGGTGTCGACAAAGCGGCCGTCCTTCTCCGTGAACGTGAACGTGGACAGATCGACTTCCGCGGTCAGGAGGACGCTGGCCTTGCCCAGCAAGGTCTCATCGAAGACGTAGGAGGTCAGTCGGATGGGCACGGCCGGCATTTCGAAAGGAGAATCGAGGGCTTCCTGGAACTGCGGGTCGGAAGCGCCCTCCACCTTCTTCTTCGCCGCGGTGGCCCGGCCATCGAGCGCGGCGTAGTAGCCCTTGCGCGCCCGAATCTTCAGGTCCTTGCCCACGACCTTGACTTCGATCTTGCGGAACTTGCCATCGCGCGCGGTATTGGTGGGGTTGTAGCCGATCAGGTAGTACGCCCGCGTCTCGTCCGCGATGCGGATAAGCCCCTTCGCGAGATCGTTGGAGTTCTTCACGGTGAAGCCACCGCTGTCCGCCGATATCGATTCGGCGCCCTCTGAGCGCTCCATGTTCTCGGCGAACGCGGACCCGATATCCTGCGTATCGATGGACGGACCAAACTCCGCGGTAAATGCCAGCGGCATGCCGCCGAGGCCCATCGTGTCGACGAAATAGATGGCGCAGTTGCTCCGCCTGGAGGCTTGAACCACGTCCTTGAATTCGTCGAGATTCGGGTCGTAAATGAACCCCTGGCCCACCAGAATCAGAGACTTCCGGCCCTTGGCCCCGGCCAGCGACGAGAGGGCCCGCTCCAACGCGCCGAGCGTGATCTTGTTCTTGGTGGTGGCCTGGTAATAGACCTCGGCGGCGCGGCCTTGAACCATGGGGTCCCCGTCGTAGTTCTGTCCGGCCTGGCTCTGATCGCGCTGAGCGGGATTGACGCCATACGTCTCGAAGCGCCGGGCCACCCGCTCCTCCACCTGCCTGTCCCGGTAAATGTGAATGCGGAGCGCTTCCCATTCGGTCACCCGATCCTGCCCCGTGTCCGGAATCTCGCGGCCGTCGAGCCGCTTCAGGAGGGCGGTGAGTTCCCCTTGGCCCTCGGGCATGCGCGTGCTCCACCACGCACCACCCCCGCTCGCGAGCAGGGTCACCCGATCGCCATCCCGGGTTCCCGTCCTGAGGAACTGTTCGATCGCCGCTTTGGCGCGGACCGACTGGAAGGGCTGCAGGTGAATATCGTCGAAGACGATGACGAAGGTCCGTCCGGTTCGAGTTTCAGCACTCTGGTTCGTGGAGATGGTTCGACGTTTCCTGACCTCGGTGGGCGGCGCCGGCGGCAGCACAATCGCTTCGAAACTGGCGATACTCTGGGGCTTGCCATCCTCGAAGATCCGGAAGGATTCGCGGGTCAGGCTCTCCACCGGAGCATTCTTCTTGTCGGTTACCACCGCGTCCACCGTCACGAGGTCGACCTCGGAAGGAAACACGATCGAGGGCTCGCCCGGGGCTGGGGACGGGGTCGGCTGGGGCGGCGCCCCCTGCGCATAGGCCAGGACCCCCACGGCCATGAGGAGGGCGGCGGCAAAGGCGTTTCGGGCATCGAACAACTTCATAGGTGTCATCTCACTCCGGTTACATCCACTAAGACGTCGCCGTCTTCGACCGAGACGGAAAAAGATCGAACGAGGAAGCTGGGGGCATTTATGCAAGCCCCCGTGGTTACATCGAATTGCCAGTCATGCCACGGACAGAACACGACATTCCCGGACAGGAACCCTTCGGCCAGAGGGCCGGCCCGATGGGCGCACCTGTTCTCGAGGGCATGAAAGGTTCCCTCGACATTGAACAGCGCCACATTCGTGCCCTCCAGCATGACACTGGTGGCCTGTCCAGGCGCAAGTTCGTCGGCGCGAATGGCTTTCACCGAGGTATTTTAGGGTCCGAAGGTTTGTCGCGCGGAACCGGGTTCGGCAGTTGCGCAGGGGGTCCGGGCGGCGCGGGAAGGATTCGTCGCCGCCACACCCTCACCCTGGCGGTGAGGCCGTGACAGTGACTGGCCGTGCCCACCCACAAGCTGGCCCGAGCGCCGGTCTCGCCGCGACGGAGTTCATCGACCAGCCGATCCCGCACTCCAAAGATCGCCGCCATTGGGATGGTGCCGACGCCATACGCAAGATGCAGGCAGGGGAAGACGAACGAATGTCCCGCCCTGGCAAGTTCCGTGGCCAGACTCCAGGACTTATCGCCCCGGGTGTGCGGGCACAAAGCGGGCTCTATGCATGCGGGAGGACACAACCACTCGGCGTAGGACATGGCCAGATCGCCGGCGCCGGTTCCCCGCAGAACCGGCGGGCGAACCGGAGGCTCGCCCGAATCCGGAGCGCGCGCCAGCGAGAAACCGCACCGATCGAGATCCGCTTTCAGCCAATCCAAAAGAAGGTGGGGCGCCCAATGGTATGGCACCAGATGGTCTGAAGGACCGTGGTGGGAGAGGTTTTCGGCCAGCCAGTCGTTCCACGGCGCCACCTCCAGGCGTACGCGCTCGCCGACCAGACCGGCGGCCGCGCACGACGGGTCGCGGTCGACGACCACGATCTTGTCGAACGTGAGCCTCCCCGCCGCTTCCGCCCTGAACAACCGTCTCACGTACCCGGCATGAATCTCCGGGCCTCCGATGACGACGAAGGTGGGAATGTGAACGAAGGAGCCTCGGTTCAACGACGGTGGGAAGCGCGGCGCTCGCCCGCTACTTCTTCGCGGCCTCCAGCCTGGTTTTGACCCGGGCCCGGAAGAGTTCCATCAGGGCGCGGCCGCGCTCGGTTTCCTTCCCTACCCACTCCGCGTTCAGGTATTGAAACGGCGACGTGTCCTTGCGAAGCTGTTCGAGATGGGGTTCGATTCGGGCGAAGAGGAACAGACCCTCGCCGTTCGTTTCCATGAAGTACTCGGGATCGACCACGCCGTGCTTCACCAGTCCGTAGACCATTTCCCAGTAGGTGCCGACCTGCCGCATCGGGGCGTTCAATTCATGGGAGAGGTTGGAGACGATGGCCTTCACGTCGTCGTAACTGGCCGGCCAGAACTTTCCGTTGACCGCATCCCGCGACGCCCGCATGACCGGCTCGCGGCGCATCTCGTAAGTGCGCAGGACCAGATCGGCGTCATGAAAGTCGGGGGTTCCCTTGGACATGGTTCGAGGCTCCTGGAAGAGGGTTAAGGCGGCCGAGGATGGCGCGCAGGTCCTTAAGTCTACTAGGCGGACCGCAGGGCCAGCTGACCGCAGGCGCCGGCCACGTCTCGTCCCCGGGGCCAGCGGATGATTCCGGTCAATCCTCGCTCCTTGATCTGGCCGTGGAAACGAAGCGTCTCCTCGCGGTCCGGGGCTCGGAACGGGCTTCCGGGAAAGGGATTGTGCGGAATCACGTTGACGTGGCAGTCGAGGCCCTTGAGAAGTTCCGCGATCCGCTGCGCATCGCCGGCCGAATCGTTGATTTCCGGCAACTGTACGTACTCCACGAAGAAGCGCCGGGGCCGCTCCGCGGTGGCCTCGCGGAGTACGGCCATGATCGAAGCCAGCGGCCACGTCTGGTTGTGCGGCATGAGCCGTGTCCGCGTCTCGTCGGTGGTGGCGTTCAGGGAGAGGGCGAGGCTGGCCCGGCTCTCTCTGAGGAACCGGCTCATGCGCGGCGCCACTCCGGATGTGGAGACCGTCACCCGCCGCGGCGAGAGCCCGGGAAACACGTCGGTCAACGAGCGCACCGCGCGGAGCACCGCGTCGAGATTGTCGAGCGGTTCGCCCATGCCCATGAAGACGACGTTCGTGGCGTCGAGTCCGGACTTCGCCGCGGCCTCACGGGCGACCAGGAACTGCAGGACGATCTCTCCGGCGGTGAGATTCCGCCTGAAGCCCATGGTGGCGGTGGCGCAGAATGCGCAGGCCCGCGTGCATCCCGACTGAGAGGAGACGCAGACTGTCCCGCGGATTCGTGATGGAATGAGAACGGCCTCCGCTTTCTGACCGTCGCTGAATTCCATGGCCCATTTGGTCGTGCCGTCGTCCCCGTACAAGGTCCTGGCCACGCGGGCCTGAGGCAGAACCAGGGAAACCCGGAGGGGGCCCAGAATCGATTCCGCCACCCCTGTCACTTTCGCGGGAAGAGCCTCCAAGGGCCTGGCCAGGAGCGCGCGTCGCAAGGCCGCGGCGCGAGAATCGCTCCCGAGCAGGAGTCTCAGGTCGCTGACCGTGGCCGCCAGCGCATCGATGGGCCTTTGCCCCATTCGTCAGTGGGCCTTGTGCGGGTCCCGTTCCCCCGCTTCGACCGCGACCGCGAGCCGGTTCTGCGGGGGCGGAAGAGGGCAGGTGGCGAAGTCGGTGAAGGCGCAGGGCGGCGAATGGGCGCGGTTGAAATCGAGCACCACCGCGCCGTCCTTGTCCGGAGGCGCGCCGTAGAGGAATCGGCCCGCCCCGTAGGTCGTCTTCGCCGACGTACCGTCCTTGAAGATGTAGAAGAGTTCGTCGTGGTCGGGCGTTTCGAAAACCGGGGTCAGACGCAGTTTCTTGCCAAGAAGCTCGAACTCGACGACGCCCGGGCTCTCGAAGTCATTCACTTGACCGATCACGTTCGCGATCCTGACCGTGCTCGGAACCATTCCGGGAACGAGTCGGCCGCGCACGCGGTGATCGGATTTCACGTCGTACCACTCGAGCCCGGGAAAGGCGAGCTTCCGCTCATTCCGGGGGTCCCACAGGCGAAGGCCGAGCAGTTCGTTTCGCGCGATCAACCGAATCCACGTCCGGCCAATCTGGAACGGCGGATCCTCCGGGGAGATCTCGCGGGCCGTACCGTCGCCTGGTTTCAGAACGACTTTCGTTCCTGCGCGCTCGATCGTGCCCCAGATTTTCGGCCCGTCGGCCAGTCGGATGACATTCCCCTCGCCCGAGCCCACCGTGGTCTCGCCCTTCTTGAGCCAGGGCAAGCCCGAAACCGAGAGCCAGCCACGATCGGCCTTGAGATCGCGCTCGCGGTCCCGCCTCCACTGGATGGTCTCGTCGCCCATGGGGGACGCCGGATTTGGAAGGGTCTGAACCGCGAGCAGCATAGAAAGCAGGGTCGCCAGGGTCATGGTCGCACCATCATGACGAAGGTCACATGAAAGAGCCAAGCCCGTCACGTACACTCGGCGGTCCATGGTCTCGGAGAACGTCGAACCCCCGCTTTTCGATCCCCTCGCGATAAAAGAACTCCAAAAAGTCGCGGGCGACCAGGGGTCGCGCTTCATAGCCGAGATGGCGCAGCTGTTCGAGGACGAGACCGTGAAGTCGCTCGAAGAACTCCGCCAGGGCTGCGACCGGTGCGACTGGAAACTCGTCACCCGCCTCGCTCACTCCATGAAGTCGAGTGCCGCGACCTTGGGGCTGATGCGGCTGTCGCTCGCCTGCAAGGAACTGGAGATGGACACCAAGGGCGCCACCTCGAGCCCGAAGACCGCGGCTTTGGTCGCGTCGGTCCTCGAGCAGTTCGACCAGGCGGTCCCTATCCTCAAGACCCTCGCCTAGCCCGGGAAGGGCCGACGCTCGCCCGCCTGATAAGTTAGCGGGGCAATGCGGAACGCCGAAGTCATCCGCCAATGGAAGATCCTCAAGCGGATCGAGAAGAGCCGTTACGTCTCGGCCAAGGACCTGGCCGATGAGCATGACGTCGCCCTGCGTACGATCCGGCGGGACATCGAGGCGCTTCAAGAAGCGGGCTTCCCCCTTTACGACGAGAAGGACAGCGGCCGGAAGATCTGGCGGCTTCTGGACGGCTACTCGCAAAAAGCCCAGGCCACGTTCACGATGTCCGAGATGGCCGCCCTGTATTTCGGCCGTCATCTCATGACCATCCTCTCGGGCGCGCCCTTCGCCGCCGATCTCGACTCGGCTTTCGTGAAGATTCGCGCCGCCCTGCCCGAGAAGAGCACCAGATACCTCTCGCGAATCTCCGATCTTTTCGGCGCGCGCCCCTTCCCTTCCAAGGACTACTCGGCCAAGAAAGGGGTGATCGCGACCCTGGTGGACGCAACCCTCCATGAGCGCCGAGTGGATATGTCGTACTACTCCGCCAGTTCGAAGCGAGCGAAGAGGTACGAGGTCGATCCTTACCGCGTGGTCTACTACCAGGGAGGCTTGTACCTCTACGGCCGGGTGGAGGAGTACGGGGAGATCCGCACCTTCGCGGTGGAGCGGATCCTGAGGATCGCCCTGATGGACGAGACCTTCGAAATGCCCTTGGGGCAGGATATCGAAGCCCACACTCGCAACGCCTTTGGCATCGCCGGGGGCAAAGCCCAGGAGGTCGTCCTGCGCTTCGACGAAGCCGCCGCGGGCAGCATCAAGGATCGAACCTGGCACGAATCCCAGACCATCACGCCCCGGCCCGATGGCTCCTTCGATCTGTCGCTCAACGTCGCCTTGTCCCGCGAACTCAGGGCCTGGATCCGAAGTTTCGTGCCCCGGGTGAGGGTGATCAAGCCCCAGTCATTGAAGGACGATATCGAACGCGACCTGAAGGAGGCGCTGGCCCGTTGGAAGAACTCATAAAGCGACTGGAGACGTTCCCGAACCCGAATCCGAAACGGGACTATCTCATCGAACACACCTGCCCCGAGTTCACCGCCTTGTGTCCCAAGACCGGTCAGCCGGATTTCGCCACCATGGTGATCCGATATGTCCCGGATCGACGGTGCGTGGAACTGAAGAGCCTCAAGATGTATCTGGGCGGCTATCGGAATCTGGGCATCTACTACGAGGCCGTCACCAACCGAATCCTCGAGGATCTGGTCGAGGTCACGAAGCCGCGGAGCATGGTTCTCGAAGGTCGATTCGGAGTTCGGGGGGGCATTTCCAGTGTGGTGACCGCGAGCTACGAGAAGCCCGGGGGGGCGCGGAGGCGAAATTGACGGGTCCCCGCGAATCGCGGCGGCTCCGGTGCCGGACGGGCTTTTAGGAGTGTTACCATCTGAGACTTCTGAGTCTCCTATGACCGAACGAGAGTTCCTCAAGAGCGTACCCCTCTTCTCCCGGTTGGGAGATGCGTCGCTCGACGCGATCTTGAGCCTCACCCGGCGAAGACGTTTTCGGAAAGACGACATCGTCTTTCATGAAAAAGAACAAGGTGATTCCCTTTTCCTGATTCTCCACGGCCGGGTCAGGGTCGCGATCTTCGGAGACGACGGGAAAGAGGTCACCCTCTCGGAGCTTTCCGAGGGCGATTTCTTCGGAGAGATGTCGCTGCTCGACATGGAACCCCGTTCGGCCACCGTGATCGCGGAAGAAGACTCCGAATTTCTCTCCCTCCAGCGCGATGACTTCTCGCGCGCGATCGAGCAGGATCCGGGCATGAGCGCTTCGCTCATCCAGGTTCTGGCCAGCCGCTTGCGCAAGGCCAACCATCAGATCTCGACCCTGGCTCTGCTCGACGTGTATGGCCGCGTCGCTCGGGTGATCCAGGAACTTGCGGAAGAGGAAGGCAAGCGCCTCAAGGACGGCCGGGTGGTGGTCCGGCGGCCCACTCACATGGACATCGCCCATCGCATCGGGTCCTCCCGCGAGACGGTGACGCGCATGATGCGCGACCTCGAGGAAAACGGTCACATCGAGACCCAGGGCCGCGAGATGTTCCTGCGCGCCGACTTTCAGAAACTCTTCTGAAGCATTTCAGCGCCGCAGACTCCCGGCCTGCCTCGCCATTTCAAAAAGGATCACCGCGCCCGCCGCCGCCACGTTGAGACTCTCAACTTTGGCCGCGAAGGGAACCCGGATGCGCATCGCCGCGTTGGCCTCGAGCCGCGCATCGAGGCCGGAACCCTCGGCGCCGAGGGCCACGGCGGAAGGCCGGGTGAAGGAGGTCTCGAACACCGAGAGAGCGCCCGGGGTCGAAACCGCGGCCGCGAGCCTGATGGCCGGAGGCAGGAGAGCGAGCAAATCGTCGGTCGAGAGGTCAAGAACATGGGGCACTCGGAACGCCGAACCGGCCGAAGCTCGCAGGGCCTTGGGGGACATCGGATCCGCGCACCCGCGCGTCAGCATGATGCCGGTGACCCCGGCCGCCTCCGCGGTCCGAAACAGCGTGCCCACATTGCCGGGATCCTGGAGTCCATTGAGAATCAGGACGAAGGCGTCCCTGGCCGTGAGCCAGGCCTGGGAGAAAAGGGGTCGTTCGACCAGGGCCAGGAGACCTTGATGGGTTTCCACATCCGACAGACTCTTCATCAGGGCCGAGGAAAACCAGCAGAACGGAACCTTCACGGGCAAGGCTGTCGATGCCGCCCGTTCGTCTCCCGCGACCACCTGGACGGAGAGATTCGACTGAATGGCCTCCTCCAGGAGCTTAGGACCCTCAACCAGAATCAGGTGCCGATTCTTGCGTGCGCGAACCGCGAGAAAACGCTTGAACTCCGGATTGTCGCGTCCCGAAATTCGCTTCGGCATGGACGTGGGCAAGTGGACCGTCTTTCAGATGGGAAAACACCGGACGATCAGGCTCACGATGCTAACATCACGAATTCTTGGAGGCTTGGGCCATCCAGTGTGCGCCCCTCCCAAACCGCGCAACCCAGCGGAGGCCTCGGCGAAGGATCAGGAGAGACCCGGTGGACGCGGAACAGGCGGTCCAAGTCCGAGCGAAGCTCAACAACCTAAGGGAAGAAGAATCGAAGTCCAATGATCGAAGCGAAGAAGAAACTTGAGGACGACATTCGGACCGCCGAACACGAACTCAAGGTCGAGCTTCCCAGGGAGATCCAGCGCGCCCGGGAGTGGGGTGATCTTCGGGAGAACGCGGAGTACAAGGCGGCGAAGGAAAGGCAGACGTTCCTTCAGGCTCGGATCGCCCATCTGCAGAGCCGGCTGGCCGGGCTGTCGATGATGAACCTCGACAATATCCCCAAAGACAAAGTGGGTCTGGGCTCGACCGTGCATGTGCGTGACGAGGACACCGGCGAAGAGAAGACCTACGACATTGTGACCAGCGAAGAGAGCGATCCGGAGAAGGGGCGCATTTCTCCCTCCTCCCCCATCGGCCGGTGCCTTCTCAACAAGAAGATCGGCGAGGTCGCGGAGGTGCGCGTGCCCAAAGGAACGCGCTATGTGGAGATCTTGAAGCTGCAGACGATTCACGATGCTCGCTAACCGGTGGACCCGGAGCGAAGGGCGCCAAAGACGGCGGGCCCTCTGAAGTATCGGATAATCGGTCTGGCATGAAGGATCATCTGCTCGGCCACCGCACCGCGGTTGTTTTCGCGGGCAGCGGCGCCTCCGGGGCCTATCACGCGGGGGTCTTGAAAGCGCTCGACGAGGCCGGAGTGAGAATCGACCTCATGGTGGGCTCCGGCGTGGGCGTGCTCGCGGCCGCATTCGGCGCGGCGGCCTCGGGATCGGCGCTGTATGGCGATCATGGTCTGTGGCGCGAAATCTCGGCGAGCCGGGTCTTCCGCCTCCGGCCCGGCCTGCGGTTCCTTCGGTCGCTCGGCCTGGTCGCACTTTCCGCTTTCCTGATTCCCGCCCTCCTGGCCCTCCTCCTCGGTCTCCTGCTGCCTGCGTTTCTGGCCGTCGACTTCGCCAGACCCGGCTTCATGAACCGCCTGTCCGAGGCTCTCGCCACCGTGGCCCCAGGGTTGCGGCTCTTCTTCGTCATCGCCCTGGCCGCTCCTACTTTCCTCGCTCTGCTCTTCCTGCTGTTTCGAGGCGCCAGCATCCTGAGGCGCTCCGGACGGCGCTTCGGCGAATGGCTGGAGAGTGCTTTCGACCTCCGGGGCATCGAGACGGAACTGGCCCGGCGGCTTTGGGAGGTGGCCCGAGGCCCCGCCGTGAACGAATCAGCCCCCGCGGCTTCCGAAGTGGGGCGCCAGTTCGCGGCCCTCATCGCCGAGAACGCGGGGCAGCCCGGCTTCCGAGGACTGGTTCTACGCGCCGCCAACCTGGACGCGCCCAGACCCCTGGTCTTGAAACTCGTGCCCGAACATCAAGGGGCAAGGTCCCGCGGCTCCGAAGCCGACGAACCTCTCGACCTGAAGGATGGCGCCGCAGCCCCTTTGCTCTACGATGTCGTGGCCACCGCCTTCGCGACCACTCCGCTCGTGGCCGCGCGCCGGGTGCGCCTTCCCAAGCAGGGCGCCTTCGGCGGGGAAATCCACAGAATCGCCGAAGCCTCCGCCATCTCCGGCGCGGGTTTGAGCGAAGCCATCGCCTTCGGCGCCGATCTGATCGTCCTGGTCACCGCCACCACCGGAGACCCCGGCCCCCTTGCCGAACGGCGCGGCTTGAAGGCTCTGGCCGCGGCCTTCCTGGCCCTTCAGGAAAGAAGCGTGATCGAGAGCGATCTGCGAAACACCGAGCGATTGAACCGGATCGTCGAGACCGTCGGCCATCAGAAGACCACCGGCGAACGAGAATGGCAGGATCCGCTGACCGGCCGGCGATTTCGATCCGTCACCATCCATACGGTGCGTCCCAGGCGGTCGCTGCTCCGGCCCCTCGACCTCGACGGCGCTGTCGATCCTCTGAACGAAGTGGAGACGACACTTCAAGACTGGCTCGAAGAAGGGCACCGTGACGCCCATCGTTGCTTCCTCGACGCGGCCTTGGGCGAGGACCGGATTCGCGAAGACCAGATGCCCCGCACATCGTCGGCCGGGCTTTCCCTCTGACTCGCGCTTGATCGCCGAGGCCGGGGATTTGGAAGGCTTGCCCTGGCCCCTTTGACGCGCCCCCCATCCGGGGAATATGGTCCGACCTCTCTCCTCGCCCGTCTTTCCTCACGTTTCTCTTCGCCGCGGAGCATGCATGTCTCAATGGCTGTCCTCTTTGTCCGGAATCGGGTAGGGCAGGATGTCCGATCTTCCGGACCAGGACGTAGCAGCGGAAGGGCGAGAGATGCCGGCTTGTCCCGATTGTCGCTCGGCCCATATCCGTCCCTCGCGCGGCTCCTACCCCTACGACCGTGAACGCATCGGGGGGGAAAACGGGAGCTTCTGGCGCTGCAACCATTGCGGCGCTCGTTTCCTGGGGCCACCGGCCCCAGTGGAGCGACACCGGAGGAGGAGGCACCAGCACGGCCCGCCGCGGAGCCCGCTCGATGAAAGCATTCGTTCCGCGCGCGCCGCCAAGCGCTGGCTGTTCCCGATACTGGTGATCCTGTCCACCATCCTGGCCGTGGCCTATCTCCTCAATCGTCGAGACGCTCCTCAGCCGCTGATTGTCCTGCCCGGTTAGGTCGGAGGTCGGGCGGAGCGACCATCTGCTGCTCCAGCATCGAGGCGTAGCGCCCACCGAGTCTCAACAGGTCTGCGTACGAACCGCGCTCGACGATTTCGCCTTTCTCCATGACCAGGATCTGATGGCATGAGCGAACCGTGGAGAGGCGATGGGCGATGACGAGAGTGGTGCGGCCGGGCAGCAATTGTTCGAGTCCTTTCTGGATCAAGGTCTCCGACTCGCTGTCGAGACTCGAAGTCGCTTCGTCCAGCAACAGGATTTTCGGATTGGCCAGGAACGCGCGGGCGATGGCCACCCGCTGCTTTTGACCCCCGGACAGGCGCACGCCCCGCTCGCCCACGATGGTGTCGTATCCGAGGACGTATCGGGCGGCAAACTCGTCGACGTGCGCGGAAAGACACGCGTTCTTCAACTCGGTCTCCGTGGCATCGGGCCGCGCGAAAAGAACGTTCTCGCGCAGGGTCGCGTCGAAAAGAAACGTGTCCTGGAAGACCACACCCAGGTTGGCTCGATAGTCGGAGAGCGGGAGGGAATGGACGTCATGCCCATCCAGAGCGATCCTCCCGCTCCCCGGTCGGTAGAACGCGGCCAGGAGCCCCATGATCGTGGATTTGCCGGCCCCCGAGGGTCCGACCAGCGCGGTGGCGGTGCCGGGGAGGGCAACGAAGCTGATGTCCTTCAGAACCGGTTCTCCATGGCGATATTCGAAGCACACGTTTTCGAACGCGATGCGGCCCTTCACATCCTCAGGTCTCAGAGGCGAGGGCGGCCGAGGCTCGGGGCCGGTCACGGCTTCGCGCGGCTCCGCGAGAATGGCTTGAAGTCGTTCGATGGACACCAGAGCGTCGGCGAATTGCCCGGAAAGAGCCACCACCATGTAGATCGGCCCGCTGAGAAGACCGAGCAGGAGCGCGAACGTGGTGAACCCGCCCAGGGTCAGGCGCCCCTGATCGATTTCCGAACGGGCCATGACCATGAGGCCGAGGCCGAGCGCGCCGACCAGCACTGTGCTCCCGAGGGAGAACAGGCGATTGTTTCGAGCCATCTCGATGGCGTTGTCTCGGATGGCCATGACCGCGGTTTCCATGGCGGCACTCTCCCGCTCTTCCGCTCGATAGGCCTTGATGACGCGAATTCCGGCCAGGGCCTCGTTGAGGCGGCCGCTGGTTTCCGACAGGAGTCTGGCGCGTTCCGTATAGACACCCGCGACCCCCCAAAAGGCCCACGCCAGGAGGGCGGTGAAAACGATGAGGCCGAAGAGAGCCACCAGGGTGAGGCGCGGCGAGATCGTCCACATGTAGGCGGCCGATAGGGCGGCGAAGAAGACGCCTCCCACGAAGTCGACGAAGCCGGAACCGATGAGAAGCCGCAAGGCTTCGATGTCATGCAGGACGCGGGGCAGAAGCGCGCCGGTTCGATTCCGATCGAAGAACGGGACGGCGAGACGAATGAGGTGGGAAATTCCGCGCGATCGCAGATCGGCGACGAGCTCGATGGTCCGGACGGTCAAGAGGCGAAAAAGAAAGTACGAACACACCGCCTGAACCAGCGCTCCGCCCAGCACGGCCAGAATCACCATCCGCATTCTTTCGGGCTTCGCCCCCGTCACCACCTCGTCTATGAACACCCGGGCCGAGGCGGGCAGAGCCAGGCCCGCAGAACGGGAGATCAGGATCAGCAGAAGGCCCAGGAGGAGGGAAGGGAGGCGAGGCTCAATCAGGGTCCAGGCCAGGGGCAGGACCTCACGGAGCCGCTCCAGCTTCGTCTTCTTCGGCGGACCTTCATCCGCTATTTGATCGTGGCGTCGCCGCCCTCCCATAGAGGTCCGCATGAGTGCCGTCGATCCTAACGGGTGCCCGCCAATCCCTCTGACTTCACAAGACCCAGGCGCCCGCGGATCAGAAGGGAAGCCCGAGGGAGAACCAGGGGACGATGCTCCCGTCGCGGGTGAGGCCAAAGCCCACGCCGCCCTCGAGGGTCAGGGGAATCCGGTGACCGAGCAGAAGGTCGGCTCCAAGCCCCAAAGAAGCGCCGATGCGGGCGGAACTGAAGTTCAGGGGAGCCGTGGAAATCACGGCTCCGTCAAGCGAGGCGCTCAGACGCATGTGTCGAAGGAAGAGCGGGAACGTTCCCGCCCCTCTCTGCGGATGTCCGAGCGGAATGCGCCACTCGAGATTCCCGAAGGTGAGCCTCGTTCCGAAGCGGGATTCGTCCGTGCCGTCGGGTTGCTCGTACCCGCGAAGAACCGCGGGTGCGTCACCGACCGGATCGAGCAACCCTGGACTCGGCAGACCTCCAACCGCAAAGGCCCGCTCGGGCGCGCGGGGCCCGAACGTCCATCCCAAGCCGATGCGCGACGCCACCACGGTCGGGCCAAATCTCTTGTAGGCGCGCGCGTCAACGATGACCTTGCCGAAATCCAGATCGCTGCCCAGGGCTTTGAGTTCCCGGGTTATCGCCACTCCGAGCCGCAGGCCGTCCTGCCGGGAGATGGACATGGGATACGTCTGGGTGGAATCGAGCTGCCAGGTGAGGGCGATTATCCCGCTGTCGAGCGCACCCCGGGAGATCTCCTCACGCCTTCGTCGCAGGGTCAGGGCGAGGGCCTGCGAGCGCAGGGTCTTTCGCTCGAGGGGGAAGTCGGCCGAGACAAGAGCTTCGGCCTGATCCCTTCTTCCCAGCCGTTCCGGGGAAGACTCGGTGCGCACGAGGGCGGTGAAGGTGGGGGTGAAACGGCCGTAGCGAAGATAGCCGAGCAGATTCGGCCTCGAAGCGTTCGTCCCCCACGAACCCGCGACACCGTAGGCGGTGCGGAACAAGGGATCGGAAGCGGCGGTGGCGAGACCGAACCGCCATTCGTCCGAAACCACCGCCACGTAGGGAGTGACGAAGGTTGGTCGAAGCGACGGCCAGGATCGATACGGACGGGCCGAACCCTCGAACACCGCCGCCTCGTCCTGGTTCGCCGGGAAAGGGTCGACGAAAACGCCCACCGCCTCTCCTTCCGCAAACCGCACCCGCGCCAGGTCGTACCCCTTCGCGGAATAGCGCGCGTAAAAAACCGTGCTCGTGGCCCGATCAACCTCCGGGGCAAACGCGTTTTCGGGCGAGGCGCCGAGACCCCGCAGGCCGGAGCCGTCACGATTCAGCAGAAACAGACGGAAGGAACCGGCTTCACGATCGGACCGGAAGATCAACGTCCGGTCATCGACCCACGAAGGCTCTCCATCGAGAGCGCGATCCCGAGTCAGGTTCTCGGTCGCCCCGGTCAGAGGATCGACGAGAACCAGGTCGGAGAAGCCTCCCATGAGCCGGGACGCCACCACCGCGTCGCCCTGCGGCGAAAAACGCGGGTGAGACCACTCGGTCCCCGGCAAGGACGCGGTGAGTTTCCGGATTTCTCCACCCGAGAGGAGGCAAAGCTCCGAACGGTCGCTCAACCGCCGAACAAAAACAATGGGAGCGTCCCCTGCGCCCA
Organism: Vicinamibacteria bacterium; assembly: GCA_031412915.1. Classification (GTDB taxonomy): domain Bacteria; phylum Acidobacteriota; class Vicinamibacteria; order Fen-336; family JAGNNV01; genus JAGNNV01. The sequence continues at coordinate 17,668 of JANODX010000037.1, read as the reverse complement.
CCCCGGGCCCGTAGTCCGGATCGCTGGCCCGAGCGCCTTCTGTCAACCGGCGGCGGCGGCCGGTGCTGACCTCGACCTGGAACAGGTCCAATCGCCACTCGAATTTCCTGACCGGATGAGCCTCGTCGAAGACGATGAACTTCCCGTCTGGTGACCAGGCGAGGGCTGCTCCGGAGACGCGCGAGGTCAAACGTCGATCCGATGAGCCATCCTTGTTCATCAAACGGATTTCGCCCAGCCGATCCAGGGTCCGACTGGTGTAGGCGAGGAGGGATCCGTCCGGCGAGAGACGAGGTGCCGTCTGGACGACACCACGGGTGGTCAGGAGTTGCGCCCCGGGGCCCTCCGACAACACGGCCGCGGGCGCGAGCCCGGCAAGGCGGGTGCGCGCGAACTCGCGCCAGAGCTGGGCCAGGCCTCGTCCCGTGACCTGGCGAAAAGTCTTGTCGTCGAGGTAAGGTCGAAACGACGCGGCGTGGGCCAGGGCGAGGTCTCTCGTCGTTCCCTCCTGGTAGGTCATCTCGACAAAGTTCAGAAACTCCTGGCCGAAGAGGTAGGGCGCGTTCCCGAGCGGCCAGGCATCGAGGCCAAGAGTCGCCTGGTCCATCCTCTCGAGCTGGCCGCTTCGGGCGGCCTCGTCCACCACCATCTTCGTAAAAGTGTGACGACCCCGACCGAAAGCCGTCCCCTTGGTCTCCTCACGCACCGCGAGGCCTTCTATCAACCAGGTGGGTTGCAGGGCGTCGGGAAAGAGAAAGGGTGCGCGGCCGAACAGTCGACGGCCCAGGGCGTAGATCCCACCCGCCTGTTCGATGTGAACGATATGGGCGAGTTCATGGGTGATGACCAGCCGCAGCCACGACTCGCTGGGGCCCGAGTCCGCCCCATCCGGCGACGCAGTTCGAATCTCGACGTAGGGATAGGGGAAGGACGAGGCCAGGCCGTTTGGAGAATCACTCGCGTCGTGCACCACCATATCCAGGCTGGGGACTCTGACTCGGTACCGCTCCTCCAGGCGCGGGAGGATCTCCAGGACGAGGGCCAGAGTTCGGCGCGCCGGTTTCTCCACCTCGGCGTGGAAGTGCACCTTGATCCGCCCCGACTGAAGGGTTCGAAATCGATAGCGTGGAGGCAGAGAGGCAGCAAGACCCGGGTCGGCGAGGACAAACCACAGGAACACCGACGCGAGGGCCAGTCCCGACCGATAGCCAAATCGCCGGCGCACGCGGGATTCTCGCACCCGGGCCGATCGATTCGGGAGTAGATTACGGTTAGCCGTGGGGCGATCCCGCCGGGGGAGTGCTCATCAGGTTGGCGTCTCGGAGCCGCGGCCCCTGCCCCGGCTCCAGACCTCATGTCCCTCGGCGCCCGCCTTCTCGGCCAGGTCCTCAAACCGAGGTAAGGAGCGCCGGCCGTCCCCGCCCCCGGGTCAGGGGCATCCGAGGATGAAGAAAACTATGCGCGGTCAGAAAACCAGAAGGCGAATCAGAATCATCGGAGCCCCTCTCGATCTGGGGGCCGGCCATCGCGGGGTCGACATGGGACCGTCCGCGTTCCGGGTGGCCGGAATCCACCAGGCGGTGCGCGATCTCGGAATCCCGGTGGAAGACTTCGGCGACATCGAAGCCCAGGTGGCGGAGACGCGCGACCCCGGAAACCCGCGCCTCAAGTACCTGAGGGAGATCCGAGCAACCTGCATCACGCTCCGGAACGTGGTCACCCACACCCTGGATGAGGGCGTGATTCCGGTCGTCCTGGGCGGAGACCACTCGATCGCCATGGGCACGATCGCCGGGGTGTCCCGGCATTTCCGAAGAAGGAAGGAAAGGCCGGGCCTCGTCTGGTTCGACGCTCACGCCGACGCCAACACCGAACACACCTCGCCCACCGGAAACATCCATGGCATGCCCATGGCGGTGTGCCTGGGGCTTGGAGCCAAGGATCTTCTCTCCATCCACGACGGCAGAGGTCCCATGATCGATGGAGAGCGGGCCGCCATCATCGGCTTGCGCTCGGTGGACATCAAGGAACGCGCGAACGTGGGCCAGGTCGGCATCGGCGCCTTCACCATGCGACACATCGACGAGCGAGGCATGAGAGCGGTGATGGAGGCGGCGATTGAGCGGGCCACGAAGGACACCGGAGGGATCCACGTCAGCATCGATCTGGACGCGGTGGATCCGGAGGAGGCGCCCGGGGTCGGAACGCCGAGCCCCGGCGGCATCGGATACCGCGAGATGCACCTCGCCATGGAGATGCTCGCGGACACGGGTCAGGTGTGCTCGGTCGAGCTCGTGGAGGTGAATCCCATCCTCGATCGGGCCAACCAGACGGCGAAGCTCGGGGTCGGGCTTCTGTGTTCGCTCCTGGGCAAGAAGATCCTGTGAACGGCTTCCGCTTCTCCCGCGATGCGGAGGCGGTGTTTGGCGATCTGGATGCCATGGGCCACGTCAACAACGTGGTCTTCCTGAGGTGGATTGAAGCCGCGCGGATCGCCTACTGGATCGAGATGACGGCCCAGAAGACGCACCGAGGCGTTCCTCGGGCCGGTGGGGCATCGCACGAGCCGGGACCGGGGATCATGTCCGGAGCGCTCATCGACATGATCCTGGCCCGGACCGAGATCGACTACAGGTCCCCGGTGAGCTACGGAGAGAGACTCGACGTGTTCGTGCGGACATCCCTGATCCGGAGATCGTCCCTGGTCTTCGAGTACGTGGTGAAGGCGCGGTCGGACGAGAGGGTGGTGGCGGAGGCGAAGACGATTGTGGTCTGCTACGACTACGGCCTCAAGCGGTCGAAGCCCGTCTCCGAGGATCTGAAAGCCGCGATTCTCGCCCTGGACGTGGATGCGCGGGTCGAGATCTAGCGCGAAAGAAGAACAGGCCAAAGGCCAAAGAGGAGCCAGACATGAAGGATCCCGCCGTCCTCGCCCTCGACCAGGGCACCACTTCGTCGCGCGCCATCGTGTTCGGGCGCGAAGGCCTTCCTCTTTCGAACTCGCAGATGGAGTTCGAGCAGATCTACCCCCGCCCCGGCGACGTGGAACACGACCCCGAGGCGATCTGGAACTCGCAGTTGCAGACCGCGCGCGAAGCGATCGCGAGAGCCAACGTTCCCCGCATCTCGGCCATCGGCATCACCAATCAGCGCGAGACCACCATCCTGTGGGATCGCGCCACGGGGAAACCTGTGGCGAACGCGATCGTGTGGCAGAGCCGGGTCAGCGCGCCGATCTGCGAGAGGCTCAAGGCGGAAGGTCATGAACCGCTCTTTCGTCTCAAGACCGGTCTGGTCATGGACGCCTATTTCTCGGGGACCAAGATCGCCCACCTTCTCGCCACCGTAGACGGCCTGCGCGCGCGCGCCGAAAAAGGCGACATTCTCTTCGGCACCGTGGATTCTTTTCTGATCTGGCGCCTCACCGGCGGACGCGTACATGTGACCGACGTGTCGAACGCCTCGCGCACGCTCCTCATGGACCTCGAGACCCTGGAGTGGGACGACGAGTTGCTGAAGATCCTCGGCGTGCCAAAAGCGATGCTGCCGCGGATCGTCGACTCGAGCGGGATCGTGGGGGAATCCGACGAGGCCCACTTCGGTTCGCGCATTCCCATCGCCGGAATCGCGGGCGACCAGCAGGCGGCCACGTTCGGACAATGCTGTTTCCGCCCGGGCGAGACGAAGAACACCTACGGCACGGGTTGCTTCCTGCTCATGAATACCGGGAGCGCTCCCAAAACCTCGAAGAACGGCCTTCTCACCACCGTTTGCTGGCGCATCGGGGGCCAGACCACGTACGGCCTCGAAGGTTCGGTCTTCATCGCGGGCGCGGTGGTGCAGTGGTTGCGCGATTCACTGCAGATCATCGCAACCTCGGGCGAAGTCGAAACCCTGGCCGGAAGCGTCGAGGACAGCAGCGGCGTCTACATGGTGCCGGCGTTCGTGGGACTCGGCGCTCCTTACTGGGACTCGAGCGCCCGAGGCGCCATCTTCGGCCTCACCCGCGGAACCACCCGGGCGCACATCGCGCGGGCGGCCGTCGATTCCATCGCCTATCAGTCGCGCGATGTCATCGACGCCATGCGCAAGGACTCGGGGCTTTCGCTCGAGACCATTCGTGTCGATGGAGGCGCCACCCGAAACGGCGCGCTGCTTCAGTTCCAGGCCGACATCCTGGGCGCGCGTGTGCTGCGGCCCGTGGTGGCGGAGACCACGGCTCTGGGTGCCGCGTATCTCGCGGGACTCGCCACCGGCGTCTGGGCTGACCAGGACGACATTCAGAAACTGTGGGCTCTCGACCGGACGTTCACGCCCGGCATGAACGAGGCCCGGCGGGAGTCCCTCTACGCGGGCTGGACGGAAGCGGTGTCTCGAACCCTGTCGCGATAGACGGATCCAGACCCGCTTCCCAGGCACCGGATCGGCACGGTGTCGTCAACGTAACTAACCCGCGGCTCCTGACTTCCAATCCTTCGAGGCCACGAAAGCGGCCACCGTCCCCGGGTGCATCGCTTTCGCGGTGCCTGTCACCGAGAAACCCTGGGCGCGGGCCAAAGCCTTGATCTCGACCTCAGACACCGAGCGCCTGCTGAAGCCCATGAGGATCGTGCCCAGTCGCGGGCCGCGCGCGCCCGCGGCGATCCAGAACCTGCGGATCACATCGAGGCCATCCTCACCCCCGTCCCAAACGCGCGACGGCTCGCCCAGCGTCTTCCAGCGCGCGCTCAACGCTCGGGGCACGTAAGGAGGGTTGAAGAAGGTCAGGTCGAACGATCGATCCTCCGGCACGGACGACAAAAGGTCCGACTGAAGGAATTCAACCGCCACCGCGTTCTCTCTCGCTACGCGGCGGGCCGAGAGAACCGCGTCCTCGGCGATGTCGAGAGCGAGATAGCTCCCCCGAGCGAGGCGAGCGAGGGCAATGGAGAGCGTGCCCGTCTCGCCCGTTCCCACCTCGAGAACGCGATGTCCGGGCTTCGCCCGCTTCCGGAGTTCATCGAAGAGCGCGAGGGTCGAGTAGTCCCAATGACCCTGCGAGGTGCTTTCAGGAACACGGATCCCGAACAGCAGCCTGGTGAGGGGCGCCCATCGCGCGACCACGCGCTTCAGTCTTTCGAGAGCCAAATGTCCTCGAGCGCGATCGCGTCGATGCCGGAGGAGTAGAAGCAGCGCAGGGCGTGCATGGGCGTGCAGGCCACCGGCTCGCCTTTAACGTTGAGCGAGGTGTTCAAGACCACGGGTATTCCCGTCCGCTTTCCAAACGCGGCGATGGTCTTCGCAAACGAGGGATGCGTCCTTTCGCTGACGGTCTGCGGCCGGGTCGAGCCGTCGACGTGGATGACCGCGGGGATCTCGACGCGGCCGCGCTCATTGGCCTCGGCGGCCACGGTCATGAATCGTGTTTCGAGAGAGGGCTTGAGATAGTCAGCAGCCACGGTCTCGAGCATCGACGGACAGAACGGCCGCCACGAGTCGCGGAACTTCACGTCGCGGTTGACCCGGTCGTTCATGCCCGGAACCGCCGGGTGCGCGAGGATGGAGCGGCCGCCGAGCGCGCGCGGCCCCACTTCCATCCGCCCCTTGAACCAGGCGACGATCTTGCCATTCGCGAGCGCCTCCGCGGTCTTCTCCACGATGGAATCAGGCCGGGTGAAGCTCATCCCCGCGGTGCGGGCCGCCTTTTCCACTTCGGCCGACGTGTACCCGGGGCCCCACTGCGCGGTTTCCATCTTGAACCGCGGATCTTCGCCGGAACGCGCCGACACCCACATCGCGGCGCCGAGCGCGGCGCCGGAGTCATGGGCCGCGGGCTGGACGAAGAGAGCATCCACGAGACCCGAGGCGCCGATCACGCCGTTCATCTTGCAGTTCATGGCGACACCGCCCGCGAGGCACAGCTTGCGCGAACCGGTTTGAGCCACCAACCTTTCGACCAGCCGCGAAACGGCCTGCTCGAGGCGTTCCTGAGCCGCGGCCGCGATGTCCTTGTGGACCTGGGTCAGGGGGTCTTTCGGAAGGCGCGGCGGGCCAAGAAGGGTCGTGAGTTCGTCGGCGAAGTGCTCGTTCGTGGTGTGCCGCCCCAGAAGCGTGTAGCGCGGGTCGACGCGATACAGACCGTTCGCCTCGAAGCGCACCAGTCGCGCCATCTTGTCGCGCCACTCCGCCGAGGGATTCCCATAAGGGGCGAGCCCCATGGTGAAACCCTCCTCTTCGTAGGCGCGGAATCCGAGGAAGGAGGTCACGGCTGCGTAGAACCAGCCGAGAGAATCCGGGAACTCCACGTGCCCCGCGTCCTTGATGTCGAGGCCCTTGCCCGCGTAGAAGCTCGTCGAACGGTCCTCGCCGCTGCCGTCGACGATCAGCACGGAGGCGTCGTCGAAGCCGGAGGCGAAGAAGGTGCTCGCGGCATGGGCGAGATGGTGATCGACGAAGACGAACTCGGGCACGCGGCCCTTGAGCCCTTCCTCCCGGAGAGCCAGGGTGGCGCGGCGAATGATCGCCTTCGGCTGCTGATCGGCGATCTCCGCGAGGATGCGCATCATCGATCCGTCGCTCGCCGCCCCGAAGTTCGAGAAGAACTGGCGGGCGAAGAAGAGCGGCATGCGCGTCTTGTACTTCTCCGCGTTCCACCCCACCGCGAAGCGGTCCACGTCGTCAAGGGTCGCCCCGGCTTCGCGCAGGCAAAAGGCGAGGGCCCGGGCGGGAAAGCGCAGATTGGCGCCCTTGATGCGGATGAAGCGCTCCTCCTCGGCGAAGGCGATCAGCGTGCCGTCGCGCACCACGCAGGCACCCGGGTTCTGGCCAAAGGCCGAGAGGCCTGCGATCAACATGGAGGTAGATTTCTGGACCGGGCGAAGCGCAAGAGAGGCGCGCCGTCTTTGCGTCGGAGACGATACCAGAGGGGATTTGCCGGCCGCCCGGAAGCGCGTGGGGGAAGGCTTTAGACTTCATTTCGTGAGTGTGGTCGCGGAGCCTTCGTTCTTCGGTCTTCACGCGGCCTGGTGGGCGGTCTCGATTCTCTCGGGCCTTCTCCTGTGCTTCCGGCCGAGACCGCGGGTAGCCCTGTCGATTCTCATGGCCATGCACGCGGCGGCGTACCTCGGCTACTACGGCAATCTCGGGAGGCCCTACGCCGTGGGCGCCGGGTCCGATCGCAGCCTCGGCCTCGGCATGGCTCGCGCGGTGGCGGACGGAGCCTCTCCCTTCGATCACGTGCAGGTCCGGCTCGGGAACCTCGAGCCGCTGTGGACGTTCACGGTCGCCGCCCTTTCGGGTTTCTCGAGCGACCGCGTGCCCTTCGTCTACGAGCACATGACCCTTCTGGCCCTGGCCTTGACCGCCCTTGGGTTCTACCTCGGATGGAGTCAGAGGCAAGGCGATGAAGATCCCGATGATGCGCGGTGGCGGGGCGTCTTCGTGGCCGCGACCGTCCTCGGCCTTTCCTCCTTGAGCCTCGCCGCGACACCGCCCACTCTCCCCTTCTGGCATGCGAACTTCGTCTTCAAGCCGAATCACTCGATCGCCTTCGGTCTCGTGGGCCTGCTTTCGAGATACCGGCCGCGGTTCGGAGCCTGGTGGAAGATGGGTCTGCTCCTCGGCGCGCTCATGTGGGCCTTCATCCTCGACTGGGCCTATGTGCTCCCGGGCCTCTTCATCGCAGCCTGGCTCGCCCCGGATCGGACGGCGGAGGTCAAGCGCGCGGTCGCGGCCACGCTGGCATCGGTGGCGATCGGCGCGGCGTACGTGGCTCACCTTCTGCGGGACTACAACCCGGTGGGCGGCGGCGAAATGCCCGAGATCTGGCGCGACGCCATGGGACAGAAGCTCACGAACCCCTTCTGGTGGTCCCTCGACCTCGGCCTCCTCTTCGTCCTGTTCCTCATCGGAATGGGGGCGGCCTTCAGGAGTCGGCGACAGGAGGGGGCCGCCCTTGGCTTCCTGCTGACCGCCCCTCTCGTCGCAGCCGGGTACCTGACCGGCCTGCAGGTCGGCTTCGCTCCCGAGCCTGACGAAGGATACTTCTGGGTGCGAATGGTCGCGGCTACGGGAGCGGGCTACGCGATCTGGAAGCTCCTCCATTGGTGCCGGTCCCGGCGCGCGGCGGGCGTCGCTTTCGGCCTCCTCCTCGCGTTCTCGCTTCCAGGAGGATTCAACCCGCTGATCCAGGACCGTTACTACGCGCGGAGCCTGGCGCCTCTCCCCGCGCCGGTGCTCGAAACCGCCGCCTGGCTGCGGGTCCACACCTCGGTTCGGGACGTCGTAATGAGTTCGGAGGGCATCACCCTTTCGGGCCTCACCGGCCGGCGGTTCCTGATGGTGCGTCCCGGTCAGACCAAGGACCGCGCGGAACGCGAATGGACGGAGCGTCAGATACTGACTTCGCTGGATGAAGAGACGGTGCGTCAGGCCGCCGCCCGCTATGGCGTCACCCATGTGGTTCTGGACGGCGACCTGGCCCTCATGTATGCGAACGAGGAGATCCGCGCCCTCGGCAACCGACCCTGGTTCGAGCCCGCGCACGTCAATTCGTTCGCGCGGATCCTCATCCTGCGAAAGCCCTGATCCACCGGGGAGGCCTCCCGGTCAGGGCTTCCCGTTCGGAGACCCCGGATCGTTCTCCTGGGCCTTCCCGCTCGCGCTTCGGATCGCCAGCTCCTGTGTGAGTGTCGCGACCCGGTCGGAGAGCACGGAAAGCTGATGGAGCAGGTAGATCAGCAGGAGCAGCAGGGCGGCGAGCCCCACCACCGCCACGGGCTCGCTCGGGAAGAGGCGATCCAGGAGGGCCTGGGCGAGGTCGCGAGCGAGGGGAACGACCGCGACCACCACGACCAGGAGGATCAGGGCAAGCAGAACGATGCCATAGCCGACATAAAGGCGGCCGCGTCGAATGAGGTCGAGGATCCAGCCCCCCACGAGGGCGGCGGCGAGGACCAGAACCAGGGCGCCGAGCGTGGTCATGCGGCCCGGGGACGCGAGTAGCGCGCGTGCGCCACCGCGAGCAGCACCATGAGCGCGGTCTTCAGGGGATAGACGACGGCCTTGAAGGGGGAGTACATGGAAATCCCGGCGCGGCGCTCCTCCACGGTGATCGGAAACTCGGCGACCTTGAACCCGAGCCGGCTCAGATACACAATGGCTTCAGCGTGAAAGTCCACGAAGTGCCAGCGGGCCAGGGGCTCGAACACTGCGGCGCGGATCGCCCTGAGGCCGGAGGTCGTGTCGTAGATCCGCTTGCCCGCGAAGATCCAGGTGAGCCACGAGAACAGGAGCATACCCAGACGCCGGTCGAAGGGCGCGCCGCCGTAGTCGCGGCCCTCCACAAAACGCGAACCCACCACGCAGTCGTTGCCCGAAGCCTGGAACTCCTGAAAGAGCGAGAGCACCTGCTCGGGGGCATGCTGCCCGTCGGCATCGAGAGTGATCAGGACGTCGTAACGGTGATGCCCCGCGTACTTGATCGCGGTCTGAATCGCCCGCCCGTAGCCCAGATTGCAGAGGTGGTGGGCGGTCCCGACCCCGAGGCCGTCGAGAATTTCCTGGGTGCGGTCGGAGGAACCGTCGTTGATGATGAGGAGATCGAAACCAGGCATGCTGCGACGGACCCGGGTCACGACTTCAGCGATGGTCGCGGCCTCGTTGAAAGCCGGGATGGCCACGAGGACCCGATCGCCCGTCAATCGCGGGCTCCGGCCATGGCGACCTCGCCCGCTCCCGCAATCACGGTGGCCGCGATTTCCGACAGATATCGAAACTCGTAACCTTCGCGACGAACCAGATCCATGAGTCCGGTGGTGATCGAGACGCCCTTGAACTTGTTCCGGCCGTAGATGAATCGCCAGAACGCCGGCAATTCCCGGTAAGAGTCCGCGTCGACGATGAAGTCATGGAGGTGGGAGTCGAAGCAGATGACACGCGGCAGCCCAAACACGCGCAGGGCGGCCCCATAGAACCCGGGACCCAGCAGCTTCATGTATGAGGTGGACAGGGTGAATCTCAAGGGAGTCAGAGACGTGAACGGGATCTCCAGCAGGCGCCGGGTCGCGTCGACCTGCCAGAAATGAGGGTCGCGCGGCATCGCCAGGTAGCGGAATGGGTTCGGGAAGTAGGACGGGAAGATGCTCGCGTCGTAGCTGAAACCGGCGTCGACCAGGCGCCCGATTCCTTCACGGCTGATCCGGCCCTGGGGCGCCCGATAGCCGATGGGCTCACGCCCGAACCTGCGAACGAACGCCACGCGACCCTTCGCGAGTTCGTCGGCCGCGTCGGGCTTGCTGGTGTCGTGCGAATAGCTGTGGAGCTCGAACTCCCACCTGTGTTCCTCGAAGGCGTCGATGATCCGGGGATACGACTCGATGACCTGCCCGACCACGAATGCGGTGCCGCGGATACCCGCGGCGCCGAGTGTCACAAGGACATCGCGAACCCGTGCTGGATCCTCGAGGATCCGATGGCGGACCTCCGGGAGCAGCGAGGCGTAATCGCTCTCGAGATCCAGCGTGAACGCGAAACTCCGGGGCATGAGAACTGCTGAATAGTAGCGAAAGAAGCTCGAAACCAATCGACGAAGGGATCAGAACGGTTCGATCCGCACCCAGGCAGTTCGTTCTCCGCCGTCACCCGAAGATCGAGGCCGGTCAGAGTCAAGCGCTCGGCCCATGGGCCGATGCTCAGCAGGGACAGGAGCGACACCGCACGCCACAGTCCCCGGGCGCCTCGGTTGCCCATGTCGGAGCTAGAGTTCCTCGAGGCGGGGCAGTCCGTCGAGACCACCCACCGCCCTCGTCGAACGTGCTCCCACCGTGTTCCCAAGGCGCAGGGCGCGCCGGGCCGGAAGTCCGCTCAGAAGGCCGGCCAGGAAACCCGCGTTGAACGCGTCGCCCGCTCCGGTGGTGTCGAGGGCGCGGACCCGAGGCGGGGGTTCCTCCACGACCCTTCTCGGCGATATCCAGCGACTCCCCCTGGAACCAAGCTTGATGACGGTGTTGCGCGCGTGTTCCTTCCAGAACGCTTCCGCCTGGGCCGTTGACCTCTGCTTCGAATAGAGCTTCGCCTCGTCCTCGTTGATCAACAGGAAGTCGGCTTCGGCAATCAGGGTTGGCAGCAGGGGATCCCTGGCCAGATGGAGGTCGTAGCCGAGATCGATCGAGACCTTGACTCCGCGTTTGCGCAGGGCGTGGAGGGCGCTCGCGAGGGGAGGGATATCGCGCGGGCAAAGAGCGCAGTGGACGATCCGGGCCTGAACCTGGCCAAGCGCCGCGACGAAGCGCGGCCCGAGTTCGGCGTTCACTCCATCGAAGGTGGCGAATGCCCGGTCCACGGGAGTGGAAAGGGCGGCCGTGATGGCATGGAGTTCGTGGCGCCTGCGCAGGTTCGTGACCAGAACCCCCTCCGACTTGAGCCTCGCCACCGCGCCCTCGGAGAGACCGCTGACGATTCGCGTAGGCACGCCCAGCCGCGCCGCCGCCACCGCAGTGATGGTGGCTCCACCGCCGTAGGTCCGGACGAACAATCTCGTCCTCAGTTCCTCCCCCAGCCTCGGCAGGCGATCGAGCCCGGCGAAGATCAGGTCCTCGAAGGACTCCCCCACGCACGCCAGATCGGTGGCCCTCATGGATCAGAGCCTACCTGTCCGCCCTCCAGGCTGGTTCTCAATTAGAATTTTCAACGCGGGGCGCGGCGGTCCGGGTCGACGTCTCGTCGACCTTCCGCGGTACCCTTGACCCCGCGCGCGACATCGTGGTGCGCGGCTTTCCCTAAGGAGACGAACGTCTATGGCGGTTCGAGTAGGCATCAACGGCTTCGGCCGCATCGGTCGGAACATCCTGCGCGCGGCGCTTGACGACAAGGAACTCGATATCGTCGCGGTCAACGACATCACCGACGCGAAGACCCTCGGACACCTCCTCAAGTACGACTCCATCCTGGGCAACCTGACCCACGAAGTGCGGGTCGAGGGCGACACCATCCTGGTCGCCGGACGCAAGGTCAAGGTGCTCTCCACCAAAGACCCGTCGGCCCTGCCCTGGAAGGACCTCGGCGTCGAGTACGCCATCGAATCGACGGGTTTGTTCACCGAGGCCGAGAAGGCCAAGGTCCATCTGACCGCGGGAGCCAAGAAGGTCATTATTTCGGCCCCCGGCAAGAATGAGGATCTGACCATCGTCATGGGCGTGAATCACGAAAAATACGATCCGACGCGCCATCACATCGTTTCCAACGCGTCGTGCACCACGAACTGCCTGGCCCCGGTGGTCAAGGTCCTGCACGATTCTTTTGGAATCGTGCGTGGCCAGATGACCACGATCCACTCGTATACGAACGATCAGAAGATCCTCGACCTGCCCCACAAGGACCTGCGTCGGGCCCGCGCCGCCGCGCTTTCGATGATTCCGACTTCGACGGGAGCGGCGAAGGCCATCTATCTGGTCATTCCCGAACTCAAGGGCCGGCTCGACGGCGTGGCCATGCGGGTTCCCACTCCCAACGTCTCCGTGGTCGACCTCACCGTCGAACTCAAGGCTGAGACCACGGCCGAAGCCATCAACGAGGCCATGACCAAGGCGGCGGCGGGGCCGCTCAAGGGGATTCTCGAGGTCAACACGGAAGAACTGGTGTCCATCGACTTCCGCGGCAATCCCGCGTCCTCCATCGTGGATGCGCCGCTCACTCGGGTGCTCCAGGGCACCATGGCGAAAGTTTTCGCGTGGTACGACAACGAATGGGGCTTTTCCAGCCGTATGTGCGACCTCATCCACTTCATGGCCAGGAAGGATCGCGCCTGAGGATCCCCTCCCTCGGGTAGCCCCGAGACCTAGACGTCGAGGCGAAGGAAAACCATGGCAGCCAAGCAGACGATCCGGCACCTCCAAGCCGTCAGGGGGACACGCGTTTTCGTTCGCGTGGACTTCAACGTACCCATGGAAGGAGGCACGATCACGGAAGACACGAGGATCCGGGCGGCCCTTTCCACCCTGACCTTCCTCCAGCAGGCCGGAGCGGAACTCGTCCTGGCCTCGCATCTCGGCCGCCCGAAGAAGGGCCCGACCCCGTCCCTGTCTCTCGGTCCCATAGCGAAGCGACTCGCCGAACTGATGAAGTGCGACGTCGACCTGGCAAAGGACTGCATCGGGGACGACGTCCGAGAGCGCACGCGGGCCATGAAGCCGGGAGGCGTGCTCCTGCTCGAGAACGTCCGCTTCCATCCCGAGGAAGAAGGAAACGATCCCGGCTTCGCCAAGGCGTTGATCGAAGACTCGGGCGCCACCGTCTTCGTCAACGACGCTTTCGGCACCGCCCATCGCGCGCACGCCTCCACCGCGGGGGTGGCTCCCTTCGTGAAACAGCGGGTCGCCGGCCTCCTGATGGAGAAGGAGATCCATTACCTCGGCCTGGCCCTCGCCTCGCCCCCGCATCCGTACGTCGCCATCATCGGCGGAGCGAAGGTGTCCGACAAGATCACGGTGATCGAGAACCTCCTCCCGAAGGTGGACACCCTGCTGATCGGCGGGGGAATGGCCTATACGTTCTTCAAGGCTCTCGGATACGACACGGGCAAGAGCCTGGTCGAGCAGGAGAAGGTGACTCTCGCCCTAAAGCTGCTCGACGCCGGGAAGGGCAAGATCCTGCTTCCGTTCGATCACGTGGTGGCAAGTGCCTTCAAGGCGGACGCCGAGACGAAGACCCTGCCCGTGACCGAAACCCCCGAGGGATGGATGGGCCTCGACATCGGACCCCTGACCGTGGCCGCTTTCCGTCACGAAATCGAAGGCGCGGCCCTCGTGCTCTGGAACGGCCCGATGGGCGTCTTCGAGATGAAGCCTTTCTCGACGGGAACCTTCGCGGTCGCGAAGGCCCTCGCCGATTCGAAGGCGACGACCATCGTGGGCGGAGGCGACTCGGTCGCCGCCATCTCCGAGGCGGGCCTCATGGAGCGGATCACCCACGTCTCCACCGGCGGGGGCGCGTCGCTCGAGTTCCTCGGCGGCGATACCCTCCCCGGCGTGGAGTGTCTGGACAACGACTCCACACCCGTATCGGTTGAAGGGTAGGTCGATACCCATGCCCCGCCCCTTCGTCGTCGGCAACTGGAAGATGCACAAGACGGTCGCGGAGGCGCGGGCCCTCGCGACCGCGGTGCGCGACGGCGTGCGCGACTTCGGCGACATCGACGTCGCGATGGCGCCCCCGTTCACGGCACTCGCCGCGGTGGGCGAGGTTCTCAAGGGAACCGCGGTGGGCCTTGCCGCCCAGACCATGCACGAAGCCGCGAAGGGCGCTTTCACCGGCGAGATTTCGCCCACGCTGCTCAAGGACGTGGGCTGCACCCACGTGATCCTGGGCCACTCGGAGCGCCGGCACCTCTTCGGAGAAACCGACCTGGGCGTCATGAAGAAGGCCCGGGCCGCGCTCGATCATTCGCTGATTCCGATCCTGTGCGTGGGCGAGACGCTGCAGGAACGCGAGACCTCGAGGACGTTCGACGTGGTGGAACGCCAGACCGAGCACGCTCTCCGCCACGTGACCCCGGAAGAAGCCACGCGGTCGGTGGTGGCCTACGAGCCGTTCTGGGCCATCGGAACCGGGAAGACCGCGTCCCCCGGGCAGGCCCAGGAGGTTCACCTCTTCATCCGAAAGCTGGTGGCCCGATCGCATGGCGACGGGGTCGCCCGGGTGATCCGGATCCTGTACGGCGGCAGCGTCAAACCGGACAACGCCGCCCTCCTGATCGCCGAGCCCGATGTGGACGGAGCGTTGGTGGGCGGAGCGTGCCTGGAAGCCCCCTCGTTCCTGGGCATCATCGCGGCCTCTCGAACCTGAGAGTTCGATATACTTCCCCTCTTTCGGCCAGCACCCCGGGGACCTTCAAGCGCTCTCCGGGGACACTGAGGCCCGTTTCGAACGACTGTACCGAGGCTAAAAGGCAACAAGCGATGACCGTTCTTTACTACCTGGTTCTGATTCTGCACCTGATTGCGTGCTTCTTCCTGATCGCCGTGGTCCTGCTGCAGCAGGGCAAGGGTCAGGATCTGGCCAGCGCCTTCGGAGGCGGAGGAACGCAGGCCGCCTTCGGCCCTCGAGGCTCAGCCACCCTGCTCTCGCGCGTGACCACCGGACTCGCCGCCGTCTTCATGATCACAAGCATCTCCCTCGCCATCCTGAAGCAGAAGCAGACCTCCGTCCTGGATTCCATTCCCGCCGCGGCTTCTCCGACCCCGGCCGTCGCCCCCACGAACGTTCTCGGCCTGCCCGCCGTGCCGGCCGGCTCACCCGCGGCCACGACCGCACCCGCCGCCACGTCGCCTTCGCCTCAGGGCTCGATGCCGGCGTCACCCGCCGCACCCGCCGCCCCCATCGCGACCCCGCCCGCAAAGCCCAAGCCGTAGGACGGCCGCGGGTAGAGGGCCGCACGACGGCCTCTACATGAGTCTCCGGTGCTCGACCATCAGGCAACGGTCGTAGATCACAACGCGGCCGGCCTTCTGCAACTCCATGATCGCGCCCTCATGGACGCAGTCCAGTTGGAACCAGACCGCGGGCGCATTCGAATGCGGATCCCTGAGGATATCGGCCACGACCTCGGGCAGATCTTCCGAGCGCCGGAACACATTGATGAGGTCGACCGGCCCCTCGATCTCCGCCACCGATCGAAAAACGCGAGCGCCCAGGATGACGTCCTCGCGCGGATACACGGGGACGACCTCGCAGCCCGCGCGCTGCATGTAGGCGGAGACGCGGTGCGAATCGCGGTGGGGTTTGGGGGAGAGTCCGACCACGGCGATCCGCCGAATCCGCCCGAGAAGGGCGCGAATCCCGTGGTCGCTCGGGTTGGCCTTGAGATTGAGATTCACTCGACGAACGTCACCTTGTTGATCTCGCGCAGACTGGTGGTTCCGTCAAAGACCTTGTCGATCGCACCCTCGCGCAAACTGCGCATGCCGAAGCTTCGGGCCTTCTTCTTGATCTCGCCCACCGGCCTGCGCTCCAGGATGAGCTGGCGGACGTCGTCGTTCAATTCGAGCAACTCGCCCACCGCGCGCCGACCGAAGAAACCGCTCGCGGCGCACGCTTCGCAAGATCCCCGGTCGTACACCACGTGTCCCGCGAATCTCACCGGATCGATCCCCGACGCGCGCCACTCGGTCTCCGAAATGACGGCTTCCGCGCGGCACGACCGGCACAGAACCCGAACCAGACGCTGGGCCAGAACCAGAGTGAGCGCGGAGACGAAGTTGTACGGATCGACCCCCATGTGCAGGAACCGGCCGATCACGTCGAAGACATTGTTCGCATGCACGGTGGTGAAGACGAGATGGCCGGTCAAGGCGGCCTGTACCGCGATCTGAGCGGTTTCGGGATCGCGAACTTCTCCCACCATGATCTTGTCGGGATCGTGCCGCAGGATCGAGCGAAGGCCGCGCGCGAAAGTCAGCCCTTTCTTTTCGTTGACCGGCACCTGAGTGATCGCGGCGATCTGATACTCGATCGGATCTTCGATAGTGATGATCTTCTCTTCGGAACTCGCGATCTCGTTCAGAGCCGCGTAGAGCGTGGTGGTCTTGCCGCTGCCCGTGGGGCCGGTCACCAGGATCATTCCATACGGTTCGGCCACGTACTTGCGGAGGGTCCCGAGCTGAGCGTCGTCGAACCCGAGGGCGCGCAGCCGCAACTCCTGAAATTCCTTGGACAGCGACTCGCGATCGAGGATGCGGATGACCACGTCTTCGCCGTGCACCGAGGGCATGACGGAGACCCGGAAATCAATGGTGCGCCCCGAGACCCTGAGTCGGAACCGGCCGTCCTGGGGGATCCGCTTCTCCGCGATGTCGAGTTCCGCCATCACCTTGACGCGCGACACGATGGTTTCGGCGTGGCGCTTCTCCACCGGAGAGGTGGCCTCGTAGAGCGCGCCGTCGATCCGATACTTCGCCAGCACCGATCGATCCTTGGATTCGATGTGAATATCGGAGGCCCGACGCTCGATCGCCCCCAACAGCAGGGAATCGACCAGGCGAACGATGGGGCTCTCGGAAGCCAGGGTTTCGAGATCGATGACCTTGTCGTCGTCCTCGGAGACGAGCTCGAGGCCTGTCCCCAGGTCCTCCCGCGCGCGATCGAGAAGGGTCTCGCCGCCGTGCTTCCGCCTCAAGCCCTCGGAGATATCCTGGCTGGTTGCGACCACGGCGTCGATCGGCCGGCCCAGGGCAAACTCGGTTTCGGAAATTCGCTCCAAAGTGAGGGGGGGTGCAAAGGCCAGGACCAGCCGGGCGCCGGCCCGCGCGTAAGGTACGCACGAGAATCGGACCAGGGTCTGGACACTGAGGCCTTCCCAAAGGCCAGGGTCCAGGGTGTCGTGATCGATCGAAACAAAAGGCAGACGCAGGGCCTCGGCGTGCTGGGCGGCACTCTCGCGTGGGGACTCCTGAAACGCCATGGTCGTACTCTAATCGCCGACCCTGTTCCCGAGGATCCAGAAGCCCACGCGGCCGGCAGTCCGGCCGGTCAAACGGGGGGGGGGTCGGGGCCTGCCGGGTGTGCGACATGGTTGTGGGGCGATCCTGCAAGACCCGGTGGATGCCGGTGGCTGAGCTTGTCGAAGCCACCCCCAACGCCGGTCCCTTCGACGAGCTCAGGGACCGGATGCGATCGGCTTCCCCCGAACGTCACC
>JANODX010000036.1:0-6602 GCA_031412915.1 Vicinamibacteria bacterium | reverse complement strand
CCGGTCCCTTCGACGAGCTCAGGGACCGGATGCGATCGGCTTCCCCCGAACGTCACCGAGTACTTCAATACGGACCTCCCTCAGCGACCGCCCGACCGCCTCGTTACTATCGGACCGCTTCGCCTGGCGCGAACTGACGCTCTCCACCCACAAACATGTCGCACACCCTACCGGGTCGCGGGCCTTGTGAATGATCGAATCATTGAACAGACTAAGCCCGTCTCGGGCGTCGGTTCGGCCTCGGCCGCGCAGACTCCTGACAACTAACCCACGAGGCTAGCCCGCGAGGGGAGTGTCCAGGGGTCCCCTTGAGTCCCTATCGTCATACCCAAGGCCCAGCGCACGAGGCGGGAGCGGCCAGCTCAGGAGAAGCATCATGCCAAGCCGGCGAGACATGTTGAGGATGGGGTTGATGGGCGGCGGTTTCACGCTGCTGCCATCAGGCAAGGCGTTGGCGGGTGTGTCGAACCCACCGGTGAGCCCAACCACGACACCGTTCGTCACGCCCCTGACCCTGCCGCCCAGGGCGACGAGCGTGCCCGAGTTCGTCCCCGTCGACACCGCCCTGCCGCCGGAGTCGGAGCTTCCGCCAACCTACTACCATCTGATCGAGGAGGAGCGCTTCCTGCAGGTTCACCCGGAGCTTCCGCCCACCCGACTGTGGGGTTACCGCGACGCGAACGTACCCGCTGGTTCGTGGCCGCATGCGCTCGGCCCGACCTTCATCGGCCGCGCTGGGCACCCGCTCTTCGTGCGTCACACGAACCTGCTGCCCGCCGATCACACGGGCTTCGGAGTTCCGGAGATGACCGTCCACCTGCACGGCGGTCACCACGAGGCGCGCTCGGACGGCTTTCCGGGTCCCGGCGGGGGCCTGAACCCTGTCTTCGGGCCGGGTGAGAGCTACGACTACTGCTATCCGCTGCTTTCGCCGGGCTTCTCCACCGGCGAACCGGATCACACCGACCAACCGGCGACGCTGTGGTACCACGACCACCTGCTCGACTTCACTGCGCAGAACGTCTACCGAGGCCTGACCGGCTTCTTCCTGTTCCAGGACCAGCTCGATGCCCACGACGAAAACCTGAACGACGGCGTGAACCTTCGCTTGCCGAGCGGCGAGTTCGACGTGCCCCTGGTCATCCAGGACAAGCGTATCGATTCGAGCGGCCAGCTCGTGTTCGACCTCTTCAACCACGACGGCTTCCTGGGCGACAAGTACCTCGTCAACGGCGCGATCCAGCCCTTTATGGAAGTGCAGCGGCGCAAGTACCGCTTCCGCGTGCTGGACGGGTCGAATGCGCGCTTCTACGAGCTGTTCGTGGTGAAGCCGAACGGGCAGAAAGTCGCGTTCGACTTGATCGCCACCGAGGGCGGCCTGATGTCGGCTCCCATCCGCAACCGCACTTCGATCTTCCTCGGATCCGCCGAACGCCTGGAGATCGTGGTCGACTTCGCGCGGTTCAACGCCGGCGATGTGCTGTACCTCGAGAACCGGTTGCGCCAGGATGACGGCCGCGGTCCGAGCGGCACCCTCGACCAGGGTGTACGTCTCCTGCAGTTCAAGGTCGTCGGACCGGCGGTGGCCGACCCCAGCCAGGTGCCCGATGTGTTACGGCCGTTCGCGGCCATCACTCAGGCCGAAATCGCCGCTGCCACGAGGCGCAGGTTCGTGTTCAAGCGGAGGCACGGGGCCTGGGTGATCAACGACGAGTTCGTGGACTTGAACGTCGCGGTCGCGTCCGTACCGAGGAACACTCCCGAGGTGTGGGAACTGGTCAACAACGGCGGCGGCTGGTGGCACCCGATCCACGTTCATCTTGAGTTCATGCATGTGCTCAAGCGCAACGGCCGGCTGCCGCCGCTGGGCGAGCGCGACGGGCGCGCCAAGAAGGACGTCATCAACCTGGGTCCCAACGAGAGTGTTGAGGTCTTCTTCAAGTTCCGCGATTACCCCGGGCCGTGGGTCTTCCACTGCCACAATCTGGAGCACGAAGACGCGTTCATGATGGCGCGCTTCGACGTGTTGTGAGGATCGCCGCGACTTTGCCCTGGGCGTGCGCCGCACTGGTTGCGGCGTGCGCGGCGCGCGGCCCGCTGCCCGTGACGGCGACGCGGGCGACCGCGGCCGTGCCGGTGGACAAAGCCGGGCTTCCGCCCGAGCGGGCGGAGGTCGCGCCCCGCTTTCTCGACATCGCGCTCACCGACCAGGCCGGGCAGCGCGTGCGTCTGTTCGATGATCTCGTCAAGGGCCAGGTCGTCGTCCTCAACTTCATGTTCACCACGTGCAACGGCGTGTGTCCGCGCAACACCGCGAACCTGGTCAGGGTCCAGAAGCTTCTGGGCGGCGGCGTGCGCTTCATCTCCATCACCCTCGATGCGGAGCACGACAGCCCCGCCGTGCTCGCGGAGTACGCCCGTGCCCAGGGGGTCGGGCCCGGATGGAGCTTCCTCACCGGCGAGAAGGACCAGATCGAGGCGCTGCGCAAGAGCCTGGGCTTCTACGATCCCGATCCGGCCGTCGACGCCGACCGCACGCAGCACGCGGGCACCGTGCTGTACGGCAACGAACGCCTGGTTCGCTGGTCGCACATGCCCGCTCTGCTGAGCCCGGAGTTCATCGCCGCCGGTGTGCGGCGCGTGATCCGCTGAGCCGGGCGCCCCCTGGGCCTGCTCCTCGCGGCCCGGGCTCGGGCCACGGGTGCGCCGCGGATTCGGGTCTCCGGTGAATCTTCCCCTGGTCCAAGGCCGCCCTTTCCATCCGGGGCTTTCTGCCCGCCGATCGAAAGCCGTCTGGTACAGGAGCCGAAGTCATCACGGCGACCTCCTTTAAAGAAGAAAAGCTCTTTCGAAAAAAATCTCTTGACACCGCCCCCCCTTGCCGAGGTAAGTTCCTGCCTTCCCAAGATTCACTTAGACGCAATTATTTCTGGTTGTCGGGTTCGCTTGAATCCCAGCCACCTTTGAAGCCATTCCAACCACCGTCCCGCGAGGGACTGGCATAGCGGAAGGTGTAGATGCTCATGCGCAAAATAGTGATGATTGCAGTCTCCGCGAAGATCTCCACGTCCGGTGCGGCCGCGAGGCCGGCCCCAACAGTATCGGGGGGGCCAGGAGGTCGGGACGAGGTGGCGGAACCTCTCCCGAGGTCGGCCGCGGGCGCAGCCGAGGGGACATGCATGAACATGAAAGAGTGGTCTGAATGATCGCCGCCCTCGAACTCCTCGAACTCCGTAACCCGATCAACGGAGTCGGGTTGATGATCGTCGACGGATCGCAGCGGCTGGTTTCGGCCAATGCCGACGCGGCCAGGATTCTCTGTTATCCCGCTCCTCCGGCCGAGACGTCGCTGCCGGGCTCGGCCCTGGCCGCGCGCATCCCGTTCCTCCTCGACGGCCGGGCGCTACTCGGACCCGATGGGACCACGGAATTCCTTTCCGGTCGCAGGCACTACCGTTGTCGGACATTGACTCTCGAACCTCCGCCGGGGGGGCGCCTGCGACCCCAGACCGCGATCCTGCTCCAGAGAGGACTGCCGCCGCGGCTTCCACCCTCGATACCCGATCAGTACGGCCTGACGCGCCGCGAGCGAGAGGTCGTCGAGTTGCTCATGCAGGGGCTTACGGGCAAGGAGATCGCGGAACGGAAGCAACTGAGCCCAAACACCATCAAGGCGTTCTTCCGGCTCATCATGCTCAAGATGGGCGTGAAGAGCCGGGCGGCCATCGTGGGCCGGGTCTTCTCCGCGGTGTCGGCGAATCCCGCGTGAGATGCGATCTCGTTCCCACAAGGCCGCTGGGTCGTCGACCGCGGGCCTCGGTGTCTCGGCGGGCCTTCACGCATGGTTTGCGGGCAACGCCTTCACGCATTGTTTTCGCGTAACGCATCATTGGCGCCGATTAGTCCTTTGGGTTACGCCGAAAGAGGTCTATTTGGTCGAGTGGTGACCTTGCAACAATGCCAACATCGAGAAGCAGTTCATCGCCGATCGTAAACAACCAGCAACCGTGCAAAGCAGGGGGAGCGTCATGAAGCAAACCGACCCGAAGCCCAGTCAATCACGACGATCGTTTCTCCGGAATGCCGCCGCGGCAGGTGCAGCACCGCTCGTCCTGAGCGCGCGCCCGAGCGAGGGCCAGGACGACACCGAGGTGCTCCCCCCGAGCCCGCCGACGAGGGCATGGGCGGAGCGTTTGCCCAACGAGCCGGTGCGCTTCGCGCCGACCGACGCTCTGCCCACCACCCCCACGTCGTGGTCCAACGGGCAGAGTGGTGAGTGCGGGCGCGCAGACCACCAGCGCTTCGCCGAGCTCAGCTCCGCCGTCGTGCCGGACCTCTACGATCTGACCGCCAAGGAAATTCCGGGCTGGGTCTTCAATCCGGCGTATCCGCAGCAACCCATCTGGGGGTTCGAAGGCGACGCCGTGAGTGGCGGCCGGGCCCTGAATCCAACCTTCGCCGCGCGCTACGGCCGGCCGATCGTCTGCCGTCTTCACAACGATCTGCCGCAGGACCATACTGGTTTCGGCACACCCGAGATCAGCATGCATCTGCACAATTCGCATACTCCTTCGGAGAGCGATGGCTTCCCCGGCGACTACTTCAGCGAATTCAAATCAGGCCCGACCCTCGACTCGCCCGGCCGGTGGAAGGACCACTTCTACCCCAATGTCTATGCCGGTCTGGATGAGTTCGGCGGCATCGGCGACTCGCGCGAGGCCCTGGGGACCCTTTGGTACCACGACCACACCCTCGATTTCACCGCCCCCAATGCCAGCCGGGGCCTGGCCGGTTTCTACCTGCTCTTCGACGATCTCGACTCCGGCAACGAGAATGATCCCAACCCGGGCGCACTGCGCCTGCCCAGCCATCCCTACGACTATCCGCTGCTCTTCCAGGACAAGCGCTTCGACGCGAATGGTATCCAGCTCTTCGACCAGATGAACCCCGAAGGGGTGCTGGGCGACAAGATCACGGTCAACGGCAAGATCGAGCCGGTGCTGCGCGTGGCCCGCCGCAAGTATCGCCTGCGTCTGCTCGATGCCGGCCCGATCCGCTTCTACGAGTTCTTCCTGGTGAATTCATCTAACGTCGTGCAGAAGTTCACCCACATCGCCAACGACGGCAACCTGCTGCCCGCGCCGCTCCTGAATCGGTCTTCGGTGCGGCTAGGGGTGGCCGAACGCGCCGACATCGTGGTGGACTTCTCCAAGTACCCGGTCGGCACCACCCTCTACCTCGTCAACCGACTGCCCCAGGATTCCACCCGCGGACCGGACAAAGACACCCAGGCGCCGGGGACGCGCGTGCTCAAGATCGTCGTCAACCGGGAACCGCCCGCGCCGGACGTGAGCGTCGTGAAGAGCGCGCTGCGCGCTCTGCGGCCGCTTCCCTCTTCGGCGGCGCTTGCCTCCGTGCCGGTTCGACGCTGGGAGTTCAAGCGCGAGGGGGGCATGTGGACGATCAACGGCGAGTTGGTGGACGTGCTGTCTCCGCGCGCCGTGATGACCCCAGGCGCCGCCGAGATCTGGGAACTGGTGAACCCCTCCGGCGGTTGGAGCCATCCCGTCCACATCCACTTCGAAGAGGGTCGCATCCTCAGCAAGACCGTGGACGGAGTCAGCGTTCCGGTGCCGGTGTATGAGCGGGGACGCAAGGACGTGTACGTGCTCGGCCCCAACACGACCATGCGGGTGTTCATGCGCTTCCGCGATTTCAAGGGGAAGTACGTCATGCACTGCCACAACCTCACCCACGAGGACCACGCGATGATGCTTCGCTGGGACATCCTGTGAGCGGGGAAGAGACGAAAGACTTCGGACAAGGAAAGAGGCCAATCATGAACACACGCAGAGCGGCGTTCGCCGGCATAAGCGCGGCGGCACTCGGGGCTTTCGGCTGGAGTGGTGGGAAGGAGCGCAAGGCGGGCACGCCGAGTGTTCGCGGCGGTGCTCCCCGGGCCGCCCGCCTGCCGAACACGGCGCTTTATACCCACGAGGGCAAGGCCGTCCGGTTCTATGACGACCTCGTCCGCGGCAAGGTCGTCGCCATCAACATGATGTACGCGGACTGCGACGGCATCTGTCCCCGGGCGACCAGCAACCTCAGCCAGGTGCAGCAGATGTTAGGCGAGCGAGCGGGGCGGGACGTCTTCATGTACTCGATCACCCTTCGGCCCGAGGAAGACACTCCCGAGGAGCTGAAGCAGTACGCCGCCATGCACGGGGTCAAACCGGGCTGGACGTTCCTCACCGGCGCACCCGCCGACATCCGGCATCTGCGCTACCAGCTCGGCTTCTACGATCCCGACCCCAAGGTCGACGGCGACAAGGCGACCCACACCGGCATGGTGCGCATCGGCAACGACCGCTACGACCGCTGGACCAGCGCCGCCTCATTGTCGGCCCCCGCCCAGATCCTTTCGACCATCAACCACGTGGACCGCGCCATGTTACGCACCTGGCGGGGAGAGCCGGTGGGCAAGGCATGAGGGTGTGCGACATGGTTGTGGGGCGATCCTGCAAGACCCGGTGGATGCCGGTGGCTGAGCTTGCGCTGCCCTGAGCCTGTCGAAGGGTCGAAGCCACCCCCAACGCCGGTCC
>JANODX010000035.1:0-2802 GCA_031412915.1 Vicinamibacteria bacterium | reverse complement strand
GCCGAGGCTCTGGAGGTCCGGTTCCTCGCGAACCGCGACGCCCGCCTCCACTTCGGCCTGCTGACCGACTTCGGCGACGCGCGGGAGGAGACCCAGCCGGAAGACGACGCGCTTCTGAAGCGGGCGCGCGAGCGGATCGAGGCCTTGAACCGGAAGTATGAGAATCCGGACCGGGATACGTTCTTCCTTTTTCACCGGCCGCGCGCGTTCAACGCCCGCAATCGCATCTGGATGGCGTACGAGCGCAAGCGCGGGAAACTGGGCGCGCTCAACGCCCTCATCCGCGAGGGAGCGAAGGCGCCGTTCTCCCTGATCGTGGGTGAAACCGAGATCCTGAGGGAGGTCAAGTACGTGATCACCCTCGACACCGACACCCAGCTTCCGCGGGACTCGGCGCGCGCGTTCGCGGCGGCCATGGCCCATCCTCTGAACCGGCCCCGCTACGACGAAACGAAGAAACGCGTGGTCCGGGGCTACGGCATCCTCCAGCCGCGGATAGCGGTGAGCCTTCCCAGCACCAATCGATCGCGCTACGCCCGCCTTTGCGGAAGCGGCGCCGGCCTCGATCCCTACACGCGCGCGGTGTCCGACGTCTACCAGGACGTGTTTCACGAGGGCTCCTTCATCGGCAAGGGGATCTACGAGGTCGAGGCCTTCGAAAGATCGCTCAAGGACCGCTTTCCCGAGAACCGTATCCTGAGCCACGACCTGCTGGAGGGGTGTTACGCCCGCGCGGGCATGCTGAGCGACGTCCACCTCTACGAAGACACCCCGCCGCGCTACCGTCTGGACGTAGCTCGCCGCCATCGATGGATCAGGGGGGACTGGCAGATCGCGTCGTGGCTCTCTCCCTCGGTTCCGGGAAACGGGCGCTCTCGACTGAAGAACCCGCTCTCTGCCCTGTCCCAGTGGAAGCTCCTCGACAACCTGAGGCGGAGCCTCGTTCCCATCGCCCTCACCCTGCTCTTCCTGCTGGGCTGGGCCTTCGCGCCATCGATCGCGGCCTGGACGCTCCTCATCATCGGAGTGATCTTTCTGCCCGCACTGGTGACGTCTCTCGTCCACCTCGTGCGAAAACCGAAGGACGCCCTGGTCAGCCAGCACGTGTTCGGCGCCGTACGGTCGGCGGCCCGGCAGTTCGCCCAGGCCGGCCTCTCCCTTGCCTGCCTTCCCTTCGAGGCCCATGAGAACCTCGATGCCATCGGCCGCACCTGCTTCCGCATGTGGATCAGCGGAAGGCATCTGCTGGAGTGGACACCGTCGGGCGGCGAGAGGGACGCGGCCCGCCGCCATCTGAGCGGCCCGAGCGGCCTGGCCCGCGCCTTCGCAAGCATGTGGATCGGTCCCGCGATAGCGCTCTCCGCCGCCTCGTACCTCGCGGCCACGCGGCCCCTGGCCCTCATGGTCGCAGCCCCCGTGCTCGCCCTCTGGTTCGCTGCGCCGGCACTCACCTGGTGGCTCAGCCTTCCCATCCACCGCGTTGCGGCGAAGCTCCGGCCGGACCAGACCACGTTCCTGCGCAAACTCGCGCGCCGGACCTGGGGCTTCTTCGACACCTTCGTGACCGCCGAGGATCACTTCTTGCCCCCCGACAATTTCCAGGAGCAGCCGGTCAAGGTACTCGCCCATCGAACGTCCCCGACCAACATGGGCCTCTCACTCCTCTCCAATCTGGCGGCGTACGACTTCGGGTACGTGAGCGCGGGCCGGCTGCTCGAGCGGACCGCGAACACGCTCGCGACCATGGGTGGGCTCGCGCGGCATCGAGGTCACTTCTTCAACTGGTACGACACTCACTCCCTCAAGCCTCTCCCGCCGTCGTACGTCTCCTCGGTCGACAGCGGCAATCTCTCGGGTCACCTGCTGACCCTGGCGCCTGGCCTGCGGGAACTCAGGGACCAGGGCATCGTGGGGTCGAGGACCATCGAGGGCCTCGCCGACACGCTCGGCCTGCTTATCGACGCAGCAGGGGAGGACGCGACCGAGGAGATGTTGGGCTTGCGAGCGTGGATCGAGTCTGCGTCCCACACGAGGCCGGATACGGCGGTGGCGGCGCGGGTCCTTTTCGAGAGCCTGGTCTCGTCGGCCACCGCCCTCGCCGGGCAATTCGCCGCTCCCGCCTCGGGCCCAACCGAGGCGGGAGGGTGGGCTCGCGCTCTCGCGGTCCAGGCCGAGGAGGCCCTGAGCGACCTCAACTTCATGGCGCCCCACGCCGCGTTGGGGGAGGCGCCGGGCGGGCTGCGCGAAATCAAGGGCCTCGGGGGCATTCCCACGCCGAGGCAACTGAGCGTGCTCACGGGCTTGCTGTCGGGAGCGCGCGCGGCCGGACAGGAGGGGAGCGTCCCCTCCGCCGAGCGGGCGTGGCTCGTCCTGGCCTGGCCGCTCCTGGAACTCGCGAGCCGGCGCGCGAACGAGAGGCTCTCCGTCATCAACGAACTGGCCCAACAGGCGAGTGGCCTCGCCGCGCTCGACTACGACTTTCTTTACGACACCTCTCGCCACCTCATGACCGTGGGCTACAACGTCGACCGCGAGCAGCGGGACTCCGGACACTACGACCTTCTTGCCTCCGAGGCGAGGTTCTCGACCTTCGTGGCCATCGCGCGCGGCGATGCGCCGCAGGAGAGCTGGTTCGCTCTGGGCCGCCTGCTCACCTTCGAAGGCGGCGAATCGGTTCTGCTTTCGTGGAGCGGCTCGATGTTCGAGTACCTGATGCCCCTTCTGGTCATGCCCACCTACGAGAACACCCTCCTCGACCAGACCTGCCACGCCGCGGTGAACCGGCAGATCGCGTACGGCAAC
>JANODX010000034.1:0-76739 GCA_031412915.1 Vicinamibacteria bacterium | reverse complement strand
TCCGCGGTCGAAGGTGAGGTCTACCAGGTGAAGAACCAGAGCTCGCAGGATCCGCTCAATTTCCCGATCAAGCTCAACAACAAGATCGCGGCCCTTCAAGGCCTCATCGAGAGCGCGGATGCCAGGCCGACCGATCAGAGCCGGGAGGTGTTCAAGACGCTCTCCGACAAGCTGGACGTTCAGCTTGGGATGATGGACAAGATCATCAAAACCGATTTACCGAAGCTCGTGATCATGCTCCAGAAGCAAAAACTCGACGCGGTCACGGTCACCCCCCTCAAGACGGATACGAAGTAGGCAGGCGGTTCCGATTCGGGCCAATTTGCGGGGGCCGGCGCACGTCGACCCCGATCCGCGGGGCTGGGGTAGGCTGGCCTGGATTGAGAATCATTGGTTCCGCGTCGTCCACGAGCCAGTCTGAGCCGCGGGCGCAGCAGCCCCCTTTCGACGATGTGGCCGGCTCTTATGACTCGGCTTTCGGCGGTTCCCCGGCCGGGCGGCTCTTTCGTTTTCGTCTGGCGGAACGGATCGCACAGAGGGTGAAGCCGGGTTCGGCCCTTCTCGACATCGGATGCGGAACGGGCGACGATGCCGTATGGCTTCAGGGTTGCGGTTTCGCGGTCCTGGGCATCGACCCGTCCGTCGCTATGATCGAGGTGGCGCGGGGAAAGGCGGAGGCGATGCACACCCGCCCCGAGTTCCGGGTCGCCGGATTTGAGAACTTCGATGCGCCGGACGGCTTTGACGCTGTCTATTCCAATTTTGGGGCCATGAACTGTCTTCCGATTGAGGCCTGGAAAGGTGCCTTGTCGAAGGTCTTGCGGCCGGGCGGTCAAGCCTTCCTCGTCTTGATGGGTCGAAGGCCTTTCCCTGAGTTCTTGCGGGTCGGTCGCTCGGCGTGGAACCGGCGCCTTCAGCCCACCGCGCAGGTTGGAGCGCGGTCGATCGCGGTTACGTACCCGACTCCTCCGGCCGTCGCGGCGGCGCTTCTTCCCGCATTCAAGGTCGACCGAACCGAGGCCTTGGGCTTCCTGGTCCCGGGGCCGCGGTTCACCGACTGGCCTCGGCGCCATCCCATCGGGTTTGGCCTGGTCGCGGCCATGGAGAGAGTCGTCGCCCGGCGACGCTTCCTCTGCGAATTCTCCGACCATTTCTTGATCGAACTCTCGAGACGCTGATCCTCTCTTGAAGGTCCTTCTCTACAACCCGGTCTCGAACACCGCTCGCAAGAAGGTCATGCCGTTCTCCGTTCTTGCCATCGGCGCGGCGCTCGAGGGGAAGTTCGACTACGAGATCGTCGACGGGAATAAAGAGGACGATCCGGCCCGGGCTCTTCGCGAGCGAATCGAGTGCGGCGTGACCGCGATCGGAATGACCGTCATGCCGGGACCGCAGCTCGAAGATGGCCATGCGCAGACGAAGGCCCTCCGCGCCGCCTTCCCGGGTCTCACCACGATCTGGGGCGGCTACTTTCCCACCGAGCATGCCGAGGCCTGCGTGGCTTCGGGAATGGTGGACTTCGTCGTTCGTGGCCACGGAGAAACGGCGATGGCCGACTTGCTCAGTCGTCTTCGCGAGGGGTGCGATCCGCGCGACGCAACCGCCGAACCGCCGCCGGAGGGCCTGGCCTTCCGCCGGGGAGATGGGAGCGTGTTCCTCGGGACGGTTGCGCGTGTGCCCAACGTGGAAGATCTGCCGGACTATCCGTTCGAGAAAATCGACATGCCGGCCTATCCGCGCCCGACTTTCCTTGGCCAGAGGACGCTCGGGTATCACTCGAGCTACGGCTGTCCGTTCCTGTGCAACTTCTGCGGGGTGGTCAGTCTCACCCGGGGGCGATGGAATGCCCAGTCGCCGGAACGGGTCGAACGCGTTCTTACCCGCTACGTGCGCGAATGGAAGGTCGACGCGGTCGAGTTCTACGACAACAATTTCTTCACCCACGAGGAGCGCTGCCGTGGGATCGCGGACCGCATCGCGCCGTTGAAACTGAACTGGTGGGGTGAAGGACGGATCGACACCCTCCTGAAGTTCCAGGACACGACCTGGCGCGCGATGCGCGACAGCGGTCTGCGCATGGTCTTCCTGGGCGCCGAATCGGGCTCGAAGGAAACCCTCGCGCGCATGGACAAGGGCGGAACCCTGACCCCGGAGATGACCCTTGACCTCGCGGCGCGCATGCGCGGATTCGGCGTCATACCGGAGTTCTCCTTCGTGCTCGGCAACCCTCCCGACCCCGAGGAGGATGTCGACCACACCCTCGCCTTCATCAAAGCTCTCAAGGGCCGGCACCCTGAAGCGGAAATCATCCTGTACCAGTACACGCCCGTGCCGGTGGAAGGAGAACTGCTGAGTTCGGCCGTCCGGGCGGGGTTCAGATTTCCGAAGACTCTCGACGAGTGGGTGGATCCGAAATGGCGCGAAGTCTCGCGACGCAACAGCGATCAACTGCCCTGGCTTTCGACCGGAGCGCGCCGGAAGATATTGAACTTCCGTCGGGTCCTCAACGCCTATCACCCCACGAGCACCGACCCTTCTCTCGTCGGCTGGAAACGGCGCGTGCTCCGAGCCGCCTCGACCTGGCGGTATCGCTACGATATCTATGCGATGCCTGTCGAACTGCGGATTCTTCAGCGACTCTTCCGTTACCAACGACCCGAGACCGCCGGTTTCTGACCAGGGGCGCGTTTTCACTCCCCCCCTTTCACCCTCCGCGCTTCGCGCACCAACCTCACATACTCCCGAGCTCTCTCCGTGATCGCGGCGGCCCCGCCCGGCTGACGCAGGACCTTGAGATCCACCAGATCGGCCCCAACCCCGAGAGCGAACGAGCCCGCCTGGATGAAGTCGGCCACGGTCTTCTGCGACACCCCCCCCGTGGGCATCAGGGCGATCTGGGGAAAGGGCGCCTTGAGCGCCTTGATATAGGAGGCGCCTCCCAGCGCTCCGCAGGGGAAGACCTTCACGACGTCGGCGCCTTTGGTCCATGCGCTTACCACTTCGGTGGGAGTGAGCGCCCCCGGCATGACCGCGATCGAGTAACGACGACAGGCTTCGATGGTGCCCGGGTCCACCGCCGGGCTCACCACAAAATGGGCGCCGGCGAGGATGCAGGCGCGCGCGGTCTCGGCGTCGAGGACGGTTCCGGCACCCACCACGATGTCGGGGTCCTTCTTCCGGACGGCCTCTATGACCGATATCGCGCCCGGCACGGTCATCGTGATCTCCAGGATGGTCAGTCCTCCGGCGCCGATCGCCTCGACCACTCGGAGCGCATCTTCCTTCGACTCCGCCCGGATGACCGGAACCAGTCCAACCGCGGCGATGCGCTTCAGAACTTCACTCTTCTCCATTCAATCCTCTTTCGTTCTAGGGATCTCGGGGCTTCGGCTAGCGAGAAACGCGGGCCGTGCCGCCCTTCATCACCCGCTCGACTTCGGCCAGGGTCACCATGGTCGTATCGCCGGGCGTGGTCATGGCAAGGGCCCCGTGAGCCGCGCCGCACTCCACCGCCCACTGTGGCCCCTTGCCGGACAGGAGGCCGTAGATCAGGCCCGAGGCGAAAGAATCACCGCCGCCGACCCGGTCGAAGATCTCGAGATTCGGGCGCTCGGGCGCTCGATAGAGACGTCCCTCCGCGTAGACCACGGCGCCCCAGTCGTTGACCGTCGCCGTTTTGGCGGCCCGCAGGGTGGTCGCCACGATCTTGAAATTTGGAAAATCGCAGGTGGCTCGTTCCATCATGCGTCGGAAATTCTCCGGATCGAGCGCGGACAGGTTCTCGTCCAGGCCCGATACCTCAAAGCCGAGAGAGGCCTGGAAGTCCTCCTCATTCCCGAGCATCACATCCACCAAAGGCGCCAGTTCGCGATTGACCTCGCGCGCCCGCTTCTCTCCACCGATGGACTTCCACAGGGAGGCACGGTAGTTCAGGTCGTAGGAGACGATGACTCCATGGCGATGCGCGGCCTCCATCGCTTCTCGTGCCACCAGAGGTGTGGTCTCGCTGAGCGCGGCAAAAATCCCTCCGGTGTGAAACCAGCGGGCGCTGTCCTTCGCGAAGATCTGATTCCAGTCTACGTCGCCCGGCTTCAATTGCGAGACGGCGGTATGGCCTCGGTCCGAGCAGCCAAGAGCGGCCCGGACGCCGAATCCCCGCTCCGTGAAGTTGAGACCGTTGCGAGCCTGGCGCCCGACGCCGTCATCGGCGACGAAGCGAACGTGCGTCTGATCGACGCCGCCCTGGTAAATGAGATCCTGGACCAGGCGCCCGACCGGATTGTCCACGAGTGCTGTCACCACCGCGGCGTTCAACCCGAAGCAGCGTTTGAGGCCGCGGGCGACGTTGTATTCGCCCCCGCCCTCCCAGACTTCGAAGGATCGCGCGGTGTGGATCCGCCCCGGGCCCGGGTCGAGCCGGAGCATCACTTCGCCGAGGGACACCAGGTCGAATCTGCCGGCCGCCCTGTCCTTGATTGCCAGTGTGCTTGTCATTAGCTCCTTGACCGTCTGGGGGAATCTCTTTTTGAAGCGGAATGCGAAGCGCCGCGTCCTGCTCAACCTACCGCGGAAGCTTCAGCCGGTTCAAGAGGGGCCGACCTGATCCTGCGAGTCGATGATGCGGCCCGATCCGGCAATCACCGAAAAGGCCCACCTCGACCTGACCCTGGGAACGCTAAGGTCATCATTATTGAGAGGATCCAGTCATGGCAAACACCGGCACCGGCAAGAAACGCATCGCGATCCTGACCGGGGGCGGCGACGTCCCCGGCCTGAATCCGGCCATCCGCGCGGTGACCATCCGGGCGCTGCGTGAAGGCTACGATGTCATCGGCCTGCGGCGCGGCTGGGCGGGCATCGTCGACCTCGTGCGAGAGCACGACTGCGACAACAGCAACAATTTCCAGCACCTGTCGGAAGAAATCGTCAATCGGGCCGGGCGCACGGGAGGCACGTTCCTGCACACCTCACGCACGCGGCCCAGTGCGGTCAAGGCCGATGCGGTGCCTGAGCACCTGCAGGGCCGGTACGGCCAGGAGACCAACGACCTGACCCCGGAGGTTCTGAAGAATCTCGACTGGCTGGGCATCGACTATCTCATTCCGATCGGGGGCGACGACACCCTGAGCTATGCGGTGCGGATGCACGACGAAGGGGTCAAAGTCATCGCCATCCCGAAGACCATGGACAACGACGTGCCCGGCACCGACTACTGCATCGGCTTCAGCACCTGCGTCACCCGCACCATCGAGATGGCGCACCGCCTGCGCACGTCGGCCGGCTCCCATGAGCGCCTGCTGGTGATGGAGGTCTTCGGCCGGTATGCCGGCTTCACCGCAATGCTGCCCACCATGGCGGGGGCGGCCACGCGCTGCGTGATTCCCGAGCACGAGTTCAGCCTGGACATCCTCACCGAGATGCTGATGCACGATCGCAACCGCAACCCCAGCAAGTACGCGGTCGCCCTCGTCTCCGAAGGAGCGGTGGTGGCGGGAGGCGAGAAGGTGTGGGCGAGCAGGACCACCGATGCATTCGGGCACGCCAAGCTGGGTGGTATCGGCGACCTGGTGTCCGTCGAAGTTCAGAAGCGCACCGCGCAGTACAACCACGGCAAAGAAGTCAACATCATCAACCAGAAGCTCGGCTACCTGGTGCGCGGCGGCGACCCGGACGCCATCGACTCGATCGTGCCCATGGCCTACGGCAACCTCGCTTTCGACCTGCTGCTGAACGGGGTGCACGGTCGGCTGGTGGTGGTGAAGAACGGCTGCTACGGCAACATCCCGCTCGATATCGTGACCAGCACCAAGAAAGTCGTCAACGTCGAGCGCTACTACAACACCGAGCGATATCGGCCGCAATTCAACAGTTTCGATATGGCGCCGCTGTTCATCATGACCAGCGAAGGATAGAGGGCAAGGCCACCCGCTCCCGCAGGCTGCAGGGGCTAGAACGACAGGCGAGCGCCGAGTTGGATTCGCCGCATGTCTCTCGCCGAACGGATCTTGCCGAAGGTCGCGGGGGCGGAGATGTTTACGCCCGGATTCGAGAGATTGACGATGTTGAAGACGTTGGTGCCCTCGGCCCGCAGTTGGAGCACGGTTCGCCCGCCCAGGGTGATGTCGCGGAACAGACCCAGGTCGACGTTGCGATATCCCGGGCCGACCACCGACCCTCGCCCGCCGCTGCCGTTGGTTCCGAGTGCTGGAAGCGCGTAGGCGGTGGTGTTGAACCAGCCTTCGATCAGCTCACCCTGCGGCCGGCCGTGATCGAGGTCGGGATCGCCGGTGAGACTGGCGCGATCGTTGCTGAGACCGTCGAGGTTCCGGTCCGCGCCCGCGGTGATGGTGAGCGGGGTGCCGGTCTGGAGGGTGATGATGGTCGAGAGCGTCCAGTCCTGCGCGAGCTTGCTGAGGAACGACTTCGAGGTCTTGTAGTAGTCGATCTTCCAGACGCCCGAGAAGACGAAACTGTGACGGCGGTCGGCCGAGGTGCGCCCGCGTTCCGCGCTGAGCTGGGTGGCGTTTTGCACGGTGGGCAGACCCGCGCCCTGGAAGTCGATGTCTTCGTAGGCGCTCCCCAGAGAGTAGTAGGCCTTGCCCGAGACGTGCGCGCCGCGGCGTTCGAGGCTCATCTGGAAGCCGTTGTAGTCGCTGCCGAAGATAGACGAGAGGACGTTCGCAGCGCCGATGACGCCGGGCTGGTACGGGCGCCGCGCGTTCACGTTGGCCACGGTCGCCCCTGGTCCAAGGACGGGGTAGTTGTTGTCCACCGGTGCGGCCAGATTCTTCGAAAACGCTCCGACGTAGGAAGCGCTGACACTGACGCTGCGGCCGATCTCCTTTTCCACCGTAATGTTCACCTGATAGGTGAGCGGCCAGACAAAGTCCAGAGCAGGTCCGAAAACCTGAGACGGAGCGGTGAATCTGGGCGAGGTGGGGTTGTAGGCGAAGGGGAAGGGACCAACACCTCCGGGCAGATTCCGGTAGGGATCGGAGAGCGTATACACGGTCGGGAACGACTGACGCACGGTGAAAGGCTGGTTGTCAGCGGTAGTGTTCCACTCGTTGCCGGTGATGCTGCCGTAGAACAGGCCGAAGCCGGCGCGGATCGCCAGCCGGCCGTCTCCCTTGGGATCCCAGGCGATGCCGAGGCGAGGAGCGATGTTGTTGATGTCCGTCTCCACGATGCCGCGACTGACCCCGGCATCGCCGGGGAAAAGCAGGCCCTCCGGCGCGCTGGGCGTGACCGTGGACTTCCGGCCGGGAGCGTACGCGAGCTTGCGGTCCTGCGGGTCGGTGAAGGGGAACTGCAGGTCGTAGCGCAGGCCGAGGTTCAAGGTCACCCGCGGGTGAAATCGGAAATCGTCTTGAGCGAACAGGCTGATGTAGGTCCCGTTGTCGGTCTTGCGGATGGGCGCGTCCTGAGTGAAGGTGCTGGGGACGCCAAGGAGGAAGTCGGCATAGGCGTTGCCCGTCTTGCTGCCGTTGAAGGCGAAGACCCCGTAGTTGTCGAGCTGGGTGTCGTGAACGATCTTCTCGTAGGAGAGATCCACGCCGAACTTGAAGGAGTGATTGCCGCGGCTGACGCTGATGGCGTCCTTGAGTCCGAAGTAGTCGCTTCCGGCGTCAGGGCCGGCGATGGAAGTCTGGCCCGTGAAGTATCCGGTGACAGTCAGTCGGGGAAGGGTGGTGTCGCCCTGGGGGGTGAACTTCGAGCCGAGGTCAGCCAGGGAGGTGGTTGGGTTGTTCACCCGGCCGCCGAACTGACGCATGTAGGAAGCGCGGAATTGATTGATCCTGTTGGAACCCATGGTCCAGGTGTGGGCGAGGTTGACGTTGTGCTGGCTCCATTTAAAGTCGCGGTCTACCCACGGGATGTTGCCGCTGACGGACAGGGGCTGGGTATCGGTGCCCTTCTGATAGAAGTAGCTCAGGGCCATGGTCTGGGTGGGCGAGACCTTGTGATCGAGCTTCAGCGTCGCTTCGTTGCTGTTGACCGGATCCGGGCGACTGACCTCGTAGAAGTTGTTGGGCAGGTTCGAGGCCGGAACGAATTTGTCCTGGATGTTCCTGGCCGTCACGTCGAAGCGCGCGGCCGGGATGATGCCGCCGGGGAACGGCTGCCCGGTCAGGGGATCCCGGGGCTTGAGGGCGGACAAGGAGAAGTCGCCCGCTCGCTCGCGCGCGGTAGGAACCACCGCCGTATTGCGATAGTAGGTCTCCTCCTGGCGCAGGCCGGAATAGCTGAGGAAGAAGAACGTCTGATCCTTTCTGAGCGGGCCGCCGAGGGCGCCGCCAAACTGGTTGCGATCGAGCGGGTCCTTGACCGCGGTGGTTCCCGGAGGGGCCCACCGCTTGGAGTTGAGATTTTCGTTCCGGAAGTACTCGAAGACCGCGCCGTGGAATTCGTTGGTGCCCGACTTGGTGACCACGTCGACCACACCCGCTGAGTACCGGCCATACTCGGCGGCATAGCCGTTGGTCAGGACCCGGAACTCCTGAACCGCCTCGGGATTGGGCGCGGGATTTCCCGTGCCGCGCAGGCCCGCGGTGTTGTTGCCGCCGTCGAGTTGGAAGTTGACGGTGCCCATCTGGGCGTTGCCGGAGCCGTTGATGGTGGTGTTTTGCTCCGGTCCGCCCAGATTGTTGCCGGTGCTGTTACTGCTCACCCCGCCGGTGATGCTCAGCAACGTGTAGAGATCGCGATTGACCAGGGGTAGGTTCATGACCTCGTTCTGGCCAACGCTTCGCGAAAGAGTGGCGGAAGTGGTCTCGATCAAGGGTATGTCTCCCACCACCGAAACGACTTCGGTCAGGGCGCCGAGTTCGACCACGGGATCGACGCGAGCGTTGCGGCCGACCTCGAGAAGGATTCCCGCCCTGGAGAAAGTTTTGAAACCGGGCATGGTGACGACCAGCGTGTAGCTCCCCACGGGCAGGAGCCGGAGCGCGTACTGGCCGGTCCCGTCGGTGGTGGCCGTCCGCGAGTACTGGGTGCCCGTGTTGGTGGCGGTCACGGTCGCTCCGGGTATGGCGCCGCCTTGGGCGTCCTTGACCGTTCCGAGAATGTTCCCGGTGGGGATCTGGGCCTCGGTGGGGCGCGAAAGGAGCAAGGTGGCCAGTACGGCGGCGGTGATCCTCGCGAAGGTGATCCAACGAGGACGACGGGAACGGGCCGATTCGGTGATGCGCGGTGCCTTCATTGGGTTCTCCTGAGAGTGATCTCTTTTTCCGACGTTACGCAGTATTTGTCCTTGAACGGGACAATATGCCCGCATCCGATCTCCTGTCAAGTGAAAATCTCCGCCTGGCTCAACTCGCGCCGGCCATCGAAGATGCCAATTCGCAAGGAAACGCCCTTCGGAACGGCCGGAGCGGAGAAGCGCCGGTAGAAAATGCTTGCTTCTGCCGCCGGTTCTGGAGTTATATTGGACGTAGATAAGACAAATGCGGTCCGTTCACTCTCCGAATCTGCGCGTGGCCACCCGGGGCACCACCCGGGAGATCAACCGCCGGATCGCCTTGAACCTCATCCGCACCAATCAGCCGATCTCGCGAGCCGACCTCGCCCGACTCATGGGAACCAGGCGGGGCGCGGTCAGTCTGCTTGTCAACGAGTTGATCGAGGATCGCGCCATCTACGAGGGAGCCACCGGCGAAGCGAAGCGCGGCCGCAAGCCCACCTTCCTCTATGTCGACTCCCGTAAGCGATGCGTGGTCGCCGTCGATATTCGCCCGACCCGCACCTTCATCATGGTGACCGACCTGGTGGGACGGCAGCTCGCGAGCGTCAACAGCTTTCCCACCGAACGCGAGCCGAGGCGTTTTGTCCTGGATCTGGTGAAGCGAATCAAGGCCATTCTGGTAGAGCACAAAGACCTCGGGCGCTGCCAGGGCGTGGGCGTGGTGGTGCCCGGCATGGTCGAGTCGGAGACGGGCCGCGTCCTGCTCGCTCCCAACCTCGGTTGGAAGGATGTCGGGCTTCAGGCGCCCATCGCCACGGCGCTCGGCCTGCGCGTCCAGATCGAAAACTCCGGCAAGGCCTGCGCTCTTGCGCAACTGTGGGCCACCCGGGACGCCAAGGCGCCCACTAACTTTGTCTACATCACGGTGTCGGACGGCCTGGGCGTGGGGATCGTCATGGGCGGGGAACTGGTTCGGGGCCAGCACAACATCGCAGGGGAGTTCGGTCATGTGCCCTTGAACATCGACGGCCCTCGTTGCGGATGCGGGGCCACCGGCTGCTGGGAGGCCTACGTCTCCAACCTCGCCACTTTGTCGCGGTACTTCGGGCGCGACCTTCGCGAACGCCGCATGGCCGCCGACGTGGCCGACCTCACCGTGGACGATCTGATTGCCCGGGCTCGGGGCGGGGACGGCAAAGCCATGGCCGCTCTGCTTTCGACCGCGCGGTATCTCGGCCTTGGCCTCGGTTCCGTGGTCAATGCCATCGATCCATCCCACGTCTACATCGGCGGTGAAATCACCGCGGCCTGGGATCTCATCGAAGCGACCGTAAGGTCCGGGCTGGCCGAACGTGCCCTGACGCCGTCGGCCGGCGCCACGCCCATCACCATCGTGCCGCCGGAGCAGTATCCGCGCCTTCGCGGCGCGGCGGCGCTGGTGGCGGCCCCGTCCTTCGCAGAAAGAGTGGTCGCTTGAACCGGTCGATCGTGCGCGCCCTTGCCTTCGCCGCCAGCGCGGTCGCGGCCTTCGCGTCGGGCCAGGCCATCGCAGCCGACCAACTCATAAGAACCTCCGCACTCCGGACCGAAGTTGACGCGTTCTTCGACCGCGAGGTCGCCTCTCACCTGGCTCAGATTCCGCTCCAGGGTCCGCTGCCCGACCGCGTTCACGGGGCGATCACCAC
Source organism: Vicinamibacteria bacterium (assembly GCA_031412915.1). Classification (GTDB taxonomy): domain Bacteria; phylum Acidobacteriota; class Vicinamibacteria; order Fen-336; family JAGNNV01; genus JAGNNV01. The sequence goes on along the minus strand of JANODX010000034.1, from coordinate 65,867 downwards.
CGGCGAGTTCTCGTGGGGAACCTACGTTCGTTCGCTCGCGGCCTACGCGGAGACGCGGCACACCCGCACGGTGAGCGGGCGGGACGTGGTTCCGCTGATCGCGCGAGTGGGGGTCAGCGAGTCGGAGAAGGGCAGCAAAGCCTTTGCTCAGCTCTACGCGGCCCTGGCCCTGCGACACTTCGGCAAAGACCTCACCCGGAACGCGGTATGGCAATCGCTGTCGGAGGGCGACCGCGTGGCCTGGAAGTCCCTGCTCGATCCGACCCGCTTCTACAATCCGAAAACGCGCCAGGTGATCAACCTTCCTGAGAACTACCTTGGCGTCGCGTCCCGGGTGGCCACTCTGGGCTTCCAGATGGGGGTTCTGGAGGATCGTGGTTTCGTCGATTCGTTGCTGGACCGCGCGGCCGAGCCCTTCAGCAAGGGCGCCCTCTACGCGGACGATGCGGGCGCCACCGGGCGTTACGACCGTTACTCGAACGAGTACGCGCGCTACGTCTATGAGGCGGCCGAGACGGTGGGACGCGACGACCTTGTCAAAGCCCTTAAGCCCACCCTGACCGCGCAGATGAAACTCTGGTGGGACCTGGTCTCGCCCGATGGTTACGGTTATCCATGGGGCCGCAGCCTCGGGGTGGTGAGTTACCTCGACACCCTCGAGATCGTGGCCTTTCTTGCCGCCCATCCCGCGTATCGACCCGCGCCGATCAAGGATCTCGTGAGCGAGTACCGTCTCGCCTGGCTCTGGCTCAGTCACGACTACAAGCCCGAGACTCACCTGCTCTCGGTGTTTGCTCCCGGCCGCGGCAACTACGCCTACATCAGCAAAGACCGGGAATGGCAGCAGACCGTGGGCTTCTTCGGCAAGGCCCTGATGGCTCAGGACACCCTCATGAAAGCCTTGGCCGAGGAGAAGATCGATTCGTTTCCCGCCCTGCCCAACCTCCCCAAAGTCGCCCGCTTCGAGTTCTTCCGCAAAGGCGATCGTCCGGCCGGGGTCTGGCTGGTTCGAGACGGCCTCTTGCGTTTCGCGCTTCCCTTCACTACCGGCACCAAGCCGGGCTTTGCCGACTATCTGCCCGCTCCGCATGGCCTGCCGGGTTTCGCCGTTCCGGTCGAGCAGCCCTACCCGGCGGGCGCTTCCTATTTCGAGATGCCGGATGGACAGATTCTCGTGGCCACCGAAGGCGCCGACGAGATCGTGCCTTCGGCCGATGGTCGCTCCGTGCACGCTACGTGGAGGCGGCTTGTGACCAGGGGCGGCAAGACCGGGGAGTGGGTCGAGCCCGGATTCACCGTCTCCCTCACCTGGACCATCAGCGGTTCGACCCTCACCCGCGCGGAGACTCTGGCCTCGAGTCGCGAGGTCATGATTCGCCGCCTTCACTTTGTCCTGCCCTCGACCGCGAAGAGTCACCCGCCCCTGTCCACCCGCGCCTCGCCGGAGGCGATTCGCCTCGAAGGCCCGGAGGCCGCGCTCGAGGTGCGGACCAGGGGTGACCTTGTCGTCACCCCGTCGCTTCTCTCGTTCGGCGGCGACGAACCCCTCGGCCGCTCGGCCCGCGGCGCCATACCCACCCACCTGGCCCTCGAAGCCCGGAACATCCAACTCCAGGCCGGACGCCCAAGGACGTGGGAGATTTCACTCGCCGTCTCCGCCATTGACCAAAGGAACCCCACACGATGAGCACCGCTACCACCACCACCCCCCTGACTCTCGAAACCTGCGTCGTCCGAGACACCGCGGCCCGCAAGGGGCGCACGCGCACGGTGAGCCCGGGCCCGACCTCCGCGAAGCACCTTCACTACGGTCGGATCATCCTCGACGAGGCCGATGCGGCCCTGTCCTTCTCGACCGGCGGTCACGAAACCGGTTTCATCGCGCTCCATGGCGCGGCCACGATTGCGGCCGAAGGCAAGACCTTCACTCTCGGGCGCTATGACGGCCTCTATGTCCCGCGCGACTGCAAGGTCGAAGTGAAGCCCGGCCCGGGCGGCTGCGATCTGGCCGAAGTCTCGGCCCCGGTCGACAAGCTCTATCCCGTGCAGTTCGTGCCCTTCGCCGACGTGCAGAAGGATCCCGGACTGCACTTCAAGGCCGGCGGCCCCTCGGCGGAGCGGATGCTGAACGTGGTCTTTGGCAAGAACATCCAGGCCGGCCGCATCATGGCCGGCGTCACGTTCTCCGCTCCCGGAAACTGGACGTCGTGGCCGCCCCACGAGCACGCGGCGTTGGCCGAAGAGGCTTATCTCTACATCGACATGCCCGCTCCCTCGTTCGGTCTCCAGATGGTGTACACCGACAAGACCACGCCGGAACTCGCGGTGGTGGTGCGCGAAGGCGACGTGGTGTTGATGCCCAGGGGCTACCACCCTAATGTGGCCGCCCCCGGGGGATCGATCAACTTCCTCTGGATGATGGCAGCCAATCGCGAGACGGAAGACCGGCTGTTCGGCGTGGTGAATGTTCACCCCGACTTCAAGCAGGGCGGCTCGGGCCTCGAAGCCGGAAAGGCGAAGTAACGATGTCCACCAAGACGACGGTTCCCCACCAGACCTGGAACTGGGCCAGGATTCCCAAGGAGGACCTTGCCCCGGGAGTCGTGCGTCAGATGATCCATGGCGAGACCTTGATGATCTGTCGGCTCACCTTCGCGCCCGGGACCGTGACCGCCGCCCACGATCACTTTCACGAGCAGATGACCATGGTCGAGAAGGGTCGCGTCCGTTTCGTGGTGGGATCCGAGGAGAAGGTCTTCGGCCCGGGCGACGTCCTGCTCTTCCCGAGCACCTTCTGGCACGGCGCCACCATGCTGGATGAAGAAGTCGTGCTCATCGACATCTTCTCGCCCATTCGCGAAGACTTCCTGAAGCCGAGCGAGGCGTTGGGCTAGCTCATGACGGGTCTTTTCTCCCTCGAAGGGCGGGTCGCTCTGGTGACGGGCGCGTCGCGGGGCATCGGCGCCTCCATTGCCCGGGCGTTCGCCGAGGCGGGCGCGAATGTGGCGGCTCACGGAAATGCAAATCCTGCGGAAGCCACCTGCGAGCGGGTGCGCGGCTTCGGTCGCCAGGCGGTCGCGCTGGCGGCGGACATGGCCGACCCGGAGGCTCCCGATCGGCTGGTTCGCGAAACCCTGGCTGCCCTCGGTGGTCTCGACATCGTGGTGAACAACGCGGGAATCATCCGCCGAGGTCCCACCGTCGACACCACCGATGAAGACTGGCACGCCGTCATCGATGTCAATCTCCACGGCGTCTTCCGGTTGTGCCGCGCCGCCGGCCGCCACCTGGTCGCATCGGGACGGGGCGGCAAGATCATCAATATCGCCTCCCTCCTTTCGTTTCAGGGCGGCCTGAACGTGCCCGCCTATGCCGCGTCCAAGAGTGCGGTCGCCGGGCTCACCCGCGAGTTGTCGAACGAGTGGGCGGGGAAAGGCATCAACGTCAACGCCATCGCCCCCGGCTACATGCGCACCGATAACACCGAGGCGCTGCAGAAGGACGAGACCCGGAATCGTCAGATTCTCGAGCGAATTCCCGCCGGCCGCTGGGGTGAGACCGCAGATTTGAACGGCGCCGCGGTGTTCCTGGCTTCCCACGCGTCCGACTATGTGAACGGCCAGATCCTGGCCGTCGACGGCGGGTGGCTGGGTCGATAGTCCGCGTTCCATTCCGCTCCCCGTTCTCCAAGAGGTAAATAGAATGACAGCGATCCAAGGTGTGGCTCTGGTGACGGGAGGCGGCGCGGGGCTGGGACGAGCGTGCGCCCTCACCCTCGGCAAACGTGGCGCGCGCGTGGCTGTTCACTACATGAAGAGTCGCGAGGGAGCGGATGAAGTGGTGGCGACCCTCAAGGCCGCCGGAGCCGAGGCCGCGGCGTTCCAGGCCGACCTCACGAAGTCGGCCGACGTGAAGGCTTTGGTCGATGCCGTGACCGCGCGGTTCGAGACCATCGACATCCTGGTCAACAACGCGGGCGACCTGATCGCGCGGCAGCCCTTGCTCTCGATGACCGAGGAGTTCTTCCGCTCGGTGATGGACGTGAACCTCACCAGCGCCTTCCTCATGTCCCGGGCCGTGGGCCCGGCCATGGTCGCTCGCAAGAGTGGAACCATCATCAGCATGTCGTCGCTCGCCGCCTGGAACGGTGGCGGCCCAGGCGCAGGCGCTTACTCAGCTGCGAAAGGGGCGATCGTTTCGCTCACCAAGGCTCTGGCCAAGGAGATGTCGCCGCACGGGATCCGCGTCAACTGCGTGGCCCCCGGACTCATCGGCGAGACTCCGTTCCATGGACGCTTCACCGCGCCTGACGCCTTCGCCAACGCCGCCAAGGGCGTGCTCCTTGGCCGGGCGGGAACGCCCGACGAAGTTGCCACCGTTGTCGCCTTCCTCGCCTCCTCGGACGCTTCGTTCCTGACCGGCGAGACCATCGAGATCAACGGCGGGATGAACATGCGATGAAGATCAACGGCCTGCGCTGGTTCATGGTGAGCCTGGTCTTCCTGGCCACCGTCATCAACTACATCGACCGGCAGACGGTTTCGGTTCTGAAGACCGCGATCAGTCAGGACCTCGGCCTTTCGAACTCCGACTACGCGGCGATACAGAACAGCTTCCTCGTCTTCTACGGCATCTCCCAGATGGTATCGGGCCGGCTCTACGACATCATCGGCACGCGTCTGGGCTTTGTGTTTTCCATCGTGGTCTGGTCTCTGGCCGCCCTCGCCCACGCGACCGCGCGCACCGCCACAGCCTTCGGCGTCTTCCGCGCGATGCTGGGCTTCGGTGAAGCAGGCAATTGGCCGGGCGCCGCGAAAGTGGTGGGCGAGTGGTTCCCGGTGCGAGAGCGCGCGCTGGGGATGGGGATCTTCAATACCGGCGCGGCGGTGGGTGGTGCTTTGTCTCCCCCGATCATCGCGTGGCTCGCCACCGCCTACGGCTGGCGGATGACCTTTGTGGTCACGGGGCTGCTGGGCTTCGTCTGGCTCGCCCTCTGGCTCATCTTCTTTCGAACGCCGTCGCAGCATCCGTGGATCACAGAGGCCGAGCGTGCGCACATCCTCGACGGAGCCTCGGCCACCCCCGCCGGGCCGGTCTGGCGGCCGGGTTGGATCCAGTTGCTCAAGTATCGACAAACCTGGGCGGTGGTCATGGGCCGGTTCATCACCGATCCGATCTGGTGGCTCTACATCTTCTGGCTGCCCTCTTACCTTCAGGAGGCGCGAGGCTTCAGCCTCAAGGAGGTGGGCCTCTCCGCCTGGCTTCCGTTCCTCGCCGGCGGCATCGGCGCGCTCTCCGGCGGCTACGCCTCGGGCGCTCTCATCTCCCGCGGCTGGACCGTCGATCGCGCCCGCAAGGCGGTCATGATCTTCGGCGCGATGCTGACGCCCGCCGGGATTCTCGCCATGCGCGCGGACGATCCGTACGTCGCCCTCGCCTGGATGGCGGTGGTGCTCTTCGGATTCCAGGTGTGGGTCAACAACCTCCAGACTTTGCCCAGCGACTTCTTCCCGAGCAGCGCCGTGGGCTCGGTGTTCGGCCTCAGTGGTGCTGCGGCCGCAGTGGCGAGCGTTCTCTTCACCTGGGCCACCGGCCGCATCGTGGACGGTTACGGATACACGCCGGTGTTCCTGGTCGCGGGAGTTCTCGGGCCGCTCGGTCTCGTGGTGACCCTGTGGCTCGCCGGTCGCATTGGAAGTGTGGTCATCGAACAGAAGGAACAATCAGCATGAGAACGAACCTCGCGACCGCGGCTCTGGCCCTGACTCTGGCCGTATCGACGGTGCCAATCGCCGCGGCCCAGGAGGTTGTCCCGGCCTTCGATGAACTGCTCGCCCACAAGATCGCGCTCAAGCCTGAGCTGGTAGGCGTGCATCCTCGGGTGTTCGTAACCAGGGCCGGTCTCGAAGGCCTGCGCGAGCGAGCACGAACCACCCATAGCACCGAGTGGTCGAAAGTCATCGCGAATCTCGCCGCGCTCAAGAGCCCGCCTCCGCCGGCCCCCGGTCCCCAGGAGCGGCGCTCCCAGAACAACGCCGCCTTCGCCATCGCGGAGGCGAGCCTCGCCTTTGCGGTGGAGCGCAATCCCGAGTTTCTTGTCGCGGCGAAGGCCTGGACCCTGGCCGCCATCGACTATGAACCCTGGGGTTACACCTACAACAAGCCCAACACCGACCTCGCCGCCGGTCACCTTCTCTATGCGATCGGCTGGGCCTACGACCTCCTGTACGACGAGTTCACGCCCGCCGAACGCTTGAGGATTCGGACTTCGCTCGAGCGTCACGCCGGACTGGTCTACGACGCCTTCGCCCCCAAGGCCGGCCGGAAGCTCCACTTCACGCAGAATCATGACTTCATTCCCACCGCCGGACTCGCCATCACCGCCCTGGCCCTGATGGGGGAGTCGAAGGACGCCGAGAAGTGGGCCGCCCTCGCCCGCGCCCATCACCATCGTACCGGTCAGCTTTTGAGCCCCGATGGTTACTACTACGAGGGCATGGAGTACTGGATCTTCTCGACCCCCTGGCTCGTCCACTTCCTCGACGCGTGGGAGCACGCAACCGGCGAGAGCCTCTGGAGCCGCGATGTCTTCCGCAATTGGAAGACGTACCTCGCGCACACTCTCCTGCCCGACGGCCAGAACGTTTTCGACTTCGGCGACATCTGGGAAGGCCCCCTCACCCGCACGAAGAAAGGTGGCGACTATGAACGCGCCTTCCCTGAAGGCCGGCTGCAAAGCAACTTCAACTCGATGTATCGCGTGGCCGCGCGGCTGAAGGACCCCGAAGCTCAGGCCATCGCCCTTCGCTACGCCGGCTTCGGTCACAGCAATCTCGAGGAATACTGGACCCTTCTTTGGCGCGATGCGGCGATCAAGCCCGCGCCCATGACCGCCTTCCCTCGTGAGCACCACTTCAAGGACATGGGGGTCTTCTACTACCGCACGTCGTGGGAGAAGGATGCCCTCGCCTTCGCGTTCAAGGCCGGCCCGCCCGAAGGTCATCGCACGGCAGCCCTCCTGCCCGGAATGCCAGAGTGGTCGCTCGACAGCGGGCACGCGCATCCCGATGCCGGCAGCTTCATCATCTGGGCGCACGGTCGCTATCTGACCGGCGACACCGGCTATGCGGGGCTGCCGACCGCCCGCAATCACAACACGGTGACTTTCGGCGGAATCGGACAAGGCGTCGAAGGCCACCACGATGTCTGGCGCGGGGCGCCTTATGCCTCGTTCGACGGCATTCGAATTCGCAGCGCCAAAGCCGAGGGTCAGGGTCTCGCGATCGAAGCCGATCTCGGTGCCGCGTATCCCGGGGTCACCGGCCTGTCCGCGTTCACGCGCACCCTTAAGTTTGACGGCAAGGCGGCGTTCATCGTCTCCGACCGGTTCACGTTGAAGGATCCGACGACGGTCGACTGGCGCGTTCAATCGGACACGCCGTTTCAAGTCGCGTCTCCCGGCGTCTACCGCAACGGCCAGAAGGGCGAGCCGGCCATCGAGGTCGTGATCGCGGAGCCGAAGAACGCCGAAGTCACTCGTGCGGTGGGCAAGCTCAAGGTGCCAGGACCGCCCGGTTCGATCACCACGGGTCCCGAGGAGGACCGCGGTCACGTGCTCACCGCGACCATGAAGGCGTCAGGCGAATCACGAATCGAGGCCACGATCAGGATTGTCAGATAGTGCGAGGTGCGCATGCCCTGCATTGCCGCGGTGGCAGCACAGGAAGACATCCGGTTCGCTCTGTGCAGGCGTGGGCCTTGACCGGTCGAGCCTAGGAACTCGTATCGAAATTCGGGCCGAGGGATTTGAGACTGAGTGAAGCGAAGGACCGAAGCCACCTCTCTCGCCTGCTTTTCGGGCCCTGGCCCGAGGAAGTGCGCGTTGGCCGAGGGATTTGAGACTGAGCGGGAGCGAAGGACCGAAGCCACCTCTTTCGCCAGGCTTTTCGGGCCAGAGGCCCGGAAAAGCTGGCGGAGAGAGGGGGATTCGAACCCCCGGTGCAGGAAACCCCGCACAACAGGTTAGCAACCTGGCCCGTTCAGCCACTCCGGCATCTCTCCGCGATCGGTCGACCCGGCCCGCAAGGGCCGCTTAGGATGGGTAGCGTGAAGACCGAGGAGCGTACCACGAAGACCACCGAAGACGGTTCCGCGCCGAGACCCACGCCACCGGCTCCCACCGGGCGCCGATTCCTGGTGATTGCTCTGGGATTGCTGATTTTGCTGGGAGCCGCCGCCGCCTACAACTACTATCGCGCCCACCGCGAGACAACCGAGGCGGAGGTCGTCCACATCGAAGCCCTGATCGCCGCGGGCCAGAACGACGAGGCCCGAGCCCTCATGGTCGATGCTCAGATTCGCTCCCGGAACGTGGACGCGCTCCGCCTCCGGGTGGGGCGCGCCTTCCTGCATGAGGGCCAGGTGGGTCCGGCGACCGCGCTCTTGTCCAAAGTCGGGGGCTCGCTCATCAAGGAAGAGAATCTGGCGATCGCGGAGTACTTTCTGGTCTCGGGGGACCCCTTTTCAGCCACACGTTTCTTCGAGGCCGCTATGAAGGCCGGTTTGCCGAAGACCGCTTCGCTCCTGGACCGGTACGGTCAGGCCTTGTCGCTCTCGGCCAATGGCGAAGGAGCGGTGGCGGCGTTCCGGGAATGCCTGGCCCTGGACGCGTCCCGGGTCGGCGCCCGTCTCAATCTCGCCGCGACCCTCGCCAACCTGGGTCGCCTCGACGAAGCGAGGGTGGAAGCCCTCGCCGTTCTGAAACTTGAACCTGCGAACCAGAAAGCGTTGAGCCTGATGGCCGTCTTGCCTGGCCTGACTCCGCCGACACCGCGATAGAGGATCTTGCCGGTGAGTCGGGCCGTCGGAAACGCCTCGGTTAACCTGCGCGGACCGACCCGATCATGACTGCGGAAACAAAGAAGAAACTGAGCCTGCCCACTCTGCTGTGGGTCGTGGCCGCCTTCGGTGCGGGAACATACCTTCGTCTGTACTTCATCACTTCCCACGGCTCCTGGGACACGGAGTATCGGAAGGCCTGGGCGAACCAGACAGTCACCGCCGGAATCACCCAAGCCTACGGGGGGCGGGATTCCGTTCCCGACGGAGAGTTCCTGCAACAGCTGACCGGAAAGAAGCCTCGGTGGGAGGTTTCGTTTCGGGATCGACAGTTCGTCATCGACTATCCGCCTCTGGCCCTCGCCGCCTGGGGTGGATCCTGGCGCTTCTTCACCTCCAAACCCCGTCCCTATCGAGGAGACGAAGCGGAGAACCTGGCGGTGAAATTCCCAGCCGTCGTAGGCGACGTTCTGGCCGTGGCCGTCCTCTTGTGGGCGTTTCGTGGGGCGATCCGAATCGCGGTGCCCCTGGCCGCCCTCTACTGGATCTTTCCGCTCACGTGGATCTCGTCGGCGGTCCACGGGAATTTCGACGGCTTCGTTCCGCCTTTCCTCCTCGTCAGCCTTCTCATCCCGGGGGCCTTCCCCTTCGTCGGGGGAGCGGTCTTTGCGGTGACGTGTCTGATCAAGCCCACGGTCGCGGTGGCGCTGCCCGCGATCTTCCTCCTCGCCCCGCGACCGGGGTGGGCGCGGGTCGTGGCCGGCGGCGCCCTCGTCACCATGGCGGTCTTTCTTCCGTTTGTATTCGCGGGGACCCTTACCACCGCCGTCGTTCACATCGTTCGGCTGTTCTCCCAGGAGCGGATATCGGGCGGGTACGCCAATCCCTGGTGGCTCATCGGCCACGTCGGCACCGTGCTGCGGGACCAGGCGGAGTGGGGAGACCCGATCGACTATGTGCGGCGCGACGCCTTCGCGCTGCCTCTCGGGCTCATTGGTTTTGTCGCCGCCGGGCTGGTCGCCGCCTGGGTCCTGTTCCAGGCCCGGCGTATCGTCACCGCGAGGTCCGCGGTCTATGTGGCAGCACTCCTTCTCTTCTCCTGGGGAATCCTCACCGTGGGCGTTCACGACAACCACAACCACCCGCTCTTCCTTCTTCTCATCGCCACCGGACTTCGAACGCCGTTCCTGCGAGTCTTCACCGCCGCCGCGGCCACCGCCACGGTGCTCGGCAGCGTCTGCCTGCACGGCCTGGGGCGCTACTACGGGACCCAGTGGCGGAGCGTGCTCCCCCTGGCCGATCAGGTGGCCCGCCTCCGAATGGCCCCGGGCTTCGATCTCACGGCCGCACTCGCGGTCGTGAACAGCGTCCTGCTCATCGTCGCGCTACTTCGGCTCAGGCAGACGCTTCAGGATCTCGAAGCCTGAATCTAGAGGTCTTCGATTCGAACCGACACAAAGTGAAGCGCGGTCCGCCCCGGGGTGGCCTGAGCGATCAGCCCCAGGTCCGCGCTCACCACGCACGCAATCTTGGGATAGCCCCCGGTGGTGGGGCAGTCGGAGAGCATCACGATGGGGCGGCCGTCGGGTGGAACCTGGACGCATCCAGGCACCATGCCGTCGGAGACGATTTCAGCCGGGCCGGAATGCGGGAGGCGCGGGCCATCGAGGCGAGCCCCCACGCGGTCGGAATCGAGACCGACGAGCCAAGGGGCTGAAAGAAATGTGCCGAGCGTCCGTGCGTCGAAGTGATCCGACTGCGGTCCGAGAATCACGCGGACCACCGTGTTTCGCGGAACGACTGCCATGGGTTCCCGCCTTACCAGGTCCGCGTCGACGGCTTCCACGGACAATCGATCGCCCGCCTGTAGAGGCCGCAGGAAGCCCGAGCCAAGATCGGCCGAGGCTGATCCGAGGATTCGAGGCGCGTTCATTCCGCCGATCGCCACGTAGGCTCTGACTCCGTTTTCAACCCCCCGGATGGTCAGTATGTTCGAGGCGCGCGCTCGAACCGCGACGTTCTGGGGCATAGGCATCGGGCCGGGGTCGAGGTCCAAGCGCTCCAGGTCCGCGGTCACGGAAGCGCCGGCGATGGCGACGAACGTGGTCTTCTCGAAGAGAAGCGTGAGCCCCGGCCCGCAGATCTCGATGGCGGGAGCGTCGCACGGATTTCCCACGCACAGGTTCGCCACGCGGGCCGCTCCGGCATCCGCGAAGCCGGTGAGCGGAACCGCCACTCGTCGCAATCCCTTCCGACCCCCGTCCTGGATCGTGGTCAGAAGACCGGGCTCGAGAACCTGGACGCCGCTCCCCCGATACTCGGTCTTCGGGGCGCCCTGGGTGGGCTCGAGAGACAGGGTCGGAACAAAGCGAACACGATCGCCTGGCATGAGCAGAGACGGGCCTCGAGCCCCCGGGGAGTCGCCCGGAGAGGCCAGCGAGTCAAAGAGGCGCACCGAAGTGCGGCCCAGCAGGTTCCAACCGCCCGGCAGCGCGCGCGGATAGATCCCGGTTTGCGGTCCGGCGATCCCGATAGCCCCCGGGGGGACACGGGTGCGTGGGGTCTTGAGGCGCGGTCGTCGCAGTCGCTCGTCGACGAAGCCCAGGTAGGCGAAGCCCGGAGAAAAACCGAGCATGAGCGCTTCGTACTCCCGGCCCGAATGCAGTTCGACCACCGCCTCCTTGGTGAGACCGCAGCCCTGTGCGACTTCGTCCAGATCCTCGCCATCGTAGAGTGCTGGAATCTCCACCAGCCGTCCCGGGGCGGTTGCGTTCGGAAGTCCCTGCGCGAGATCGAGGAGCGTTTCGCTCAGCTCAGAGAAGGCCAGGCGAGGCCGGTCATACAACACCAGCAGCGAGGCGTAGGTGGGAACGCTCTCCAGGATTCCCGGAAACGCTTTGTCTTTCAGTCGGGCGTCGAGCGCCCGAACCTGTCCCACCGTCTGTTCATCGAGCGACGCGCCGAGTTCCACGCTGACCGCGCCGTCGCCCACCGAGAGAACGCGCGGATACGTCTCCCTCATCGGCCCTAAGCCGGTCCGAACGGGCCGAGAGCCTGAACCTTGACTCCCGCAGCGAGCAGGGCGCTGCGCACCGCCCGGGCAATCTCCACCGCGTTCTTGTTGTCGCCGTGGATGCACAGGGTCTGGGCGTCCACCGTCACCGTCGACCCGTCGCGCGCGGTCACTCGGCTCTGGGCGGCGATGCCTATGGCCTGCTCGGCGGCGGCGGTTCCGCTTTCCAGAAGAGCCCCCGCACTTCCGCGTCGGGCGAGCGACCCGTCCCTCTCGTAGGCCCGATCCACGAACCCCTCCCCCGCAAATGGAATTCCCTCACTCTGCGCGGCAGCCCGAAAGACCGGCGAGGTGGCGAGGCCCACGAGGGTCACCCCGCCGCCCAGCCGCCGCACGCCTCGGGCCACGGCCCGAGCGAGGGTGGGATCGCGCGCGGCCTGGTTGTAGAGAGCGCCGTGAGGCTTCACGTGCCACAGTCGTCCGCCCCGCGACTCCACGAACGCGCGAAGAGCGCCCGCCTGGTACAACACGTCGGCTTCCACTTCGTCCGGCGATGCCTGAATCTCCCGCCGGCCGAAACCGCGAAGATCCAGGTGCGAGGGGTGCGCGCCGATTCGGATTCCCCGTTCGAGTGCTGCGCCCACGGTCCGGTCCATGGTCAGTGGATCGCCCCCGTGGAAGCCACACGCCACATTGACGGACGTCAGGTAGGGCAGCAGGGCCTCGTCGCTCCCCATGGACCACGCGCCGAAGCTCTCGCCCAGGTCAGCGTTGAGATCGATGATGCCGGACATTTCGGGCGAGCCTTCGAGGGGTGGGGGCGGCTAGTCGAGAAACAGCTTCAGGCTAATGGCGATCGCGGCCTTCATCTCGCGGCGGTCTATGACCGCGTCGATCATTCCGTGAGCGAGAAGAAAGTCGGAGCGCTGGAAGCCCTCGGGAAGCTTCTGACGAATCGTCTGCTCGATCACCCGTGGTCCGGCGAAACCGATGAGAGCCCCCGGTTCCGCGATGTTCAAATCGCCGAGCATGGCGAAAGACGCGGTGACTCCCCCGGTGGTGGGGTCGGTCAACACGGAGATGAAGGGAATCTTCGCGTCGTCCAGTCGGGCGAGGGCGGCCGAGATCTTCGCCATCTGCATGAGCGACAGCGCCCCCTCCATCATGCGAGCGCCGCCCGAGCAGGACACGACGATCAAAGGCGCTTTCGTATTCATGGCGCGCTCCGCCGCGCGCGTGATCTTCTCTCCCACCACCACCCCCATCGATCCGCCGATGAAGCCATATTCCATGGCGCAGATCAGGACCTCGCGGCCGTCGAGTTGGCCGGAGGCGCTCACCAGAGCGTCCTTTCCACCGGTCTTCTCCTCGCCGTCCCGCAATCGGGCCGAATAGGCCTTCGTATCCTCGAATTTCAAGGGGTCGGCGCTCGCCAGGGTCCGGTCGAATTCCTGATACGGCCCATCGAAAAGGAGCTCCAGTCGTTCCCGTGCGGTGATGCGGAAATGGAAGGCGCACTTCGGGCACACCGACGCGTTCTGGAGGACATCCTTTCGGTAAATGATCTCCCGGCATCCCGCGCACTTGATCCACAGGCCTTCGGGGACGCGATTGACCTGCTCGCCCACCGGAAGTTTTTGGTCTTCGCGCTTGAACCAGGCCAAAAGGCAAAACCCCCTCTTTTTTCGGGAACGACCAGACCGCGGATCGACCGGTACCGGCCGGGGCGGGAGGCCGCAGACGCGGCCACTCGCATGAGCTTACCGCGCCCCACAAGGGGGAGGGCGGAGCCAGGGGGTTTAAAGCGCCGTCGTCTCTCTCGAGTTTGCGTCGAACACGAGGCGCATGAACTGGGCCAGCTGGGGAGAACCGACGGCCGGGCGTTCGTGCAGGACTCGATCCAGGGCGGCCGCCATCTTTCCCGCATCGGCGTAGCGGTCATCGGGCGAACTCGCCACCGCGTTCATCACGACCCTCTCGAGTCTTGGGGTGACCCGCGACGAGATGAATCTGAGGGGAACGATGTCGGCTCTTCGGACGGCATCCAGGGAAGGAAAGTCCGGATCGCCGGCGAACGGGCGGCGTCCGGCGATCATCTCGTACAGGATGACGCCCAGGGAGAAGATGTCGGACCGGGCATCCAGAGGCGCGCCGTTCGCCTGTTCCGGACTCATGTACTGGAGTTTCCCCTGGGGCGCATGCTTCCGGGCTTCCACGTAGGACGACGGTTTCGAGATTCCGAAGTCGGTGAGCTTCACCATGCCCGCGAAGGAAATGAGAATGTTCGGAGGACTCACGTCCCGGTGGACGATTTCCAGCGGCCGGCCCTCCGGGCCCTCCTGGGTGAAGGCGAAGTCGAGAGCACTGGCGACGCGCGCGGCCACATAGACGGCAAGGTCCAGGGGCAGTTTCAGGCCCTTTTCACGGGCCTTTCGAAGCAGGGTCCTGAGGTCGAAGCCGTTCACGTATTCCAGGGTCATGTAGAGATCCCCATTGATCTCGCCCAGTTCGTGAACCGGGACAATGTGGGGATGGTCAAGGAGTGCCACCGTCTTCGCCTCTTCGATGAAGAGCCGGCGAAAATCCTCGTTGCGGGCGAGGCCCGGGAGGATCTTCTTGAGAACGACGGTCTTTCGGAAACCCTGCGGCCCCGTGCGTTGCGCCCGGTAGACCTCTGCCATGCCTCCGCGCGAGAGCATCTCCTCGAGCAGGTACGTTCCGAAGATTCTGGGGAAGGGCGGCCGGGGCATCTCCTTGGTGACGGCCTCGAGAAGCGGATCGGTCGCCCGACTGTGTTTCAGTGAGGCTTGCTCTGGCCCGTCGGAGACCCGGGCCAGTATCTTGGGAAGAGAGTGCGTGCTGGTCATGGATACCCTGTGAGGGGGAGTGACACTATCAGAGGCGCACGCCCGACCGAGCCAAAGAAAGAGCGCAGGTGAGCCGGATCACATCCAGAATGCGGCCACCGAAAGGCGCAGTGCCACCAGGATCAAAGACCCGGCCAGAATGCCTTTGATGGACCTCACGTGCATGGCTCGTGAGAGCCAGGACCCGAGGGCGCTTCCGGGAAGGGAACCGAGGGCGATAGCCGCAGTGATGAGCGGATCCATGTCGCCGCGGCGCAGATAGAGAAAGGCGGAGATGGCCGCGGTCGGGCCGATCATGAAAGCCGAGGTGGCCGCCGCGACCCTAATGGGAATACCGCAGAAGGAGTTCAGAACCGGCACCTGAATCACCCCGCCGCCGACTCCGAGCAGACCGGAAATGGCGCCCGCCAACAGCGACACGCCCATGGCCAGGGGCAGTCGTTTCATCACGTAACTGAGCGTCTTCCCCTCTTCCACCACGCGTCCCCCCAGCCGACCAACGTCCAAACCGGCGTCATCGAAAACGTTTCGAGTCCTGGACCTTGAGGTCATCACCGCCGCGACCACGAAGAGGGTGGTGGCAAAGATGAAATAGAGGGTTCGCGTCGAGATGTGCTGGGCGATGGTGCCGCCCCCGTGAGCGCCGATCGAGGTCGAGAGCAGCAGGGTGAAGGCCAGGGGGACGTTGACCAGCCCGCTCTTCATGTTGAGCATGGTGGTGGCGGACGAACTGGCGACCACGGCCACGAGGCTCGCGGCCACCGCGACCCGGGGCTCCAGATGGAAGCCCAGGGCGAGCAGGGGAACGAGAAACACTCCGCCCCCCAAGCCGAGGAGAGCTCCCACCAGGCCGGTCAGGGCTCCGGTCAGGCCGAAAACGACGAGGTCGCTCGTGGCCACGCTCACACGTAGCGCAGCGATTCCGCCGGCCTTGTCCGCGCCGCGGAGACAGACGGGATGAGGGCCGCGACCACGCTGACCGCAAGCATGATGACGGGGGGTAAAAGGACGTCTTCGAGCTTGAGCATGGGGAAGAGCCGGTCGCCCCCATACGTGTACTTCTGGGCCTCGCTGAATGCGGGGATCCCATAACGCGAAAAGAACACGATGAGAGCCCCTCCCATGAGCGCTCCCAGAGTCGCTCCAAAGAGGCCGAGCAGGAATCCTTCCGAGAGAAAGACGGAAAGGACGTCCTTTTTTCGAGCCCCCATTGCACGCATCGTGCCCATTTCCCGAGTCCGCTCGAAGGTAGCCATGAGAACGGTGTTCAAGACCGAGGCGGCGACGATGATCCCCATCACGACGTTCATGATGGTGGCGATGAATCTCGTCACCAGCATGCCGCCGATGAAGGGTCCTCCCATGTCCTCCCAGGTGAAGGCGGTGGCTCTGGTTCCCTGTCGCCGAAATGCCCCGTTCAATTTGTCGCGTACCGCATCCGCCTCGCGCCCCGAGTTCTCGAGCCTGAACACCAGCACCCCCGCTTGTCCGGGGACATCGAGGATATCCTGCACCGCGGCCAGATCGGCGTAGCAGGATCCCCATTCATAGGCCTCGAGTCCCTTGATCGTGAAGATGCCCGTGACTTTCAGTTTGGTCCCATTCAGGCGGCCATCGGAGGTGGTTCCAAGAGCCACCAGGTCATCACCCGGGCCGATCGCGAGTTTTCGGGCCACTCCCTGATTGATGAGCACGCCTTTTTCCCCGGGCACGAAGTGCCGGCCCGCCACCACCGAAAGGTCCGGATAGGTCGCGGCTCGGGCCGAGGCGTCGATTCCGATGAGCACGCCATCCATGGTGGCGTCCTTGAAGGAGAGAAGCGCACCCACCATCAGTCGGGCGAGGCCGGACTCGATTCTCGGGTCCAGGCGCTTCGCCTCCTCGATCAGGCTCTCGGGGTTCTGAATCAAACGGTAGTTGTTCTGAGGCATGATGAACGAGATCTCACCGGTTTCGTCCGCGGCCGCATCGGCGCGGTAGACCTGAACGTGTCCGAGGGTGGCGTTCTTGGCGGGCTCCACCACCGCCCGTTCCATGGCGTCCGTCCAGGCCTGGCCCAGAACCATGAGGGCGATGCCGAAGGCCAGGGCGAAAATGGTGAGGCCGGTGCGGCGGCGATGCCGGGCCAGGTTCCGGAAGGCCAGGCGCAGAATGAACGGAGCGGCGGAACGAGCCGTCACTAGGCGAGGACGCCGATCTGACCGCCGGTGTGCCAGAAGAGAATCGAGGCGGCATTCGTCGCCGACCGTTCGCGCACCAGGGCGATGAGGCCGGCCAGGGCCTTGGCCGTGTAGGTGTGATCCACCAGAATCGCCTCGCTGTGGGCGAGCAGGGTCTGGGCTTCGCGCGAGGCTTCCGTCGGGATTCCGTAGCCTTCGCCCACGAAGCGATCCCACACGTCCGCTTGTGCGTGGGGCAGGTCCGAGCCGGCCAGATCGAGTACTTCCTTCTGAAGGGTCTCGACGGTGGCCCGAAGAGAGGCCTCGTTCTCGTCGGCGCTGATGCCGATGACCCGTGTCTTCAGACCGGAGAGGACCAGTCCTGCGAGCAACCCCGCCTGGGTTCCGCCGGAGGACGAAGCGTGCACGATCACATCCGGCCGATGACCCTGATTCACCATCTCGAAGATGGCGAGAGCCAGACCGGTGGCGCCCGTGGCCGTGGAAGCGCCCAGAGGAATAACCCTGGGGTTCAACCCGTTGGCCCGCAAAGACGCTTCGAGAGACACCATGGCCGGCGTTCGATCCGCGCGACCGGCCACGAAATGGATCTTCGCTCCGAAGATCTCGTCCAGTCGGGTATTTCCGGAGAGAGTCTCGGGGGCCGTTCCGGAAAGGACGAGATGGCACTGAAGACCCAAACGGGCGGCCGCGGCGGCGGTGGCCCGGCAGTGGTTCGACTGAACGGCTCCGCAGGTGATGACGGTGTCGGCACCCTCGCGAAGGGCGTCGGCCATGACCAGTTCGAGCTTGCGCACCTTGTTCCCGCCCAGGCCAAACGGAATCGCGTCGTCCCGCTTGATGAAGATCGGATACGGTGATTTGATCGCCCGCTCAAACCGCTCCAGCCGGTCTATGGGCGTCACCCCGCCCATGAGCGGGGCGCGCGGCAGGGCCTGGAGGCGCTCGGGAGGAAGGATGATGTTCACGAATACCCCAATCTATCAAGGGGAAGGAAGAGCCCGGCACGAAGCGGTCGATATACTCCACTGCCCCTTATGACCCGTCGCGCCGCCATCACCTCGATCGGACGTTTCCTCCCTCCTCGGGTCCTCGACAACAAGTACTTCGAACAGTTCGTGACCACGAACGACGAATGGATCCGCTCGCGAACCGGAATCACCACCCGCCACCACGTCGACAAAGGCGTCGGGACCTCCGAACTCGCGACCGCGGCCGCCCGGGAGTGCCTCGAACGTCGGGGCCTCGGCCCCGACGACCTCGATCTCATCATCGTGGCCACGGTCACCCCGGACATGGCGTTTCCCGCCACCGCCTGCCTGGTTCAGACGAGACTCGGGGCCTCCCGGGCCTGGGGCTTCGACCTCTCCGCCGCGTGCTCCGGCTTCGTCTATGCCCTGACCGTGGGAGCGCAATTCATCGAAAGCGGCGCCCACCGCCGGGTGTTGGTCATCGGGGCCGACGTCATGTCCTCGATTCTCGATTTCGAGGATCGAAGCACCTGCGTTCTTTTTGGGGATGGAGCGGGCGCCATCCTGCTCGAGCCTTCCGACGATGACCGCGGCCTCCTCGCCTTCACCCACGAGGTGGATGGCTCGGGGGGCGCGTACCTGAAGCTACCTGGAGGCGGCAGCCTGCATCCGTCTTCTCATGAGACCGTCGACCAGAGAATGCACTTCGTGAAACAGGATGGGCAGCCGGTCTTCAAGTATGCGGTGAGGAAGATGGCCGAGGCGTCCCTGGCGGCCGTCCTGAAGGCGGGACTGCGTAACGAAGACATCGACCTGTTCATTCCCCACCAGGCCAACATCCGGATCATCGACGCCGCTCAAGCGAGACTGGGTTTGCCGGATGCGAAGGTGGTCAAGAACATCGCGACCTACGGCAACACCACCGCCGCCACCATCCCCCTGGGCATCTATACCGCCCTCGAGGAGAAGCGCCTGCGCCCGGATGACAATCTGCTCATGACCTCGGTGGGCGCCGGTTTCACGGTGGGGTCGGCTGTCCTGCGCTGGTCGACGCTCGCGCTCTAGGCGGCAGGACACCAGGGACACCATGGCCCTCCTGGCCTTCATTATCCGCGCCATCCTCTTTCTCTTCGTCTTTCGGCTCGCCGCCATCGTGCTGCGCGCGTTTTTCGGAGGGGTGATTCAAGGCAGGCGACCGGGAGCGGGCGGTCCGGCGCGGCGATCGAGCCCAAAGACCGCCGGGCAGGTGGAAGAACTCGTCAGGGACCCGGTCTGCGGTGTTCACACCGCCCGGTCATCGGCCATCGCGGGGCGCTACTTGGGCTCGACGGCATACTTCTGTTCTCAAGAATGCGCGGAGAAGGCGCGAAGCGCCCAGTGATGTCTTCCGGAGGTAGGACGAGACGCGAGGCGTCGAGCCAAGCCGGTCCCTGAGCCCGTCGGAGGGACCGTAACCGCGGTCCGCCGGACCTGAGGGCGATCAGGCCTTGGCCGCCTCTTTCTTCGCGGAAAGAGATGCCTTCAGGGCCTCCATGATGTCGATGATCTGGACGCGCGGCTGCTCGGGGGCGCTCGAAATCTCCTGGCCCTGAATCTTGCGATCTATGGCGGCCTGCATCCGTTTCCTGACTTCGTCCTCGTACTGTGCCGGATCGAAGGCGGCGGACGTGATCTGGTCGATCAACTGAACCGCCAGCTTCAACTCGTTCTCCTTGGACTCGGCGGTCCCGACCGGCACCTCGTCGAGCGGCCGGACCTCATCGGGGTAGCGCAACTGCTGCAGGATCACCACGTTCTTGAGAGGGCGCAGGAGGACGAGGTATTGCTTGCCCCGGGCCGCCCATTTCGCGACCGCGACCCGGCCCGTCTTCTTCATCGCGTCGCAGAGCAGGCGGTAGGCTTTCTCGGCGCCCTTGTCCGGGGCCAGGTAGGAGGCGTTCTCGTAGTAGATCGGGTCGACCTCCTTGATGTCGAGGAACTCCACGATGTCGACGAGCCCGGTTTTCTCCTCCTCCATCTTCTTTATCTCGTCGGGAGTGAACACCACGTACTGTTCCTTGGCGAACTCGTAGCCCTTCACCATCTCTGTTCTCGGAACCACCATGTTCTGGTCCCGCTCGCAGATGTACTGCTGCTTCACGCGCCCCTTGCACTTCTCGTGGAGCATGTTGAAGGAGATGGAGGCCTTGCTCTCGGTGGCGGAGAAGAGCTTGACGGGAATGGAGACCATTCCGAAGGAGATGGTGGCGGTGGCGGTGGGTCTCATGCGTTTTCCTTTGGGAAGGGAGGGACGAAGCTTGACCCGTGAGCTTATGCCCGGGCCGCCGCCGCCCGGGCCATTCTGGTTTCCTCGTCTCGGGCGATGCTTCGGGCGGCCATGACAAAGAACACGAAGGCGACGAGGTTGGCGGAGGTGGCGGCCATGAAGGCGAGGCGCAGATCTCCCCACAAGTCACTCAGCCTGCCGACCACGTAAGGTCCGAGAGCCAGACCGAGCAGAGTGACGAAAAGCAGAAAGACTGCCGAGGCCCGCGCCCGCATGTGAGGCAGAACGAGATCCTGCACGGTGGAACTGCCGGCCCCCAGCCACATGGCCGCGAACACCTGGGCGGCTGCGAAGAAGGCCAGGGCCGCGTTTCGATCGCGGGTGCTGAGGGCGAGGAGCAGAAGGGGAATGGGGAGGAGGGCGTTCATCATGCCCACGATCAACCGACCTGCAGGGGTTTTGATCCGAAACCGATCCGCGAGCGCGCCCCCCAGGGTGACCCCGAGGCCGCCCCCTAAGGCGGAGATCACGCCCAGGCGATCGCCGATTTCGGAGACCGAGAAGCCGTGGTAGCGAATGAAGAACTGGGCGGTCCAGAAACTGATCACGTAACCGGTGAACGAAAGGAACGAGAAGCCAAGGGTGGCGAGGCGAAGGGACGGAGTCATGAAGATCAGGGCGAAGGCATCCGGCTCCCGGGCCTTGAGGCGCTGGGCCATGGTCGCGACCACATAGAGACCCAACGAGACACACCCCCACTGCGCCGGGTCGCCAAAGGCGAGCCAGAGGACGGCGCCGCCCGTGGCCAGAACCGCGAAGGTCGCGACATTGGCGGCCATGGGAACGCGGTCCTGAAGGAGAAAGAAGAACGAGGAAGGGGGTAAGAGGGCGAGGCCTTCAAGCACGGCCGCTTTCACCGCGCTCGGGCGAGAGCCGGCCACCTCAGGGCGATCGGACGCCGCGGACTTTGCGCCGTCCGAGCCTCCACGTTCCGGCTCGCGAAGCGAGAGCACCACGGGCACGAGGAGCAGTCCTGGAACTCCCGCGATCAGGAACGCCACCTGCCATCCCCGCAGGCCAAGAGGCTCTTGGCCCGGGGGAAACGCGGCACTCCACCCATCGACCACTGCGCCCCCAAGGAATGAGCTGAGGCCGATCCCGACATAGATGCCGAGCGCATAGATGGACAAAGCGGTGGCCCGGCGCGCTCGAGGGAAGAGGTCGGCGATGAGCGAGTAAGCAGCCGGCGAGGCGGTGGCTTCTCCCACCCCCACTCCGACACGGGCCAGGGCCAGGCTGGTGAAACCCGTCGCCATTCCGGATAACGCGGTCATGAGGCTCCACAGGGCGAGACCCCAGCCGATCAACTTTCGCCTCGATCCGAGGTCGGCATAGACGCTCAGGGGCACGCCGAAGGCGGCATAGAAAACCCCGAAGACCGTCCCGTACAGGAAGCCGAGCTCAGCATCGGTGATCAGGAGGTCGGCTTTGATCCGGCCCGCCAGGATGCTCAGGATCTGGCGGTCGACGAAATTCAGAATCGAAACGGCGAACAGCACCGCCAGAATCAAATGCGCGTGCTGCGCTCGCTTCGCCTTTTCCGGGGTCGGGTTCTCGTGCGGGGTCATGAGGTCTTTCGGCCAGAGGTCACCCTATTACGTGACCTCGCTTCGTTTCGCCACCCGGTTGTCGGATGATCGCCGCATGATGGAAACCGCCAGGAACTTTCTCGTGACCCGGGGCGTCGATTTCGTGCTCCAGGTGTTGGCCGCGATCGCCTTGTACCTCATCGGTCGCTGGGTGATCAGGGGCGTTCGCGGCTTCGTTCGCCGAGGCCTCGAGCATCGCCAACTCGACCCCACGCTTTCGAAGTACATCGACCAGACCCTCAGCGTGGTGCTGACCATTGTTCTCGTGCTCGCGGCATTGGGCGTGCTGGGGGTCCAGACGAACTCGCTCGCCGGTCTTCTCGCCGCCGCGGGGGTTGCGGTGGGCGTCGCCTGGTCGGGCCTGCTCTCGAATATCGCCGCGGGCGTCTTCATGGTGTCCCTGCGACCGTTCAAGAAGGGCGACACCGTGCAGATCGGGGGTGTCCTCGGCGAGGTGGAACAGATCGGTCTGTTTGGCACGTCCCTTCTGGCGCCCGACGGCACGAAGGTCATCGTGGGCAACGCCCGAGCGCTCAACGACAATATCCACAATCTCTCCGGCGGTCCGCACCGCCGCATCGACGCGCGCGCTCAACTCCCCTGGGCCTGCGATCCCTGCGCTTTCTACGACGCGGTGAAGAATCGGTTGGCTCAAGAGCCGAAGGTCTTGAAATCGCCGGCCCCGATCATCGAGACGGTCGACCACAACGCGGCCGGCCCGGTCGCCGCGATCAGGCCCTGCAGCACTCCCGCCGATTACTGCGATGTCTTCTTCCTGACCCAGAGAATCGTGGTCGAAGAAATCGCGAAGGCGGGCTTCGTCCCCCCAAATCCCAACGCCGGCCTCAAGTAAGGAAGGGGTTCGACCGGCGCTCCTCGACGATGGTCGTGTCGGGCCCATGGCCGGTGATCACCCGAGTGGCGTCGGGCAGGGGAAGCAACTTGCTGCGGATGGAGCGGACTTCGGTGTCGAAATCACCGCCCCACAGGTCTGTGCGTCCGACGCTGCCCGCGAAGAGAGTGTCCCCGGAAAGAAGAAGATTCTGACTCCCCAGGAAGAACGAACACGACCCCGGGGTGTGGCCGGGCGTGTGAAACACCTGGATGGAGTCGCCCTGCCCGCCGAAGGGAATCACGTCGCCTTCATGGATGTACTCATCCACCTTGGCGCGAAGAGGGGTGTCTATGCCGATGAACCGAGCCTGCATGCCGAGGTTGTCGTAGAGGGGCAGGTCCATCTCGTGCAGCATCACCCGCGCGCCCGTCTTCTCCCGCACTTCGTGATTGCCCCCCACATGGTCGAGATGAGTATGGGTGATCAGGATGGCCTTGGCGGTGAGGCCCTGGGCGGCCAGATGCCGAAGGACCTTGGGAGCCTCGTCGCCGGGGTCGATCACGATGGCCTCGCCGGTTTCGGGATCGCCGAGGATCGTGCAGTTGCACTGAAGAGGTCCGACCGGGAAGGTTTCGATGATCAAGGAGCGCTCTCCTGTTCGAGGGGACCTCGGAGGTATCCCGAGGCCACCGCCACTCCTATCATGGCAAGAAGGCCCCACGAATAGACATTGAACAGACCCACATCCAAGGGACTCAAACGCGGCATGCCGAACGCCGGGCCCGCTGCGGTGGCCGAGGACATCAGGATCGTGGGCAGAAAATAGGGGAGCAGGAACGGGTAGGTGCACACGGTGACGTCGAGGAGATTGGCCCGCCGATAGGCGGACAGTCCGAAGCGCCGTCCCGTTTCTTTGGCGAATGTCCCCACCGCGAGCATCGCCACCACGCTGTGAGTGGTGAAGAGGACCGCGACGCTCACCGCCACCACGATCCACACCTCGGCCGCCCGGGTGGTACGGGCTTTCTTTCGGGCCAGATCCACCAGGGCGTCCTGCACTCCCGTGGCCACGAGGGTGCCCACGAGACCCATCAGCAGGAGGGTGAAAATGGAGACGCCCACGCCGCGTTCCAGCCCTTTCAGGATCAGGCCGCGGGCCAGGAAGTTCTCCCGGTCGAGAAACAGGAGATCGGATGCGGGCACCAGACCCAGACTCAGGCTCAACAGGACGGCCAGAACGATGCCGACGAGCAGTCCCTCGAGCAGATGCTTCTTTCGCAACAGGAGCGACAGGACAACCACCGGGGCGATCAGCATGGGCAGGGCCCGAAGCGAGCCCGCAGCACTCGCGTGGCTCCCGCCTTCAGGGCCTCGACCGAAAAGAAGGTATGCGATCACCGCCAGGAGGGCCGGAGGAAAGACATAGCCGAAGCGACTGCTCACCACTCCGCCGATATCCGCGCCCTGGGTTCCGGCGGATGCGATGGTGGTATCCGAGATGGGTGAGATGCTGTCGCCGAACGTGGATCCGGCCAGAATCGCCCCGGCCAGCCACCGCGGATCGGCCGACAGGGAACCGCCCGCGGGATAGAGAAGGGGACCGCAAACCAGAATCGTGCCGAAGCTCGTTCCCGTGGCGGTGGAGACCAGGCAGCAGATCAGGAACGACAGGGCGACGAAGCCGCCGCCTTGAAGGCCAAGATAAGAACCGCTGGTGACGAGCGCCTGGATGAGACCGGCCGCGCGAAGCAATTCGGAAAGGACGCCCGAGAGCAGCCAAGCGAGAATCATCAATGCCACAATCTCCTGACTCATGGACCGAATCACGGCCTCGCTCCAGAGCGTCCGATCGCGGGCCAGGAGGAGGCTGAGGCACAGAGCCCCGAGAACGATGGGCCAGAAACCACGTTCGTCCGGCGCGCCTTTCAAGGCCAATGTGGTCACCCCGGCCAGGAAGACCAGGGCGGGAAGGATGGCTCCCCCGATCCCGCCATGGAACGTAAGCCGCAGGGAGGGGAGACCGTCGTTCATTGGGGTGGCTATGCTAAGTGCAATGGCCGCCACGCGAAGCAAAAAACAACGCGCGAAACCCGCGACCTTCCGCCTGTACGACCTGCGGGTCGATGTCGAGCAGGCGAAGGGCCGGCCCATGATCTGCAATCACAAGGTCGGCGACCAGTTCGAGCTGAGAGGAGAGAACCTGTCCTGGCCAAAGGGGCAGACTTTTCCCCTGTATCCGCTGGCCGCGTTGCTTCCTCTCCTTCCCGCCAAGCAGCGTGAAACTCATCCTCACGACTGGATGACCACCGACTCCCTCATCGCCTGCCCCGATCCTCACTGCGGTGGGCGATTTCGAATCAGGCGGATCGGTACGACCGTCTTCAAGCACGACGACGTGACCGCCGTACCCCTGAAGGCGGCAACCCGGAACCGGCGTCCCCGAAAACGTGCGCGTTGAACTGGCGCCTCGATATTCGATCTCCCGGATCATCAAGGGGGGATGGCAGCTCGCGGCCGGGCACAGCGCCCACGCGAGCGCCACAGCACTCGCGGACATGAAAGCTTTCGTGGAGAACGGGATCACGACTTTCGACTGCGCGGACATCTACACCGGGGTCGAGGATCTCATTGGCGGTTTCGACCCGGGAGAGGGTCGCCGGATTCAAGTGCACACCAAGTACGTTCCGGACCTCGTCTCCCTGGCCACGGTGGACCTCAAGGGCGTGCGCGAGATCGTGGAGCGCTCCGGCCGGCGTCTGCGCCGAAAAACACTGGACCTGGTTCAGTTTCACTGGTGGGACTATGCGGTTGACCGATACGTCGAGGTCGCCTTGCATCTCGAGGGGCTGCGCCGCGCCGGAGTCCTCCGCCACCTCGGGGTCACCAACTTCGACACCCCCCATCTGCGCGCGCTTCTTGAGGCCGGGGTGCGGGTTCTCTCGCACCAGGTTCAGTACTCGCTTCTCGATCGTCGTCCCGCCGGCTCGATGGCCTCGCTGTGCGCGGAGAGCAACATCCGTTTCCTCTGCTACGGCTCGCTCCTCGGCGGTTTTCTTTCCGAGCGATGGCTTGGCGTTTCCGAGCCGGACCAGCCCCTGGAGAATCGGTCATTGACGAAATACAAGCTCATCATCGACGAAGCGCTTGGCTGGGACGGTTTTCAGGACTTGCTGCGGACCGTACACCGGACGGCCCGAAAGCATGAGGTCACCATCGGGGCGATCGGCATCGCCTGGGTTTTGGCTCAACCTGAAGTGGCGGCGGTCATCGTGGGGGCCCGAAACGCCGACCATCTTCCTCAAACCCTGGCCGCCCCGGAGGTCCGATTGGACGACCAGGACCTCGCCCTTCTGAATGGACTCTCCGGCCGGGGCGTCCCCGGCGATGTCTACGAAGCGGAAAGAGATCGCGAAGGCCGGCACGGCCGGATCATGAAATACGACCTGAATTCTCGTTGACGCCAAGGGGTCCGAGACACGGACAAGGGGCCCCTTAGAACCCCCTGGCCTGCGTTCGGCGAGAACTAGTGACGCTCGAATCGTCCGAGTGAATCGGACGATTCGACTTAGAGTCGCCGAACTCCGGCCATCGGGGGGGCGGCGGGTTGTCTCGATTGTTAGAACCTGCCCAAGAACTTCCCGAGCACGGCGTTGAACTCCTCGGGTGTTTCCATCGAGGGGAGGTGGCCGGCTTTCGGAATCATCGCCAACTCGGCGCCTTTGATCCCTCGCTGCATGATTTCCGCCTCGGCTCGTGGCGTGATGACGTCCTCCTCGCCGCAGATCACAAGGGTGGGAACCGAGATCTCGCGTAGGAGCGGCGTCGAATCCTGGCGGGCGGCGATACCATGCAGGGCATCGGAAAGCCCTCGAGGCGAAGTCGCGAGCAGGATGTCCTTGAACCGGGCCACGACTTCAGCCCGCGATCTCTTGGTGGTCTCGCCGAAGACACGAGGGAGAAAGAAGTCGAGAGCGGCCTGCGGCCCTTCCTTAATGACCTTGGCCGCGAGGTCGCTTCGGCCCTTCCGGGCCTCGGCAGAATCGCCTCCCGCGCGGGTGTCCGCCAGGACCAGGCCCCGCAGGAGCGAAGCGTGTTTCTGCGCGAAGGCGAAAGCCGCGTAACCGCCCATCGAACACCCGACCAGGATCACCGGCCCCAGGCGCAGACGTTCGATGAGTGCTTTCGCGTCGTCGGCGATGCGGTCCATGGTGAGGATCGCATCGCCCACCTTCGATGCGCCAAAACCGCGCGCGTCGAAACGGACGATCCGGTACCGCGGAGCGAGAGCGTCCTGGCCGTCCCACATTCCGAGGGACAGGCCAAAGGCGTGAAGAAACAGGACGGCCGGTCCATGTCCCTTGTCCGCGTACCCGATGGTCGCTCCCCCGACCGAGATCTTCATCGCCGTGCCTCGCTCCCTCGATCAATCGTCTTCATACTTGGTTCGTCGCGCCGATTCCGACTTCGCCCGCCTGCCCAGGGCGAGTCGTTCTTCGACGATGCGATCGGCGATGACCCCTGGAGGTTGCTCTTCTTCATCGGATCGATGCCAGATGTCGGCCAACCGGGGGCCGATCAGGTGGACCCGTTCGACCACGCCCTCCGCGTCCGTCTGCCTGGTTTCGTAGAGGAGGCTCAGCAGACCGCCCGCGTTCACCACGTAGTCGGGCGCCCACAGGATTCCCACGGAGTGGAGAACTGCGCCGTGACGAGGCTCCCGCAACTGCTCGTTGGCCCCCCCCACGATGGCCCGGGCTTTGAGGCGGGCGATGGTGTCGTCATTCAGTATCCCGCCCATGGCGTTGGGCGAAAACACGTCGGCCTCGACGTCATAGATGCCGTCGGGTTCGACCACCTGGGTTTCGATCTCGCTCGCGGCCCGCCGCGCGCGAGCCGGGTCGGGATCGGCCACGATCACATGGGCACCGTGTTCAACCAGAAGTTTGGCCAGAGGAAAACCGACCGCACCCACACCCTGAATGGCAACCCGAAGTGACGACAACGAACGTCCAAGAACCGCGGCCACCGCGGCGATCCCTTCAAAGACTCCAAGGGCGGCAAGATACGACGTGTCCAGGGGCGAGTCCTCGTTCGCGTGGGAAAGATGCTTGGTGTGGCGTTGCATCACCTTGAGGTCGCGTGGTTCGATTCCCATGTCGCAGCCGGTGAAGAACCGGCCGCCGAGCCTTTCGACGGCCCGGGCGTAAGCCACGAGCAGAGGCCTGGTCTTGTCCCGGTTCGGGTCTCCCACGATCACGGCCTTGGCCCCGCCGTAGGGCATCTCGACCATTGTCGCCTTGTAGGTCATGGCCCGGGCCAGACGCAGGGCATCGACCACGGCGTCGTCATACGTGGCATACGCACGCATCCTTGTGCCCCCGACACTCGGTCCGAAAGTGGAGTCGTGGATGGCGATGGCGCCCCGCAGGCCGGACTCCCGGTCGTGAAGCAGGACGACTTCCTCGTGGCCGAGTTCCTGGGCGAGTTCGAGAGCCCTCAGTTCGCCCATTTCTTGAGCCACCCCAGGACCTCGTCGTACCAGCGCACCGAGTTCTCCGCCTTCAGGACCCAGTGATTTTCCTCGGGGAACATCACCAGGCGCGAGGGCACGCCCTGGCGCTGAAGGGCGGTGAACATCTGGAGACCCTGTTCGACGGGGACGCGATAGTCACGATCGTTGTGGATGATGAGGGTCGGGGTCGTGCACTGCGCGATGAAGCGGGAGGGCGAAAACCTGTCGTACTGAGTCCGGTCCTTCCACGGCGGTCCCCCGAGGTCCCAGTCAGTGAACCACTGCTCCTCGGTGGAACCGGCCATCGACTCGAGATTGTAAACGCCGTCATGCGAAACCAGGGCCTTGAATCGCTTGGTCTGGGTGCACATCCAGTTGACCATGTAGCCGCCGTACGAAGCCCCGGCCGCGAGAACGCGGTCCTTGTCCACATACGGAAGGGCTGCCGCGAAATCCGTTCCCTTCATCACGTCTTCGTAGGCTTTCCCGCCCCAGTCTTTCGAGACATCGTCGGTGAAGGCCTGCCCGAAACCGGTGGAGCCGCGGGGATTGGGCATGAAGACCACGAAACCCGCTCCCGCGAAGACCTGCGGATTCCAGCGGAAGCTCCAGCTGTCCGCGAAAACACTCTGCGGTCCCCCGTGGACGATGAGGAGCAACGGGTATCTTTTCGAAGGGTCGAAGTTCGCGGGCTTGGTGATCCAGCCCTGGACCGTCTTGCCGAGCGCCCCGGCATAGGAGACCGACTCGGAGGGCAGAAGCGCGAACCCGGCCAAAGCCGCGTCGTTGGTGTCGGTAATGCGCGAGACCTTGCCGCTCGCAAGGTCTATGGTCACCACATCCGCGGGCTTGCTCAGCGAGTCCTTGGCCATCACCGCCCTGAGACCATCCTTCGAAATCGACAATTGGGTGAGATGGCCATCGGCCACCTTGCGCGGCACCCCTCCCGCGGCGGAAAGGGCGAACAGCGGGTTGTGCGGCCCATCGCCGGCGGTGAAGTAGATCGTTTTCGAATCGGGCGCCCACGCGATCTCGTCGACGCTGCGATCGAAGGGCTCGGTCAGGTTTCGCGTGAGCCCGGTCTTGCGGTCGTAGACCATCAGACGAAAGCGATCGGCCTCGAAGCCCGCGCGCATCTGGGCGTGATACGCGATCATGGATCCATCGGGGCTGTAGGAGGGCAGGCCATCAAAGCCCGCGGCTCCGCCGAACTTCCTGGCCGGCCCCCCGGAGGTCGGGACCGTGAACAGGTCCGCGTTCGTGGAGGAGGCCTCGTCCTTGTCGTCGTTTCGACCAAACGCCACCTCCGAGCCATCCGGGGCGATGTCGAAATCGTTCGGTCCGGGGTAGGGCGGAACATCGGCGTCGCCTTTGGTCAGGTCGGCCGCCTGTCCCGTCTTGACGTCGACCCACAACAGATGAGAGCGCAGGCCATCCTCCCAGGTGTCCCAGTGACGCACGAAGAGCTTGTCGTAGACGCGGACACTCTCGCCTCTTTCTTGCACTTTCATCTTCGTGCAGGCGTCGAAATCGGAGCCCGTGCAACTCGGGTGCACATCCGAGACCACCACCAGCTTGTCCGCGGTGGCCCAGCGGAAGTTGGCCACACTCTGCGAGAGATTAGTCACGCGCCGGGCCTCGCCCCCGCGCAGATCCAGGATGTAGACCTGCGGGGCGCCGTCTCGGGACGAGAGAAACGCGATTTGGGTTCCATCCTTGGAGAACCGGCCCTGAGAGTCCGATTTGGGGTGCGAGGTGAGGGAGCGGGGCGCGCCGCCGGTCGAAGGCACGAGGAAGAGATCCGAGTTGCGGCTCTGGCCCAGTTCGATAATGGTCTGCTGATACAGAACCCACTTGCCGTCCGGCGAAACCTGCGGATCGGCCAGACGCTTGAGAGAGTGCAGGTCCTTGGCGGTGAAATCCGGCGCGGCCAGGGTAAGCACGGTGGCAAGGGTCAGAAACATGGGGCGGATCTCCTGTGATTCAAGGTCAGACTCTATCGAGATCGACCGTGCCAACCTGCCAGAGGATGAAAGCGTAGTCGGACGCGGTTTCGCGCAAGGCGTCGTAGCGCCCGGAGGCTCCTCCGTGCCCCGCCTCCATGAGGGTGCGGAGAAGCAAGGGAGCGTCGTTGGTCTTGAGGGTGCGCAGTCTTGCCGCGTACTTGGCCGCCTCCCAGTACATAACCTGGGAATCGTTGAACGAGTTCCGCAGCAGGATCGCGGGGTAGGCTTTCTTTTCGAGGTTGCTGTAAGGGCAGTAGGCGCGCATGGCTCGGAAGTCCTCGAGGACCTTGGGGTTGCCCCACTCCTCGAACTCCCCCACGGTCAACGGCAGGTCTTCGTCCAGCATCGAATTGATCACGTCCACAAAGGGGACCTTGGCGACAACCGCCTTCATGAGATCGGGCCGCAGGTTGGTGACCGCACCCATCAGCAGGCCTCCCGCCGATCCGCCCTCGATGACCAGTTTCGAGCTCGACGTATAGCCGCGTTCGATCAAAGACCTTGCGCACGAGATGAAATCCGTGAACGTATTCACCTTCGCGGCCATGCGCCCGGCGTCGTGCCAGGGCTTGCCCATCTCGCCCCCCCCGCGAACGTGGGCGAGGGCCACGACGAAACCGCGGTCGAGCAGGCAGAGGCGCTGGGAAACAAACGAGACGGGATAGGGGAAGCCGTAGGAGCCGTAGCCGAGGAGGTGCATGGGCGCGGATCCGTCGACCGGTGTGTCGCGCCGTCGCACCAGAGAGATCGGAATCCTGGTTCCGTCTTCGGCCAAGGCGGCTGTCCACTCCGAGAGATAGTCGTCTCGATTGAACGAGCCCAGAACCTTGACCTGCTTGACCAGAGTGCTCTCACCGGTGGTGAGGTCGAGGTCGAAGACCGAGGGAGGCGTCACCAGCGACTGGTACGTATAGCGGAACGTCGAGGACTCGTACTCGCGGTTGTCCTGGGGAAGGGCGGCGTAGGTTGGCTCGTCGAAGAGGGCCTCGACGCCGACCTTTCCTTGGCGGTTCAGGGACCGAAATCCCGGAAGTCCTCCCGATCGCTCACACAGAACGATGTCGTGCTCGAAGACGAGTGCGGCTTCGAGCATGGCGTCTTCCCGATGGGGGACGATCTCGCGCCAGTTCCCTTCGTCCGGCGCCGCCACCGGAGCCTCGACCAGCCGGAAGTTGCGTCCGCGGTCGTTCGTGCGAATCAGGAAGCGGTCGCCTTGATGATCGAGCTCGTATTCATGGTCCTGACGCCGCGGAGCGACGAGCTTGAACGCACCTTCAGGCCTCGAGGCTTCGAGGCTTCGGACCTCCGCGGTGGTGTGAGAGGCGGTCACGAGGAACAGGAAGGCGCCGCTGCGCGAACGGGAGATTTCCAGGCTGAACCTTTCGTCCTTTTCCTCAAAGACCAGAACCGGGGCTGCCTCCGAGAAGATGCGGATCCGGTACAGGCGCGCCGCGCGCTTCGCGTGATCCTCCTCGGTGAAGAAGAGCGTCTCCGAATCTCCGGCCCAAGCGACCGAGACCACCTTCTCAAACGCACGACTCCAAAGAACCCCGGTGGCGAGGTTCTTCACCTGGAGCGTGTACTGGCGGAAACCCGTGCCGTCGGTTGAGTAGGCGAGAAGCCGGCCGTCGTCGCTCATCGCATAGGCGCCCAGGGACATGAAGGGCCGGCCCGCCCCCAGTTCGTTCACATCCAGGGTCGTTTCCGCCGGGTTCGGCGTCCCCTCGTTACCCAGGCGTCGCCGATGGTAGACGGGGTACTGCTCACCCTTGACCGTGCGCACCCAATGTTCGTAGCCTCGAAGACGATACGGGGCCGAAGTGTCGTCTTCCTGGATCCGAGCCAGCATCTCGTCGTACAGAGATCTGGCCAAGCCGTTCAGATGCGATGTAGCCGCGTCTGCGTATTCATTCTCGGCCTGCAGATACGCCCGAACCGCCGGATTCTCCTTCTCCCGAAGCCAGAAATACGGGTCTTCCAGTGTTTCCCCATGGAGGACGGTGGTCTTGGGAACGAGAGCCGCGAAAGGTGGTTCCAACATCTTTCCAACCGCGCCACTCACGCCGGGAGTCTAGTAGGGACGGCTCGGGGGACCGTCGCGGGCCCCTGAAGGGAACCTGCGCCCCCGACTCTAGCCGCCCACCGGCCATAACCAGGCCGCACCCCGAACGCCACTCGAGTCTCCGAACTTGGGGGGCAGGAGCTCGGTCTCCACCCGGTCTGAGAAGACAAATTGCGACCAAAGTCGCGGGACGTCGACGTAGAGCCGCCCGATACCCGACAAACCACCGCCCAGGACAATGGCATCGGGATCGAGCACATTGATGATCGACGCGAGAGCGCGGGCGAGGCGATTCGCATATCGATCGAGGCATCGAACCGCCGCCGGTTCGCCCGCGCCCGCGCGGCTGACTATCTCCACCGAGTCCGTCGGTTGTCCGGTCTCTCTCGCGAAATCGCGGGTCAGTCCCGGCCCCGAGAGGAATGTTTCGATACAACCGGTGCGACCGCAGTAACAGCGCTCGCCCGGCCATTCGTCCGGTGCGGGCCAGGGCATGGGATTGTGGCCCCACTCGCCCGCGACCGCGTTCCGGCCCCGCACGATCCGGCCGTCCACCACCACGCCCCCGCCGGTTCCGGTGCCCAGAATCACGCCGAACACGCAGCCTCGCCCCGCCGCCGCGCCGTCGCTCGCTTCCGAAAGCGCGAAACAATTGGCGTCGTTTTCGATTCGAACCAGCCGGCCCAGGGCGGTTTCGAGATCGCGGTCGAGGGCACGACCGTTCAGCCAGACCGAATTCGCATTCTTGACCAGGCCCGTGGCCGGCGACACGATCCCCGGCATTCCTATTCCCACCGACCCCAAAGAGCCCGATTCGTGTTCGAGGAACGAGACCACGTCCGCGATGGCCCGCACCGTGCCCTCGTACTCGCCTCGCGGTGTGGCCACGCGTCTTCGTGAGGCGATGGCGCCATCGGAGCGGAGCGCGACCCCTTCGATCTTCGTTCCCCCAAGGTCGATGCCGATCCGCAAGGTCATACCTTGATGTGGATCCCGCGCCCGTCCATCCACTTCAACACGCCGTACCAAAAGGCCACGTTGGCGAGGGCATAGCCCAGGGAGGCGTTAATCGGCTCCAGCCACGAGAGGAAGAGCGTTCGATACAGGAAAACCTGCGACGACACCATGACTCCGCCGAGGGGGACCTTGATGAGAGCCATCGTCTTGGCGAGCAGGCCGGAAGCCACGAAGACCACGATGGCGTTGACTCCATAGATCACGAACGGCTTCAACCCCGCCTTGAATCCCCTGACGTCCGCTCCCCAGTAGAGCCCGGCCAGAAGGAGCGACGCCGCTCCCGCCGTGAAGAGCACATACGAGGAAGTCCACAGACTCTTGTTGATGGGGAACACCGTGTCCCAGGCGATCCCGGCGACGCTCATGACGAAGCCCGAGAGCGCCAGCCGGCGAATGATCTCGGTCGCGCTCAAGCCCGAGCGGAAGAGGGAACCCGCGAGATAGCCGAAGAGAGTGGTGCCGAGGGCCGGCAACGAGGACAGGAGCCCTTCGGGATCCCAGGTCCTGGACGTGACCCACAAGTGCGAACCGAAAAGTCGTCGGTCGAGCCAGGCCCCAAGATTCGTCCCGGGTTCGAGATTGGGGGCGAGGCCGCCGGGGACAGGCACGACGGTCATGAGGAACCAGTAGCCAAGACAGCAGGCCGCGGCGATGGCCGCGACGACTCGCGGGCCGAAGTGTTTCTTGATCAGAAAGGCCGCGAAGTAGCACAGGGCGATTCGGGGCAGCACGCCGGGAATGCGGACGGTGAAGATGTCGAAGCGCGGATAGAAGGCCATGAAGAAACCGAGACCGAAGATCTTCAGCGCGCGGAGGGCGGCGGCCCGGGTCGTATCACGGGACGAAAACGCCAGGGACGCGCCCACCAGAAAGAGAAAGAAGGGAAAGATGAGGTCGGTGGGGGTCCAGCCGTTCCAGGGAGCGTGCTCCAAGGGCCAGTAGATATGGCTCCAGTCGCCGGGATTGTTCACGAGGATCATGGCCGCGACCGTGCCTCCACGGAAGGCATCGACCGACACCAGGCGCTCGCGGTTCATCTTCCCGCCGATCCTACAAGCGAAGCAGACGGTTCTTCAGACTTCCGTAGTCGGGCTCCAGAAACTCGCTTCTCGAGCCCCTCGCGAGCATGGCTCGAAGGGCGGGCGGGGGCTCGACCGCGTGGCCGACGAGCGGTTCGACCACGTCATCGAACTTCGCGGGATGGGCGGTTGCGACCACACAGAAAGACTCGGTCGAGCCGAGGCGGCGCTCGCGCTCCAGCATCTCGATCCCGCAGGCGGTGTGTGGGCAGAAGACCTTCCCGTACTCGGTCTCCCCCTCGCGAATGCGGGCTTGGATCGTCTCATCGTCGACCGGATGCGCGGCCAGCTCGGAGCGCAGGGTCGGATCCTTCTCCATCAGAAAGCGCAGCCGGGCCACGTTCGACGGATCGCCGACGTCCATGGCGTTGGCCAGCGTGCTGACGCTTTTCCGCGCCCGATAGTCCCCCGTCGCGATGAACTCCGGTACGGTGAGATTGCGGTTCGTGGCGAAGAGGACTCGGCCCAGGGGCAGACCGGCCTTACCCGCCATCAAGGCGGCGACCGCGTTGCCCAGGTTTCCGGTCGGCACGATGAAGGAAAGCGGTTTTCCGCTTTCTCGAAAATGCTTGAGCGCCGCGAACGCGTAGTAGGTCGCCTGGGGCAGCAGCCGACCCAGGCTGATGCTGTTGGCGGAGGAAAGCGGAACTCGATTACGCAAAACGTGATCGGAAAACGCCTGCTTTACCAGGGCCTGGCACTGGTCGAAGCCCGAAGGCACGCGCAGGGCCAGAATGTTGTCGCCGAAGCATCCGAGCTGGTGCGCCTGGCGTTTCGAGACACCGGCCTCCGGGTACAAGATCACGACCCGGAACCCCGGCCGGAGGTGGAACGCGGCCGCGACCGCGCTGCCCGTGTCCCCCGAGGTGGCGACCAGAATGGTGAGCGGTTTTTCCGCCTTGTCTTTCTTTCGCATGAGGGACAGTGTGCCGGCGAGGAATCGGGCGCCGTAGTCCTTGAAAGCCGCGGTCGGACCGTGGAAGAGTTCAAGCAGAAAGGCGTCTTCGGCCAGAGGCTCAAGGGGTGTTTCGATGTCGAGACTCTCCTCGCAGATTGCCCGGAGGTCCGCGAGCAGCGGGTCGGAGGCGAAGAACGGGGTCAGAAAAACCCGCGCGACCTGCGGCAGGGTGAGGCACCCTTCGAACGTCTCTATGGACTGGGGCTCGATCGACTCGGGAAAGAAGAGACCTCCGTCCGGAGCGAGCCCGGCCAGAAGTGCCGACTGCAGATCGACCGCAGTCGTCCGGCCACCCGTGCTGACGAACTTCATGAAACGATGCGGGCCCTGGGGCCGTCCACGGGAGAGACGAAAACATCGGATTCGCAACCGGCTCCCGCGAAGGCCGCCTGCATGAGTGCGGTTGAGGCCTCCGCGGTCTGGCGATCGTGAAACCAGGCAAAGACACTGGGCCCTCCTCCGGAGATCGAAGCGCCGAGGGCGCCCGCGTCCAGGGCCGCCCTTTTGACCTCACCGAAGCCCGGGACGAGATGCGCCCGGCGGGGTTCGACCAGGACATCCTGGAGGCCGACGCGAATGGAGTCGAGATCCTTGGTGAACAGGCCCACCAGCAGACGGGCGAGCCCGGCGCTTTGTGGAACGAACTCGGAAATAGAGTAGGGCATGGCCAGCGCCTCCCGGGCGCGCCGGGTTTCGAGCACGAAATGGGGATGGACAAGGACGCAGGTCAAGCCTTCTGGAACCGGGAGCCGGATCAGGCAATCCCTGGTGGCGAGGGTCAAGCCTCCGAGCAGCATGGGACCGACGTTGTCTCCGTGGCGCCCGCCACTCGCCGCTGCTTCCCCCTCCAACGCGAAGGGGTAGAGTTCCAGAGAGGAGAGAGGAGCATCAAGGAGGCCGTTCGCGGCGACGAGAGCAGCCACCGCGGAGGCCGCCGAACCCCCCATTCCGGAACCGAGGGGGATTCCCTTGACCATTTCGACCTCGAAACCGAAGGAGAGTCGAAGCTCAGTTCTTAGGGCCTCAAGGGCCCGCAGGGCCGTGTTTCGCATGGGGTCTGCCGGCAGGTCCACGACCACGCCTGTGACGGAACGAAGACGTACCCCTGTTTCCGAGGTTCTGCGCACGGAAATCCGATCCCGCGGGCCCTCGATGGTGTGGCCCAGGATGTCGAAGCCCGTGGCCACATTCCCGACCGATGGCGGGGCTTCAGCCGTGATCGTTCCAGACTGCTCTTGGCTCACCGGACGTATTCTCCCATCCTGGAAACGAGGGCCAATCGGTGTGCTAGCTTCTGACCCTTGATGACTGCTTCGTTCGACCCGAACGCGCCCGCCAGTGCCGACGGCATCTTCGGCCTGCCTCACACCCCGGAGGACTCGAGGGTCGTCCTTATCCCCGTGCCCTGGGAGGCGACCGTCTCGTACGGGTCGGGAACCGGGGATGGCCCGTCCGCCATCCTCCGGGCGAGCGGTCAGGTGGATCTCCTCGATCGAGACACCGGGAAACCCTACGAGTCCGGAATCGCCATGCTTCCGATTTCCGAGACGGTGCGCGCCTGGAGCGAGGAAGCGAAGTCGCTGGCCAACACCATAATCGAGAAGGGCTGGACGAAAGACGATCCGGAGCTCGCCCAGAACCTCGAGCGCGTCAACGATCTGGGCCGGTTGCTCAACGGATGGGTGGCCAACGAAACCCGCGCCTGGCTTCAATGCGAGAAGATCGTGGGCATCGTGGGGGGCGATCACTCGGTACCCCTTGGCGCCATAACCGCGATCGCGGACAAATACCCCGGCCTCGGCATCCTCCACATCGACGCTCACGCCGACCTGAGGGTGGCGTACGAGGGCTTTACGTTCTCTCATGCATCGATAATGAACAACGTCATGCGCGAAGTCCCTGCGGTTTCGAAACTGGTGCAGGTGGGAGTTCGGGACTATTGCGAGCAGGAAGACGACGCCATCCAGGACAGCGCGGGACGAATCAAGACCTTCTTCGAATCCGATGTTCGCCGCGAACTCTTCGATGGGGGGACGTGGCGGCGGATCTGCAATCGCATCGTGGCGGAGTTGCCCGAGATCAACTATGTCTCCTTCGACATCGACGGTCTCGATCCGACCTTGTGCCCCAACACCGGGACCCCGGTCCCGGGAGGCCTGTCATTTGCCGAGATGGTGGCGCTCCTGCGAACCCTGGTCGAAAGTGGTCGGACGATTGTCGGGTTCGACCTCGTCGAAGTGGCCCCCGATCCCACCGGCGTTTCCGAATGGGATGGAAACGTCGCCGCGCGCGCTCTCTACAAGCTGATCGGATTCGCCCTGCTCTCGAATCGCGGCTTTCCTCGCGCGGCCTGATCCTGAGACCGCGGGCATCCCGCCCGCCCAAAGCGAACGAAGGCAGCACCGACCGAACCGAGGCTTCAACCACTATTGTTGTGGCCCGCGAGGCCGGGTGGGGAGGAGGCTTGCCGCAGCGGGGACGGCGGGTGCGTCACACTGGGACGCGTCACGCTGGAATCGTGTGCTCCTTACCCGCCTCGGTTCGGCGAAAGGGACGCCCTCCGATGGAGCGACTCGCCTCTACGCCCCGACGCGTGCAAGCCTTCTCCCCAGCCGGCCTCGCTCCGTACTCGTTCGAACAACCGTATCAGAAGACACTCCAGCCGAAGCGCGATGAACCCCTTGCTCCTTCCGAACACCGCCCCTTGCTTCAGGCAGGGAAGTTCTTGCCGTGATCCCCTCTCAGATCGTAGGTAAACAAGCGGAGTTCGCGCTTCAAGTCGTGCCTTGGCGGTTCGTTTGTGACGCCTTGGCCAGGCGCTCGGAACCGCAACCACGCTCCTGGCAGGCCCGTTGGTTCACGCTTCGAAGAGGTTTCGTCACCTCGACCGCACGCGCTGGGCAAGCGCGCCGCCCCGCGGGTTGCTCCGCGCCGTGCCCGCCCGAGAGTTCGCGGGCTCCTTGACATCGCGAGCAGCTCATACGCCCCTGGGCAGGATGGGCAGGTGAGAGAACGTCCACCGCGAAGGTGCGAGCGAGAAGTTCCGCCCACGGGCGGTATACGTCGAGAGGCCTCGCAGGCTCGGCGGACGCCGGGGCCTCCTCATCTGACTGAGCCGATGAGGTGGCCACCGCCCTTGCTGTCATAGCGCCGGACGACTCCGGTCTCAGGACCTTCAAGGGTGCAGTACGGTGCTTGCTCGTTGATTTGTGGAGTGGCATTCCCTTTCTGAACAACGAGATCGAGGCTCTGCTCGCTGGCTCTTGGGCCGGAGAGAACCTGCGTGCCATGAAGGATCACCAGGCGGCGAGGAAGTCGGCCCGCCGCGCCCACGAGGAGTTCATGACCCCAGGGAATGTTGAGCAGTGGCGCGAGCAGAAGAAGCGGCTGAAGCTGGGACGGCTCTCTTGGCGTGCCGGCCGTTGCTCTCGCCTCCCGAGAGTGTGAGGTGTCTTCGGGCGACCCTGGAGCGAGGCTGGGCGGGGAGGGTGCTTGCACGCGTCGGGGCGTAGAGGCGAGTCGCTCCGTCTGTGGGCGTCCCTTTCGCCGATCCGAGGCGGGTAAGGAACACACGATTCCGGCGTGGCGCGCCCAGTGTGACGCACCCGCCGTCCCCGGCGCGGCAAGCTCCCTCCTCGCCCAGCCTCGCGGGCCACAGCTGCCAGGCCCCAGCGGTCGCTTCGATCCCCTTCAGCTACCCGATCGGCCTCTCATCGGTGGTCACACGAAAGCGGCGGTAGTTCGAGTAGGTCGTGGTGCGCCGAATCCGGAACGTCTTGAACACAAAGGCGCGGCCGACGGTCAGGATCGCGACCCTCCGCGGGAGCCAGGCATGCTCGTCGACCGCCGTGTAATCCATCCGCAACTCGAAGGCTGCGACCTTCACACCCGTCGAGACACTCGCCTTCTCACCCGGCGCGCTCCGGGCATCGAGCACGGCCACGCGTCGATCTTCCTCGTCGATGTGCAGGCGCCCGGCCAGGATGCGCGCGATCGCGCCGGCTGCGCGATCGGAGGATGGATGCTGCGCGCCTTTCCTGGGCTCGAAGTTGAAGACGAGCGTCTTTCGTCCCGCCCGCATTTCTCGCCCGGCCGTCTTGAAATCGAATGAATCGAGGAGCGTCTTCAAACGGATTCCGGGCTGCTCGCTCACCGTCCGTCCCTCCGCGATCGCCCGGGCTTGTGCCTCCGCTCTTCGATCCACCTCGGCCTGCTCCTTGGCGCTGAGCGGCGTGCCGTCCCTTGAGACGAGGCGCTTGACCGGTCGCGTTTGGACGAAATAGACCTCGTAGCCACGCGTCTCGCGCGAGGTCGGGTGGCCGCTCGCGTCCAGGTTCTCCCGCACCTCCTCCACATCGTAGGAGTAGTCGTTGATGGCGGTGTCCTGAGGCCGCGGGCCGGCCAGAATGCCCCTTACGTAGGCGTTCCCTTCCGGAAGCGGAGTCTCTTCTCGGGCCGCGCCCACGGTCGCGCCGACGACGGAGAGGAGGGCGGCGATCGAACTCGCCCGCGCCCCCCTCAAGACCGCCGGCTCGAAACGCGCTTGGCGATGGCCTCCTCGACCTCGCTCGTGGACGCCGTACCTCCCAGATCGCGAGGGAGATGCTTGCCTTCCTTCAACACCGCCATGACCGCGCTCCGCACGCGGTTGCCGGCGGCGTTCTCTCCGATGTAGTCGAGCAGCATGGCGCCCGAGAGAATGAGAGCGATGGGGTTCGCGATGTTCTTTCCCGCGATATCGGGAGCGCTTCCGTGGACCGCTTCGAAGGTGGCGCCCTTCTCTCCGATATTGGCGCCGGGAGCGAGGCCCAGCCCGCCCACCAGACCGGCGCACAGGTCGGACACGATGTCGCCGTAGAGATTCTCGAGCAGCAGCATGTCGAAACGGGTGGGGTCGAGCACCAGCTGCATGCAGCAATTGTCCACGATGATGTCGTCGTACTTGATGTCCGGGAAATCCGCGGCCACCTTCGCGCAGCAGTCGAGGAAGAGGCCGTCCGAAAGCTTCATGATGTTGGCTTTGTGGACGGCGGTGATCCGTTTCCGACCGTTCACCCGAGCGTAGTTGAAGGCGAACTTGGCGATCCTCGTGGAGGCCTTCTCGGTGATGACCTTGATCGATTCGACCACACCTGGAACCACGACGTGCTCCAGGCCCGAGTACAGATCCTCGGTGTTCTCCCGAACGATGACCAGATCGACGTGGTCGTACCGGCTCTTCACTCCGGGCATGGTCTTGGTGGGGCGCACATTGGCGTACAAATTGAGGGCCTTGCGCAGGGCTACATTGATGGAGGCATGACCGCCGCCCACCGGTGTGGTGGTGGGACCCTTCAAGGCGAGACCGTTCCTGCGAATGGAGTCGAGGGTTTTCTGGGGGAGGGGCGTGCCCAGGGTGGCGATGGCCATGGCGCCGGCCATCTGGGCATCCCACCTGATCACAACGCCGGTGGCCTCGAGGACGCGAACGGTGGCCGCCACCACTTCCGGGCCGATGCCGTCGCCCGCGATCAAGGTTCCGTTTCGCACTCCGCTCATCACACGCCCCCCACCTGGTTTCTCTTCAGGATCTCCAGCACCGCTTCCGGCGTTTCCGCGACCTGCAGGATCCTGGCATCGTCCACCCCCACTTTGCCACGCGCGACCAGGGAGTTCTGAATCCAGTCCAGCAGCCCCTGCCAGTGCGCCCGATCCCCGGCCAGGATGATGGGGAAGGACTTGATTCTCTTCGTTTGTACGAGGGTGACGGCTTCGAAGAGCTCGTCCAGCGTCCCAAACCCCCCCGGCATCACCACGAAGGCGCGGCTGTGTTTGACGAACATCACTTTGCGGACGAAGAAATACTTGAAGGACACGGTGTGGGTCAGGTACGGATTCGGTTTTTCCTCGCGCGGCAGCTGGATGCACAGACCGACGGAGTGTCC
This sequence comes from Vicinamibacteria bacterium, assembly GCA_031412915.1. Taxonomy (GTDB): domain Bacteria; phylum Acidobacteriota; class Vicinamibacteria; order Fen-336; family JAGNNV01; genus JAGNNV01. The sequence goes on along the minus strand of JANODX010000034.1, from coordinate 24,690 downwards.
GCCGCCCTCGCTGGCTCCGCGGTTGGCCGCCTCCATGTCGCCGCCGCCGCCGCCCGTGATGACGTCGTAACCGGCCTTGGCGAGGGCGAACCCCATGGCCCGGGCCCCCTCATAGTCTTCGCTCCCTTCTTTGGATCGCGCCGATCCGAACACCGCGACCCCCCGGTTGATGTCCTGCAGCTCGTCGATGCCGTCGACGAACTCGGACATGATCTTGAACATGCGCCACGCGTCTTTTCCGGAGAAATCGATCCCGGAGAAACCCAAGCCTTCTGCCATGATGGGCTCATTATCCCCTGCCGAACCGGAACCTTTCTCCCCGGCGGGGCGTTACCACACCTGAGAGCGTCCCCTTCAGGAGAAAAAGTTCCATGCGAAAGAAACTTACGGTCATCCTCGCCGCCGCCGTGACGAGCGCGGGCTGCCTGGTGAACATCAGCCACGTCTCGAATCCCGATCGCTATTTCGAAGAGGCGATGCGGAGCGCCCGCGCGGTGGCCGGCCAGGACGGGCCGGCCCGGGAGCTTCGCGTCCTCGTCTACGACGCCGACGAACGCAAGCTGGTCCGGGTCGAAATCCCTCTAGGCCTGGTCAAGCGGCTGACCCGCGATGCCGAGTTCGACTGGGATCTGGGCTTCGACGACGACGTCTGCGGTTCATCCCACCCCGGCTGCTCGGAGGCGCGGCGCCGCCTGCGAAAGTTCAGCGGAAGAGATCTCGAAAAACTGCCCCTGGGGCCGCTGGTCGAGGTCACCGAGGACGACGGCGAACGTGTCTTTGTCTATCTGCGCTGAGGTCGCCGAAGATCGCTTCTTGTGGAGCCATGGGAGGGAATCGCCGATTCCGATCTGCTCGCCCGACTCTCGGCGGGTGAGGAGGCGGCCCTTGCTCCCCTCATGGCCCGGCACGAGCGCCGGCTGTACGGGGTCGCCTACGGCTACCTGCGAAACTCCGAGGATGCTCTCGAGGTCGTTCAGGACACTTTCGTCAAACTCTTTCAGCAATCGGCCCGCATCGATTCCCGGGCCGAGGTCGGGGCCTGGCTCACCCGGGTGGCCATCAACGCCGCCATCGACCGGTACCGTCAGAAGAAGCGCCGAGGCCACCATGAGGTGGGGGTCGAGAGCGAAGACCTTCAGGATATTCCGGCCCGGGCCGAGTCCGGACCGCTCGACCATCTCCACACCGAGGACTCGCGCCGCTTCCTGGAGCGCGGACTCCTCTCCCTCAATGAAAGGCAGCGCGCGGTGGTGATCCTGCGCCACTTCTCGGATCTTTCGCTCGGCGAAATCGCCTCGACCCTCGGGGTTCGTCCGGGCACGGTGAAGAGTTCGCTCAGTCGTGCGCTGGCCCGACTGAAAACGGCCATGGGCGAGGTGAGCGCATGACTCTTCTCCATTTTCGATACCGACGACGCCTCGGCCTGCTCGCTTCTTCCGCCCTGGAGCCTGAGGAAGCCGGCTGGGTGTTGAGACACGCCTCCACATGCGTTGGGTGTCAGAGCGAACTGACGCACCTGAAGCGCGCGGTCGCCGCCCTGCGGGCCGATGCCGCCTTGGACCGGCCGCTTCCCCTCTCCTCCGAAGCGCTTCGAACCCGCGTTCTCGCTCGAGTGCGAACCGCGTCGCGGCCAGGGTTTTCCCAAAAATCATGGAACCTCGGGGCCGCGATGATCGCCGCCGGTCTGGTCGGCGTGGGTCTGGCCGCGGGCGTTGTGACCAGCCGCTTTTCGCCTGCAACCGTTGAGCGCGGCCCCGCGACCGCTCGGTCGGAGAACGAGAGCGAGACCTCGATCAACGACACGGCGTTCTACGAAAGACTTGAGAAGTCCCGGCTGCGGGCCAGCGCCGCCCGATATCTGGCCGAGGCGCAGGACGTTCTGGTTCAGGTCACGGCCGCCGCCGATTGTCCGGACTCGCCCCAGGACAGCGTCGATGTCACACGGGAAGCTCGAACCAGCCGGTCTCTTCTCACCCGCCGGGCGGCCCTGGTTTCGGGCTCCGAAGGGGCGCTTGTCTCCGCTCAGGGTGTCATGGAGGAAGTCGAAGGTGTCCTCCAACAGGTCGCCGATCTTCCCCAGTGCACGAAACGCACCGAGGTGGATGCCATCGCTCGCGTGGTGGACCGGAGACATTTGCTGATGAAGATGGATCTGGTGGCTCAGGAGTTCGCCGCGCCATGAACAGGCTGGTCGCGACCCTCATCGCCTTTTCGGCGTTGTCTTCCTGGCTCCCCCTTCTCGCCGAGGCGGACTTGAACGAAGCGAAGGCTCTCTTTTTCGACCGCAAGTATGAGGAGTCTCGGGAGAAGTGGGTGGAGATCGCATCGTTGAAGAACCCCTCGAGCGAAGCGGCCAGCTATTGGATCGCCCGCTGCAGCGAATCCCTGGGTCAGAGCGAACGGGCCTTCCGCGAGTACGGAGCCTTCCTGGACTTGCCCCCTTTGGACGCGCGTCTCGCCGAAGAGGCCGAGATTTCCCGCATTGGCCTCGCTACCAAACTGAGCCGGGCCGGCAAACCCGGATTCCTCACCGCCGTCCTTCGCTCCCTGGGCGATGAGCGAGCCTCCGTGCGCTATTTCGGCGCCTTGCAGGTCGCTTCCCTGAGCGATCCGGCCCAGGCCCGCAAGGCTACGGGCGTGCTGAGGGAGATCGTGACCACCTCCAAAGACAGAGACATCGTCGAGCGGGCGAAACTCCAGCTTCTTCGCCTCGAACCGAAGAGCCTGAGCGACATCCCCCCTGCCCGCACCGCCCGTCCCACCCCCACCCCCGCACGGTCCCCCGGAACGACCGCACCGGAAAAGGAAACCGAGGGCCTTGCGCGCCTCTTGAGGATCAAGATCTCCAAGGGCGGGAAACAGACGGTGTCGGTGACCGTGCCTTTTTCGCTCGCGGAGTTCGTGTTCTCCTCCCTGCCCGAATCCACAAAGCGCGGACTGCAGATGAAGGGCTATGACGCGGAAGGGTTCTGGAAGCGTCTGCGCTCTCTCAATATCCGCGAGATCGTGTCGATCGTGAGTGAAGACGGAGAGACGATCGAGATCTGGGTGGAGTAAACGAGAGCCCGCCGAAGGTAAGATCGGGGTTCGCCTATGCACCCTGATCTCGAGACGTTGGTGGATCTCCACCGGGCCGATGTGGAGTTGAGGAGTTTCGACAAAGAGCTTCTGGCCCTGCCCCAGAAGAAAGCGGCGATCGACGCTCAGATCATGGCCGACCGGGCCGCCCTGGACGCGGCCAAACTCGCTCTCGACGGTCAGTCCAAGGATCGCAAACACCTCGAACTCGAGGTGCAGGATTTCGAGGCCAAGCGCTCGAAGTACAAGGGCCAGCTTGGGGATGTGAAGACGAACAAGGAATACACCGCCCTCCTTCACGAGATCGAGAACGTGGAGCGGGAGATTCGTTCTCGCGAGGACCAGATTCTCGACGCCATGGAAAAAATCGAGGGTGGCCAGGTCGCGGTCAAGCAGGAGGAGTCTTCCTTCAAGGCGCTGGAAGCGACCTGGGGCCAGGAGATTAGCGCCCTCGAGGCCCGTATTCGAGAATGCGAGGCCAAGAGGGGCGAAGTCGCGGCCGCCCGGCAGAAGAAGGTGGAAACCCTGAAGCCGGACCTGCTGGCCGAGTACTCACGGATTCTGAAGGCGCGAGGCACCGCTCTGGCCGAGGCGAAGGACGGAGCCTGTACCATGTGTCACGTGAAACTCCGGGCCCAGGTGTATGTGGATGTCAAACGGAACGACGGGATCATCACCTGCTCGTCGTGTTCGCGGATCATGTACTTCGAAGCCCCTCCTCCCCAGGGAGCCATCGAAGCGCCCCTCCCAAGCTAGCCCTGCTTGAGTTCCCCTCACCCGCCCGAACTCGTGATTCACATCGACGGCGGTTCGAGGGGAAACCCCGGGCCGTCGGGCTTCGGCGTCCACGTCGTGGATGGTCAGGGTCAGACCGTGGCGGAGCACTTTGGCTTCATCGGCACCGCTACCAATAACGTTGCCGAGTATCAGGCCCTGGTTCACGCGTTCAGGCTCGCCTCCGCCCGCGGCGCCCGGCGGATCGAGATCCGATCGGACTCGGAACTGGTGGTGAAACAGATGAACGGCGTCTACAAAGTGAAGCATCCCGACATGCTCAGGCTGTGGCGGCAGGCCTCGACCCAGCGTCGCGGCTTCGAAACCGCCGATATCAAGCATGTCCGCCGCGAGCAGAACAAGGAGGCCGACGCGCTTGCGAATCGGGCCATGGACCTGCAGGAGTCCCACCTCCGGGATTGAACGACATGACGAGATTGAGAAGCTACGTGTGCGGCTCCTGGGCGGACGGCGCCGGAGAGGGCGAAACCCTGCTCAACCCCGCGACCGAGGATGTCCTCGCTCGGGCCTCATCCCAAGGCCTGGATCGAAAGGAGGCGCTCGCCTTTGCCCGTTCGGTCGGGGGCCCCGCGCTGCGCGCCTTGACCTTCAAGCAGCGGGGAGACCTGGTTCAAAAGACGGCCGGCCTTCTGCAGCAGCATCGCGATGAACTGATCGCTCTGTCGATGGCCAATGGCGGGAATACCCGGTCCGACGCGAAGTTCGACATCGACGGCGCAATCGTCACTCTTCAGGCCTTTGGGGAGGTGGGAGCAGCCCTGGGCGACCAGCGTCTCCTTGCGGACGGAGAGGCCGTGCAGCTCGGTCGGGCCCCGCGCTTCGTGGGCCAGCACATCCTGACCACGCGTCACGGGGTTGCCGTCCACGTCAACGCTTTCAATTTCCCCGCCTGGGGTCTGGCGGAGAAGGCAGCGGTGGCGCTTCTCGCGGGAATGCCCGTGCTCACGAAGCCCGCGACGAGTTCCGCCCTGGTGGCCCACCGCCTCTTCGAACTGCTGGTCGAGGCGCACATCTGGCCCCGAGGCTCGATCTCGCTCCTGATGGGCAAGGCCGACGATCTCACCGAACATCTTGAAGGACAGGACTGTCTTGCCTTCACCGGCGGCGCTTCCACCGCGGCTTTGCTGCGCGCCACGTCCGGCGTGGTCCTGCGGGGGACTCGAATCAACGTCGAAGCGGACTCCCTGAACGCGGCGGTTCTCGGTCCGGATGTGACACCGGATTCCGAGACCTACGACTTCTTTCTCAAGGACGTTCTGCGGGACATGACCCAGAAGGCGGGTCAGAAATGCACGGCCATAAGGCGCATCCTGGTTCCGGAGCCTGTGAGCGAACGGGTCCGCGACGATCTGGCCGACCGCCTCGGCGTGGTGGTGGTTGGAAATCCGGCCACGGACGGCGTTCGCATGGGGCCTTTGGCCACGTCCGCTCAGAAGACCGTGGTCCTCGAAGGGCTTTCCCTTCTGGCTCGGGATGGCCGGCTCGTGCACTCCCGTCCCGGACTGAAACCGGAAGGGGCCTCCGCTGACAAGGGTTTCTTCGTCTCCCCGACCCTGCTCGAGGTGGAACCCGGGGCCGATGCTCCAAGCGTCCATTCTCACGAAGTCTTTGGTCCCGCGGCCACCATCGTTCCCTACGACGGATCGGCGGCGCAGGCGGTAGAGCTGGTTTCGCGCGGCGCCGGCGGTCTGGTTTCGTCGATCTATGCGGAGGACGTCCCTTTCATCTCCGAAGCGACGCTGGGCCTTGCACCCTTCCACGGCCGGGTCTTCCTGGGCAGCGCAAAGATCGCGGAACTCTCGCCCGGGCCGGGTACGGTCCTGCCCCAACTCATTCACGGCGGTCCCGGCCGCGCCGGCAACGGCGAGGAGCTTGGAGGGGAACGCGGCCTGGCCTTCTATATGCAGCGCAGCGCCCTCGAAGGCTCGCGTCCGGTGATCGATCGAATCCTCAAGCAGGGGGGCGTGTAGGCCATGGCCGATCTTCTCGTGAAGGATCTCGAGGGCAAGGACAGGTCGCTCGCGGACATCGTGAAGAAGAAGCCTGCACTTTTCATCTTTGTTCGTCACTTTGGCTGAATCTTCTGCCGCGAGCAGGCGGTGCAGGTGCATCGCGAACGGGAAGCGTTCCGGAAGCTCGGGGTCGAGCCGGTGGTCATCGGTCACTCCAGTCTCCGCTACGCAAAGGCTTTCGTCGATGAGACGAAGATCGAACTGCCGGTCTATGTCGACGAGAAGCGGCTGATCTACCGGGCTCTCGGTTTCAAGCGACCGCTTCTGTCCTTCCTGTCCCCGAAGATGTTCAAACGGGGAGCCGAGGCCAGGCAGGAGGGATTCGCCCAGGCGGGCGTCCAGGGTGATACCTTCCAGCTCGGGGGTGTTGTTCTGATGATGCCTGACGGATCGAAACCCTACACGTTCGCGAGCCGGTTCGCGGGAGACCACCCAAACCTCGAATCGCTGAAGGATGCCGTTCAGAAGGCGCTGCGGCCGTAGCCTTTGATCTCCCGGAGCACGCCCGGGACCGCGCGTTTCGCCCGCCTACCCGAGACGGTCGGGATCGAGGTCATCGTCGGCGCTCAGGACCGTGGTGATTTCGCCGGTGGCGGCGACGGTGTAGCGGTCGGCGTCGCCTTCGAAGGTCAAAACCATGACCGGTTTTCTCTTTCCCCGAAGATTCAGGATTCCCACTGATTTGAGTCCCAGGGATTCGGGATTCCGGTCGCCGATGAGGCCGCGGTCCAGCAGGGCCGAGCCCGGGAGGGCCCGATGCTCGAGTCTGGAGGCGGTGTTGACGGTGTCGCCGAGGAGGGTTCGATCCTGCTGATAGAACGGTCCCACCGAAGTCACAATGGTGGGACCCCAGGCCACTCCGAGACGAATCTCGATCGGGTCCACATCGCTCAGCCGGAGCTGGCCCGCGATCTTGCCCCGGGCGTCGAGGATGTCCGACACCGCGGCCACCGCGGCCGGGCCGTCCGGAAAGAACCCCATGATCCCGTCGCCAATGTACTTGACGATCTCTCCTCCGTGCTGGTAACAAATGGAGGCCACCACGGTGAAGTACGAATTGAGCATGGCCACGATCTGCGGGGGCTTGAGCACCTCGGAGGCATGGGTGAAGCCGCAGATATCCACGAACATGACCGCTCGATTGACCACCTCTTCGATTCCCTCCAACCCTCCCGCGCCCCCCTTGTCGATCTTGTCCCAGGTGGAGGGCGGGACATAGCGTCTCAAAACCTCCTGCATGCGGACGTTTTCCGCGTGGATAGCCTGCAGCTTGGCGTAGGACGTTTCGACCTCGGCGTTCTTTCGGGCGAGTTCCTGCTCGTAGTCGAGCCTGCGGATGAGAAGGCCCATTTGATCGCAGAGGGTGAGGAAGGCGGCCTCGTCCGCGTCTTCGATCGCCCCGCGGCCGTCGTCCTCGATTACGAAATAGCCCCTGAATTCCGAGCCGGAGAAGACGGGAATGGCGCAGGAAAACCGGGGCGCGTGTCCGAGGATGAAGCTCTGCCGGGGAAGATGGAGAGCCTCGCCCGGATGGGCCTCCGCCATCTGCACTTCAAGGACATCGTGCATGAGGGCGGGGGCCCTGGCTCCCTGCAGCGAGGGGCAGGGAGCTTCGATCGACCAGAGCCCCTCGCGGTTCCTCTCCAGGAAGGCGGAAAAGGCGTAGCCCGCGCGGGTGACCGCGGCCGCGGTCATGACGGACCGGGCCGCTCCCAGATCGGCGCGCTGCAAGGCGAGGTGAACGACATCGCGAACCATCTCCAGTCTCGATCGAAGACGGGCTTCCGCATCGTAGGAGTCGCGGTTCTCGAGGACGGTCGCGACATACCCGGACAAGAGAGACAGCAGGCGCATGCTGTCTTCCGAGGGCCTTTGATGATCGTCCGGGTCCTCGAAGAGGATGTAGCCCCAGAGCCGATGGGGCGAGCGGATCTCCACCAGGCCGTGGTCCCCGGGCTCCGGTGCGTGCCTTCGGGCCCGCGCCTCCGAGTAGGCGGGCCTTGGAGAAGCCTGTTGACCCGCGATGAGCGGGCCGGGAACAAAGGAAGTGAGATCGAGTTTGAAACCTCGATCGAAAGCACGAACGAGTTCGCTCGCGGGCACACGGTCGGGAAGATCTCCGGTTCCGTGAACCGCGGCGCGGACGGCGAATCGACCGTCGCCTTCGGTGATGAAGATCGCCGACTTTCGAAAGGGCGTGACCTCGGAGACCGCGCGCGCGAAACGTGTCAGCAGCTCCTTCGAGTCTCCGCCCACTTTCAGATCTTTGGAGACTTCCAGCAGGGTCACGGCCCGTTGCCTCATTCGCCGCCGCTCGCGTCCGAGGCGAGACAAACGAAGAGTGGCCTCGGCGAGTCTGAAGAAATCGATGGGCTTGGCCAGCACGTCATCGATGGCCTCGCGGACGAAGCCGGTGAGAGCGTCGATGTCGAAGGCTCCCGAAACCACCAGAATAGGGACGTCGAGATCGGTCTCGCGAACGCCCTGAACGAAGTCCTGTCCATTGCCGTCGGGCAGGAGATAGTCCACGACCACCAGATCGAAGGGACCCTTCTCGTAAGCGGCGAGTCCGTCGGCGACCCCGGCGGCCGACACCGTCTCCCAGGCGGCGGCGGCGTAGTGATGTTCGAGCAGTCTCCGAAAAATCGGGTCGTCGTCGACGATGAGAACGCGGGGCTTCGAGAAGGTGGACACCGGAGGTCGGATCTTAGACCGCTCGCTAGAATCCCCAGGTGGACTTCGACATCGAGGCCGGAGGATCTAGCGCCCCACGATTTTCCTGAGTTCGCCCCGATCCGTCTCGTCGAGAATGGCGTTCCAGGCGAAGGCGGTGAAGGCCAGAGCGAGGCCCACTCGAGTGAGAGCTCCCACCAGGTGGTTGTCGAACAGTGTCCCCAGGAAAAAGCAGGCCACCCCGGCGGCGAGGGCCGCCACGATCCGCGGCCACTGAACGGGAATCGGGTACAACTTCTTCGAAATGGTGGCGCCCATGAACGCCATCAGCGCATATCCGGCCACCGTGGCCCAGGCGGAGGCCAGAATTCCGTAATGGGGAATCAGCCAGAGGTTGAGCGCGATGTTCAGCGCGGCGGCGGCCGCGGTGATCATCGGGTAGTAGCGAGCCTCCTTGGCAATCGTGATTCCCACCGAGGAGAGCAGGAAGAAACCCTGGAACAGATAGGCCAGCACCAGAACCGGCACCACGGAGGCGCCGGCGTGATACGTCTCATTGCGACTCACCAGGCGGAGCACGTCCGGAAGGACCAACGCCAGTCCGAGGGCGGCGGTGACGAAGAGAATCGACATGCGAGTGGCCACGAGAGCGATCTCGCGGGCCCCGCCTTCTTTCCTGGCGTTTTCGAAGACGAAGGGTTGCCAGGCCGGCTCGAAGGCGGAGAGCGGGAACTTCATGGCCGCCGCAAAAGTGTTGCCCACCTGATAGACGCCCACTTCGGCCAGGCTCACGAAGGATCCCAGGATTCGACGATCGGCGAGATTGAGGGTCTGGACCAGAACTCCATGCGGCACCTTGGGCAGGCCGAAGCGCAAGGCCTCGCGAAGGGGAGCCCAATCGAAGGCCAGGGTTGCCCGCTTCTTCAATTCGGTGAAAAGAAGAAGGGCGAGAAGGGCGCTTCCGAGAAGGTCTGAAATCAGGGCGCCGGTGACGCCGAGACCCATGACCACCAGAATCACCTTCAGAACCGTGTTCGCGGCGTGACGAACCAGGGAGTAGGTGGAGAAGACGGAGGCCAGGCCCTCGATGCGCAGCAGGGCGAAGGGCACGAACACAAATGACGACGCGAGCAGATCCGCGGCCACCAGTCGAACCCACAAGACGCCCTCCGTGTTTTCGAACAGGGCCCTCGAGACTTCCGCGGAGAAGATCCAGACCAGGGCGAAGGCCGAAAGAGCAAAGCCCGCCGAGAAGATCGACACCGTGCCCGCGAATCGCGACCGCTGGTCTTCCCGCAGGTCGTAGAAGATCCTGATGAAGCCCGCGTCCAGACCCAGGCGGAAGACGATCTTGAGGAACGTCGACAGCAGGAGCAGAAGGGCCAAAGCACCGTAGTTCTCCGGCGTGAGAAACGCCAGGTACACGGGGACCAGGAGGAAATTTATCCCCTGGGCCAGGACGTCCGCCGTCCCGTAGGCGAGCGAAAGGTTCGCGAGCCGCTTCAGGGTCGGGACGGGTTCTTCGCTCAGACGCGTCCCTGGTCGGTCATGAAGTGCTCGATGATCCCGTCGAGGGTTCCGTCCAGACCGATCTTGGGTTCGTACCCGATGAGCTTCTTGATCTTGGTGAGATCGGGGACGCGGCGCGGCATGTCTTCAAAGCCCTCCTCGTAGGCCTGGGCATAGGGCACGAGAACGATTTCGCTCGAGGACTTGGTCTTCTTCCGGACGAGCTTCGCGAGGTCCATGATCGAAATTTCCTGGGCATCGTTGCCGATGTTGATCACCTGACCCACCGCCTCGTCGGCCAGCGACAGTTTCAGCAGTGCCGCCACCACATCCGAGACGTCGGTGAAGCACCGCCGTTGCAGGCCGTCGCCGTAAACCGTCATGGGTTTGCCGGACAGGGCCTGCCGAACGAAATTCGGAACGACCATGCCGTAACGGCCGGTCTGGCGCGGGCCGACGGTGTTGAAGAGTCGGAAGACCACCACCGGAAGTTTCCGCTCCTTGTGATACGCGAGGGCCAGAAACTCGTCGATGGCTTTGCTGCACGCATAGCTCCAGCGGCCCATGATGGAGGCTCCCATCACCAGGTCGCCGTCTTCGCGGAAAGGCACATCCGTGCTCTTGCCGTAGACCTCCGAGGTGGAAGCCAGCAGCACTTTCTTGCGCTTCTTGTTGGCGTGGGCGAGCACGATTTCGGTGGCGTGCACGTTGGTCTCGATCGTCCGCACCGGGCTTTCGACGATGAGCTTCACTCCCACCGCGGCGGCCAGGTGGACCACCACGTCGGCGCGGTCGATCAACTCGGCGGTCACCCCTTCGTTCATGACCGTATCGATGACGTACGAAAAGCCCTTGCGGCTCTTCAGGTGTTCGATGTTCTCGATCGATCCCGTCGACAGGTCGTCCAGGATTTCGACATCGTGCCCGGCGTCCAGAAACGTCTCCGAGAGGTGCCCTCCGATGAAACCGGCGCCGCCCGTGATGAAGACCTTCATTGCTTTCCTTCCTTTAGAACGCTGCTTTCGGGGCTTTCCCGTTCGAATCCGCCTGGGCCTGCTCCAGCACGATCTCGGCGGCGCGCGCCGCCCCGAAACCGTCCACCAGGCTCCGGCCCTTGGCGCTCATGGCCCGCCGCCTTCCCGGGTCGGTCAGGATCCGCCTGACCGTTCCGAGAATGGCCGACTCGTCCACATCCACGCCGAGACCGAGGTATTCGATGGTTCCAAAACGCGAGAATTCTCGCATGCGGCGATCTTCCCGGGCGTTTTGAGCGAGGACCACGCCGGGCGTGCCCAGGGCGGCGATCTCGTACACGGACATGCCCCCGGAACACAGAACCAGATCCGCATCGAGCATCAGGTCGGCGATCTGGACGTCCACCCCTCGGACCAAGGGGAGGTGGCAGCCCGAAGTTCGCTGTAAGGCCTCGAAGACCAGAGTGTGGGGAAAGGCGGGACCGGCGACGGAGACGACTTCCACGTCCTTGGTCAAGGGCGCGAGCGCCTTCGCCACCTTCAGGGTCAGGGACTGAGGATCGGCCCCGCCGAAGGTGAGCAGAATTCGGGCCGGCTTCTCCCGGAAAGCTCGCTCCCGGCCTTGAAAGTGCCGTCGCAGGATGGCGAAGGCCGGTCCTCCGTAGAAGCCCTCGGGCGTTTCCCGGTCTTCGTTCATCACGGAGATGACGAATTGGGCGTCCTGCGAAACCCGTTCGAGGTCTTCGAGGGTGTCGACCAGATTGACGGTGAGAGCGCCCAGGTGGGCCAGAGAACGCAAATAGGTCTCCTCGACCAGGGGCAGGTCGTTGATCACCACGGAGGGTGCAAAATCCCGAATCGAATCGAGGAGCGCCTCGAGGCCGCCCGGCTTGAACACGCGCACGGGGTAACCGCTCCGGGAAACGGTGGCGATGCCCTCGGCGTGATCGGCGCTCATGAGAAACCCGATTTCCGCGCGCGAGCTTTCGCGCAGGGCCTCCGCCACGGCCAACGAGCGGTAGACATGGCCCATCCCCAGCACGCGGCTGCCGTCCACCCGGAACAGAATGCGCGGTTCGCGCAGCAATCGCTCCGCCATCCAGAAGTCTTCGAGATCGTGGACGGTGAAACCCTCGCGTTTGTCGAGTACGACGAAACCCACGGAGTCGCCGAAACGGGCTTCGGTTTCGAGGATGTCGCGCTTGATGGCTACGATCGCGCCGTTCTCGAGGTAGACGGGCTCCTGTTCGTCGCGGCGTCCGGCGCGGTCGAAAAGGGGACGCAACCGGCCGCCTTCGGCCTTCCACCGAAGCGAAAGATCCGAGGTCACGGAGACCACGGCGGTGAACTGCCCGGTGGCGATCTTCGTGATCGCTTCCTCGATGCTCCGGGCCAGCCGGAAGGGGGCGGTGGCCTGGAGGATGACCACCACGTCGGGCCGCGAGTGGCCCTTCTCCGATTCGGCGACCGCGTGCCGGACCACCGGCATGAGGCTTGAGAGATCGCCCGAGAGTTCTCTGGGCCGCAGGAACGGAACCTCGGCTCCGTGGGCGCGCGCGATTTCCGCCACCGTCTCGTCGTCGGTGGAAACGATGATGCGGTCGATGCCCTTGGCTTCCTTCGCGGCGCGGATGGTGTGGGCGAGAAGAGGGGAGTCGCCCAGTCGCCGGATGTTGAGATAAGGAACGTGATCCGACCCGCCCCGGGCCGGAATGACGACGGTGACTCTCAAACCATCTCCCAGGTTATGGTCGTGTCTTCGGGGATGTTCCGCCTCGCGGTGCGTCCGATCACCAGATCGAAATGACGTGGCGAGATCCCCGTGCCCGGACGCTTGTAGGTGAGCATGTCGCGGGTGATGGTGGCCCCCGCGGGGATGGTCCGGGCCGAGGTGACGCTTCGGCGCGCGTACAGGAACGCCTCTTTCTCCAGGGGCTCGAGGCCCTTCACGGACTTGCCGAGGGCTTTCTCGATGGTGCGGATGCCGTCCATCATGGTCCGGCCTTCGACGGGATCGACGGAGAGATGATGGTCGGGCGAACCCTGGATGGTCTTGTCGATGGTGTAATGCTTTTCGACCACGCAGGCGCCGAGCGCCACCGCGGCCTGGGGCACGCTGATCCCGAGGGAATGATCGGAGAGCCCCACCGGGATTCCCGGGAATGCCTGCATGAGGTGGGTCATCATGCGCAGGTTGATGCCTTCGGGCGGGCAGGGATATTTGAGGGTGCAGTGCAGCAGGACGACTTCGTCGCAGCCGTTCGAGGCGAGGGTTTCGATCCCTTCATCGATCTCGGCCAGGGTGGACGTGCCGGTGGAGAGGATCACCGGCTTCTTCGCCCGCGCCACCCGTTCCAGAAGCGGCTTGCAGGTGAGGTCGGCCGACGCGATCTTGAACACCGGCATATCCAGGGAGATCAGGAAGTCGACGGCCTCATCGTCGAAGGGTGTGGAAAAAGCGACGAGCCCCGCGGCGCGGGCGTAGCCGATCAGCGTCTTGAAATCGGCGTCGCTCAGTTTGTCGAGTTTGGCGAAGGTGTCCCACTGCGTCCCGTTCGGATCCTGCGGCTCCACCCAATACCGCGGGGCCACCCGGGTGGCGATCTTCGACGCGGTGTAGCTCTGGAACTTGATCGCGTCAAAACCCGCGGCCTTCGCGGTGTCGATGAGAGCCTGGCCCCGTTCGAGGCGGCAGTCGTGGTTGACCCCGGCCTCGGCGATGACGTAAGCGGGCTCAGAGATTCCGATCTTTCTTCCCGCGATGGTGAACGTGGACTTCATGGAACCTCTGTGGGGACCCGGTCTTTTGAAGGGAGCCCTTGGAAACTCACATTCTAGTGGGCGGCGAAAGAAACCGGCCCGAGATGACCACCTGAGTCCGTGGCCGCGCCGATCGAGACGACAGCGACCGGGGACCCGGGTGGGCGGGGCGTATCTTGGAGAGAGTCCCGATTTCGCGAGAGATGGAATCGCAAAACCGAAGATTGTGATTGACGACCGCCGTGACGCGGCGTATGTTCCATGGATCCCAAACAGCAGTAGTCGGTTTTCGACCCGGGTCCGCTTCCCCTCGCGCAACTTCCCCCAACTTTCCAAGAGGCGTCACATGAGAGCACTTTCTTCGAACCGGTTTGGTCTTGTTTTGAGCGCTGCCCTCTTCGGCATCGCATCGACTGGATGGACACAATCACAAGACGTCAAGCCCGTGGATTCCACGGAGAGCGTTGCCAAGACCGGAGGAGATCCCGATGCCAACGGAGCCGGAATCGACCAGGACGACGCGACCGCTAGGCTGGAGTGGCAGCGCGGGGCCTGGGGTGTCGTCACTCCCGGCTTCCGCAGCCTCGCCATGAAGGAAGGGAGGGGCCATGGGGACAGGAAAGACCGCGAGGACAGGAGGGGCGTGAACGGGCCGAGATGGGTCAACATCGGCCCCACCGGCGCCGACTATGAGCAGAACGGAAGCTTCACCGGCCACGTGCGCGACAGCGGCCGGGCCCGCACCATCCTTCCCCATCCCACGAACAAGAACATCGTCTATGTCCTGACCTCGGGCGGCGGCCTGTGGCAGACCAACAACTGGGCGGCCGCGGACACGAAGTGGAGGGTGCTGACCGACGATCTGCCGACCACGGGCGGCGGCTCCGTCGCCTTTGGCCGGAATCCGAACACCCTCTACCTCGGTCTCGGCGATCCGTACGACCAGATCCTCGTGGGCGGGTCGATGGTGAAGTCGAAGAACGGAGGCGAGAGATGGCAGACGATGATCGAACTTGGCGCCGCGGTCTCCGTGCGCGACGTGAAGGTCGACACCAGCACCAAACTGGACATCGTCCTCGTGGCCACGGACAACGGTCTGTACAGGTCTGCCGATGAGGGCGCCACGTACGGTCCCGTCGCCACCTTCAACGGTCTGTCGGTGTGGAGCATCGAACGCACCAGCGCCGGTTGGCTGGCCTCGGCGCAGCCCTGCCCGGTCGCGGCGGTCGGCCTTCGGTGCGGACTGGCTACGACGCTCTACCTGTCCACGGATCGCGGAGCCACCTGGGTCCCCATCACGAACGGCGGCGGTGTCTTTAGCGCCAATGGCCGCACCACATTGGGCGTCGCCGTACCCGGAGACAACGTGGTCTACGCGTATTCGAGCACCCAGACCGACGCCGCGATGAGGGACGTCTATCGCTCGGCCGACGGCGGACAGACCTGGGTGGCCAACGGCGTGAATTCGACCAAGGCGCCGACGAATCCCGTGACCGGGGCGTCCACCATGACGGACATGAACATTTGCCATGGGCAGTGCTGGTACAACCAGATGATCCTGGTCGACCCGACGGATGCGACGCGAAATACCGTCTGGATCGGCGGCGACCTGGGTACGGCCCGGACCGCCGATGGAGGCGGGAGCTGGACCATCAAGACCTGGTGGCTCTATAGCCAGGTGCCCTCCCTGCCCTACGCCCACGCCGACCACCACGCCGCGGCGTTCAAGAGGACCGGCACGCCGACCATCATCCTGGGCAACGACGGCGGACTCAACGTCAGCGAAGACAATGGCGCCACGTTCAGCAGCGACAAGAACAACGGTCTGGTGACGCACCTGTACTACACGGTCGCCGGCAACCCCACTCTCCCAAACCTCGTCATCGGCGGCACCCAGGACAACGGCACTCGTCTTCGCACCGACAACGGGACCATTCACAACCAGGTGATCGGCGGCGACGGCATGGGCGCCGCGTACAGCCAGGAGAATACGAACACCGTAATCGGCAGCGCGCAGGGCTCCAGCATGCGGACCAACCTCAGCAACACTCCCCCGGAGGTCTTCCAGAACTGGGCTGCGGCCACTTCCGGTTTGAGCGACGTGGGCTTCGGTTTCTTCACTGCGATCGTTCCGGCCCCCCCGGGTCTGGACCCGAGCGGCCGCGTG
This sequence comes from Vicinamibacteria bacterium, assembly GCA_031412915.1. GTDB lineage: Bacteria > Acidobacteriota > Vicinamibacteria > Fen-336 > JAGNNV01 > JAGNNV01. The sequence goes on along the minus strand of JANODX010000034.1, from coordinate 8,722 downwards.
TTCTTCCATTTCTCGAACGCCCGCGTGTGGCGAAGCGTCAACGGAGGGTTGAGTTGGGCCCTGATCGGATCTGCGGTGGGAGTGCCCTCTCCCGGCCTGCCACCCGCGCGGCGATTCCGCTCGAGTCCGTACAACCTCGGCGTGAGCCCCACCGACCTGAATCGTATCGCGGTGGGGGCGGCGGGAGGCTTCATCGACATCACCACCGATGGCGGGGCGAACTGGACGGACATCAACCTGACGACCGCGGTTCCCGGGTACCTGGGCTTTGTCACCAACGTGAATTGGCAGGACAACCAGAATCTGTGGATCACCTCAGTAGCCCAGGCGACCGGCGCCATCCGCGTGATCAAGGCCTCCATCGCCAATCCGACCGACCCCTGGTCGACCGCGACGTTCAGTGTGAGGCAGGCCGGCCTGCCGGACCTGCCGGTCACTCGGGTTTACTTCGACCCGCAAGACGCGACCCGGAACACCATTTTCGCGGGCACCCACGTGGGTATCTATCGCACGATCGACGGCGGAGCGACCTGGGAAACGTACGGCAACGGACTTCCCACCGTGCGCGTCAACGACATCTACATGCCGCCGGACGGCGGTTTCGTCCGCATCGCGACTTATGGACGAGGGATTTGGGAAATGCCTCAGGTCGAATTCGTGAGTGCCACCCTCACCGACCGCGACACCTGCGATGACGATGATGTGCTCGACAACGGTGAAACCGGCCGCCTGCGCATTACCTTGAAGAACCAGGGCAAGGAACTGGAGGCCGTCACCGTGACCGTCGCCTCCAGCAACCCCCACCTGACGTTCCCGTCCGGGAATGTCGTTGAATTCCCGGCCCTGGCCAGGCAAAAGGAAACCTCGAGGTCGATCCGGGTGGCCTTGAACGGTGCCGTGGGAATAGAGGCGGCCGATCTACAGATCAGTATCTCGGCTCCCCGGCTCGGTTTGCCGGGTCCCTTGAACGTGGTTTCGACCCAGCGTCTGAACTACGACGACAACGCGGCGTCCTCGGCTGTAGAGACGGTGGAGTCTGCGTACACCGCCTGGACGATTCTTGGCGACCCGACCACCGCACCCAATATCGGGGCCTGGCAGCAGCGTGCTCTTTCCCCGACGCGGAAGGTCTTCTGGGGACCGGACAACAACGGCCAGACCGATGGCGTCAGGGCCGACCTGCCGGATGAGCAGATCCTGGTCTCGCCCACACTACATGTGGGGACAGGCCCCCTGGTCATTTCGTTCTCGCACCGGTTCTCGTTCGAGAACGCCGGCTGGGACGGCGGCGTGGTCGAGCTGAGCGCCGACGGCGGGGCAACCTGGGCCGACATCGGCACGGGCGCCCCCTATAACGGCCTGACCCACGTCGCCACCATCGCTCCCATCGGCGCCAGTCGCCCGGCCTTCGTGAATCGCATGGTGGGGTGGCCGAATTTCGCCCCTGTCACCCTGAACCTGGGCACGGCCTTCGCGAACCAGGACGTCAAGATCCGGTTCCGGATCGGCGCCGATGAGTCCACCGGCGCCCCCGGCTGGGAGATCGACGACATCGCCGTCAGCGGGATCACGAACACACCCTTCACGTCATTGACGGCGCAGGCGAGTGTGTGTACGTCTCCCCATCCCTGCGGCCACAACCACGACGACGACGACCGCTGAAGTCGAGTTCTGACGCCGGCAAGGCTCCTGGCCGGCGTCAGCGGCGGCGGACACCGGACCAACGCCGGCGACTGTTCAAGGCTTTCTGTGCGGAGATCGAGGCCAGGTTCGGCCAGCCGTGTTTACGGAGGATCGGTCGTTCCGTCAAGGGCCGAAACCCTCTCTCGGATCATTGATTATTGATCATTGCCCCGGGTGGGGCGGAACATGCAACCCTTCGGTTGCTCTAAGCGCGGCGGGGTGTTATAAAAGAGCAACCTTTCGGTTGCTTGAATATTTCTGAAAAAGGTGGAGCCCCCAGATGAACACCGATCGCATTGAAAAGAAAATCCTGCTGCTGGCGCCGCGCGAACGCGTGTGGAGCGCGGTGAGCGAGGCCGCGCAGTTTGGCGCCTGGTTCGGGGTGGCGTTCGACGCTCCTTTCCGCGAGGGCGCCCGCCTGACTGGAACCATCGTCCCCACCACCGTCGATGAAGGAGTCGCCGAGCTTCAGAAGCCTTACGCCGGAAAGGCGTTCGACTTCTTCGTGGACCGCATCGAACCCATGCAAAGAATCTGCTTCCGCTGGCATCCTTTCGCGGTCGAGCCGGGGGTCGACTACTCCGCTGAGCCAACGACACGCATCGTGTTCGAGTTGGAGGAAGCGTCGGGCGGCACACTGCTGACCATTTCCGAGTCGGGCTTCGATCAGATACCCCTGGAACGACGCGCGAAGGCCTTCGCCGCCAACGACGGCGGCTGGACGCTTCAGGTCAAGCTCATCGAGAAATTCCTCACCCTCCCGCCAAGGGCATGAAGGCGCTCACCCCGCGCACCCGGGTGGGAAATCGGAGCGCCTCGCCCCAGAAGCGCGCAGCGGGCGCGCCCCTGTTCGGCGCCGCTCCGGTCTTCGCCGCTCTCGGCGACGAAACGCGCCTGCACATAGTGGCTCGACTCTGTGGTGGCGGCCCCCTGTCGATCGTACGATTGACTGAAGGTTCCAAGGTCTCCCGTCAGGCCGTGACCAAACATCTGTGCGCGCTTGAAGAAGCGGGTTTGGTCCGCAGCGATCGGGCCGGTCGCGAGCGTGTCTGGAAGCTTCAAGCGAGGCGAGTGAGCGAAGCTCGCCGCTATCTGGATCAGATTTCGGACCAGTGGGACCAGGCACTCGGCCGGCTCCGGGCCTTCGTCGAGAAAGGGTGATTCACCCGCCCGCAAACAGCGCGGCCGCAGCGGTTCCGGTCGAAGGTCGTGGGACCCGGGTCGAGCGCCAATTCTCCGAAAGTCTGCTTCAGGCCCGGACAGGCATCATCGGAATGCGCGAACCGCAGCCCTCGTAAGGCCGGATTTGCTTGAACGTCTCGGCGTCGATCGAAGGCCCGGTTCTCGAGCAGTGGGCGTTGAAGGCCTGGCGCAGAGCCTCCGCGACCTGAGGCTCGTTCAATCGCTGAAGGTCGGTGCGCTCCAGCATGAAGACCTGCTTGCCGTCCTTGAAAAGGCCGATGCTGGGGGAGGAAGGCGCATAGCCCTTCATGTGGTTTCGTGCCCGTTCCACCGCGTCACGATCGACGCCGGCGAACACCGTCACCGATCGATCCGGAATGACCGCGTTCTGGAGCGCGAGCATGGCGCCCGGCCGAGCCTGGCCGGCGGCACAGCCGCAGATCGAGTTCACGATCAGGAGTGTTGTGCCCGACTTCGCGGTCAGCGCTTGATCGACCTGCTCTGGTGTGGTCAGAGGCTCGACGCCGACCGCAGCCAGTTCCTGCCAGAGGGGTTCGACGGCCTTGGGATCGTATATGGGCGGTAGGGGCATGGGGGCAGTCTACGCTGCGACTCCCTCCCGGCCTTCAAGTCGTGCCGGCCGCGCTAGGCTCTGGCCCGATATGAAGATCCCTTTCAAACCCCTCCGTGGCGGCGCCGGCCTTCCGCCTCCCGCGTATCAAACCGAGGGCTCGGCGGGGATGGACCTGTATGCGGCCATCGAGGCCGATTGCACGATCGCTCCGGGCGCGCGTCAGTTCGTGCCCTGCGGGTTCTCCCTGGCGATTCCGCCGGGATACGAAGGACAGGTTCGCTCGCGTTCCGGTCTGGCCCTCAAGCACGGCATCGCGGTGCTGAACTCGCCCGGGACCATCGACTCCGACTACCGAGGCGAGCTCGCGGTCGTCCTGATCAACCACGGTGAAGCTTCGTTCGTGGTTTCGAGGGGCATGCGCGTCGCTCAGCTCGTGATCTCGCGGGTCGAGCAGGCCGGGTGGACCGAAGTCGCCGAGCTTCCGGACACGAAGAGAGGACAAGGTGGGTACGGCCACACCGGCGCGGGCGCTTGACGACTTTCTGCCGAGAGAACACTTTGTCTGAGCTTGCCGGCCATGAGCCCGTCGAGCGGTGGAACTCACGGGTGGTCCCTTCGACACGCTCAGGGACCGTTGGGCCGCGTTTCCCCCGACACCGTCACGGACGTAGTCCGGCCTCAGCTCGCGGTCGCTAAGGCTCCGTCGCCTGCGCGGCCTTGACCATGGCGTCCAGCTCCACCGAGCGGTGGTTGACGTCTTTGTGGGTGAGATGGGCGTTGATGGCGACCAGGTCGGGGCGGGCGTCGAGCAACGCGATCGCTTCGCGCGTTTCGACGAGCGGTCCGTGGTCCAAGATCCTGAAGATTTCGCGCTGGAGGCGAATGTCTTCCGGGTGGTCGACGGTGAGTCGGTAGGCGGGTCGCCGGAGAGCCGGGTCGAGATCCAGCATGGCGATCCGGAAGTCCGCCGGATGCTCCTTGATGTAGAGGGTCACGAGTTCCGAGCGGTGCTTCGGCTCACCTCGATTCCACGAACGTTCCAAGGCGTCGCGTGAAACAACCTCCGCGAGGATGCCCATGAGCAGCGCCTCGCCCGGGACGTACGTGTAGTCGGCCCCGCGCTCGCGATGCCGCTTCACCAGGGTGTCCATCGTGCCCACGTCGGTCAGGGGATTGTCGCCGGTCACCCGGACCAGGTGGTCCCCCGCGAACTCCCGGGCTGCGTCGACGTGACGCTTGAGAACATCGTCTTCGTCTCCGCGAAAGACGCGGACTCCGAGATTGCGGCCGAGGTCGGCGATCGCATCGTTCTCCGGCTTCACGGACGTGGCGAGCGCCACCTCGTCGACCGTCCTCGACGTTCGCATCCGCGCCAGCAGCACGGCGAGCAGCGGCTCTCCCGGCAACAGTTCCTGGAGGGCTTTGCCCGGGCAGCGCGCCGAGGCCATGCGCGCGGTCACCAGGCAGATGGTCCGGCTCAATCGAGCATGTCCTCTCGAATCGTGGCATCGGCCTCGATCGGGTGTTTGGCTCGCCGTCCCACGAGGGCGTTCATGTCGCGAGGCGACAGGCCGGGGTCCTTGTTCGGGTCGATCCTCTTGAAGTCGAGCTTTTCGGCGGTGATGACGTCGCCCCGGCCGATCAGAGTGCGAGCCACGATGAAACGCGCCATCTTCCGGTGATACGAATCGGCGGCCGCGGACATGGGCTGGCCGGATTCGCCGCGCGCGCGCTCGGCGGTGCGGATCATCTCCACCATGCGATGGAAGTCCTCCGGGTTGAGTGAGGACTGGTAGTCGAAGCCCTTCTTCGAACGATCGAGAGTGAAGTGCTTCTCGACCAGATCGGCGCCGTAGGTCACCGAGAGGGCCGGAGCCATCAGCGCGAACAACGTCCCGCCGTCGGTGTGGTCCAGGAAGCCGATGGGCACGCCGTACCGCGACTTCATGCTTTCAAGCTCTCGGAACCGGATCTCCTCGACTGGAGTCGGGAAGGTCTGGAAGCCGAACAGCAGGCCCAGTTCCCGATCGCCGACGATCGCGAGAGCCTCGGCCAGCGCTTCTTCATGGACGCAGCACGTCGCGAAGAAGACCGGCTTCTTCACATCGACCACCGCGCGGATGAAGTCCTTGTTCTCCATATCCGTGGTGTGGACCTTGTACGCGTCTGCCCCCGCCTCCACGGCGAGGTCGAGTGATGGCGCATCGAAACATTCAGCCAGCAACGACAGACCCGAACCCTTGGCCTGCGAAAGAACTTTGCGCCATTCCTTGTCGGTGAGTTCGATCTGTTCGAAATCCTTCCGGCCGGGATGGCGATTTACGACCAGTCGATCGGCCTTGAAGAGCTGGAACTTGATGCCGTCAGCGCCCATGCGGAAGGCGGCATCAAGCATCTTGAGCGCTTGATCGACCGAGCCCTCATGTGCGGAAGCAACCTCGGCGAGAACGAAGCAGGGTTGGGTGGAGCCGACTTCGCGCGATCCGATCCGGATCGTTGTGGGGTTCATGGCGATGGCCGGAGGTTAATCGAGACCGGCCATCCGCGATACAAGTTCGATGAGACGGTCGAGGGCTTTCCCATCGACGCCGTGGGCGACGTCTCGCAGGAAGGCGTCGCGCGACTTCCGCCAGTTCGCGCGGACCGAAGCATTGGTCAACAAGGCCTCGATGATCGGCTGCGGATCTTCACCGTCCGGCACGCCGAAAGCAGCGCCGCTGCGCACCAGGTCGCGCAGGTTGGACGGATGGCGCAGGACCACCACCGGCACGAGGGCGACGATCGCCTCTGCGGCGGAGAGCGATTCCACCGTCACCAGGAGGTCTGCCGCGGGCAGGAGGTCGGTGAGCGAGCGATCGGCAACCACCCTGACCCGGTCGCCGAGATCGGCGGCGGCGATTTCCTGATCGTAGGCCTGGGGGGGTTCGGCGGGATGGGGCTTGACGATGAGTTGCGCACCTTCGATGCGGCTCACGGCTCTCAGCAGGCTCGAGAACGCGAGTCCCGAGGCTTTGTGGGTGTCGCGGATGCCGGTGTAACGACTGGCAAGGATCACGAGCTTGTCGGAGGGAGCCACCCCGAGGCTCTGCCGTCGCTCATCGCGATTCACCGTCTGGATTTCCGCCACCAGAGCGTCGTAACGCGGGGAACCGGTAGCAATCACCCGGCCCTTCGGGTAGCGGAAGGCCGTTTCGAGCAAGCGAACCCCGTCCTCGCCGTACGTCGCGGTGGTGTCGGGAATTGGAGTGCCTTGGACCACAGCCTCCTCCGTCCGTTCATACGAGAAGTAGTTGGGGTAGAGGATCCCATGCTGGACCCCGAGGGTCTTCACGTTGAGCGTGCGCGCGGCTTCGATGGCGGCGCGGCCAAGGCCCGAACTTTCCGCGTACAAGCAGACGAGGCGTGGATCCAGTTCCCTAAACGCAGCGTCGAACTCGAGAAGGCAGCGGGCCGCCCAGGGCACCTGATGAAGCAGGGTGCGCCCGAAATCCTCCCGGGACAGATCGTCGAAGGACACTCCTCGATGCGAAAATGCAGCGCTCAACGAGGCCGCATTCTGGAACCGGTTGCGAATGCTCATCGCGGTTCCAAATACCTTGAGCGCCGACGCGGCGAGTCGGGGGGTGACGAAACGATTGATGTGCAGGTAGCGCTCGTCCCGCTGCAGGGATAGACGTTCCTTCCACTTCTGGCTCGTTGAACGTGTTCGGAAGGTGTTCTGTGGACCCACCCCGAGAGTCAGAACCGGAAGACCTCGTCGCTTCGATTCCCAGAGCAGCGCGTCAAAATAGTGCTCGTAGCTCTCTTCCTTCCCCTCTACCGTAGTCCGTGACTTCCAGAACGCGGCGTGGGAAACGAAAACCACACCCCTCGAGATCAGGCGTTCGTCCCGCCCGCCCGCGCTCTTGGTGGCCGAAGCGACCATCTTCGAAGCCTCCAGCAATCCAGCAGTCAGGGCGGTTCGGCCGCTCGGACCTGCCATCGCTTTCGTTTCGGCGCCGATGAACCCCAGATCGCGGGGCCGGCAGAATCGTTCGACCAGCAAAGTCTGGTCCGACGCCAGACCGTGGGTGCGGACGGCATTCGCGCCGAACGTCTCAAACACCCGGGCCACCGTCTCCAGGAAACGCACGTGACGCACCGCTTCCGTGTTGTGGTGAAGGTACAACTCAGCCCACCACCACAGGGTGGTTCCTCGGAACTGAAGCGCATCCTTGAGGGTTTGCCCGCTCGCATCCACCGCCTTGTTTCCGAACTGCTGCGTCCAATCCGCGGCGGCTCGATACAAGGGCATCTCCGGGTCGTCGCCCAGAACGTCCAGCGATCTCACGAAGGGAACGGACGCGCCGACGAGACAACGGGCGGCGGTTTCCGAGAACACCACCACCCGCTCACCGCGCGCCCGGGCCTCGCGTGCCGCCTCAACGCTCGCGCCATCAAAGAAAAAAAGACGCTCAGCCAAGACGCTCTCCCAATCTTCCCAATGCGCCCAGCAGATCGGGCTTTTCCTTCAGGACCCCGATCAGGGGGTCGTGCTCGAGCTTGCGCAGTCGAGGAATCGCGTTTTCAATGGTGAATTGTCGCGGGGTCAGGCCCTCACAGACTTCGGACCATTGAAGCGGCATCGAGACGGGGGCGCCGGGCAGCGGTCGCACGGAGAATGGCGCCACAAGGAGCTTTCCGTGGCCATTCTGAAGGAAGTCGATGTAGACCTTGCCGCCCCGGTGGGCCGGAATGCGCACGATGGTAGCGATGGGATCACGCCTGGTCACGATGACTCTGGCCAGCAATTCTCCGAAGGTCTTGCATTGCTCGTGGGTGAGTGCGCCTCCGGTGGGCAGAAGGACATGCAGACCGGACGATCCGGTGGTCTTGGCGAAGCTCGGGAGACCGATTTCATCGCACAGGGCCTTCGCCTCTTGAGCCAGCGTGATCACGTGTTCGAAGGGCGCTTCCTTGGGATCAAGATCCAGGATGATCCAGTCAGGCCGGGCAGGGTCCGAGGCTCGCGCGTTCCAGGCATGGAGAACAATGGCGCCGAGATTCGCGATGAACAGGAGCGTCTCCAGATCGCCTTGTGACCGGTCGCCGCCGATAATGAGATCGAGTTCCTTGCCGGTGTCTTCGCTCCACAGCCGCTCGGTGCGCATCCATCCGGGGATGAAGGGCGGGGCGTCTTTCTGGAAGAAGCTCTTGCCGTTGATGCCGTCGGGGTACCGCGTGAGGGTGATGGGCCGATCGGCGAGATAGGGAAGGAACCAGGGCGCCACGTTCCGGTAGTAG
>JANODX010000033.1:0-19041 GCA_031412915.1 Vicinamibacteria bacterium | reverse complement strand
CGATCGCATCCGGTCCCTGAGCTCGTCGAAGGGACCGGCGTTGGGGGTGGCTTCGACCCTTCGACAGGCTCAGGGCAGCGCAAGCTCAGCCACCGGCATCCACCGGGTCTTGCAGGATCGCCCCACAACCATGTCGCACACCTGCTCGATGGCGAACTAGCCCGCGAACGGTAATCTCCGTAGCGTGGGGCGGCTGAACCGAGCGAATCCAAATGGGGGGCCAGGCTGATGGGTCTCTATGGGCGCTTTCTGCTGCCGAAGATCATCGATGCGGCCTGCGGCATAAGGCCCGCGATGCGGCAACGGGCGAAGGTTGTGCCTCTGGCCTCGGGGAGGGTGCTGGAAGTGGGCTTCGGTTCGGGGCTGAACCTGCCCTTCTATGACCCGGGGAAGGTGACGCAGGTCTGGGCTCTTGAACCCTCGAAAGAGATGTGGGCGCTGGCCGAAGGACGGGTCCGAGGCGCGGGATTTCCAGTTGAGTTCCTGAACGTCTCCGCCGAGGAGATACCACTCTCCGATGGGACCGTAGACACGGTACTCGTGACCTACACGCTGTGCACTCTCAAGGACGTCCGGCGCCCGTTGAGCGAGATGGCCAGGGTGCTCAAGCCCGGCGGGGAGCTGCTCTTCTGTGAGCACGGCATTGCCCCCGACGAGAGGGTTCGCCGATGGCAGAACCGCTTGAATCCGGTCTGGAAAGCCCTGGCCGGGGGCTGCAATCTCAATCGGCCGATTCCCGCCATTATCAAGGAGGCCGGGTTCCGCGTGAGCGAGATGTCGACGATGTACATTCCGGGTTGGAAGTTCGGGAGCTTCAACTATTGGGGTCGCGCCCTGCCCGGCCACCTCTCCAGTGCGCGCATTGCGCAACCTGGTGGCACCGACTAGATTGCGCGCCACGACTTGAAGGAGCGCGGATGACATCGCAGGTTTACGTTCTCGGCGGCCATCAGACCGATTTTTCCCAGAACTGGGCGCGCAACGGTCAGGAGCTTTTCGAGGCGTTCCGCGACACCGTTCAGGCCGGTCTCGCGGCCACGAAGATCGAGCCCCGTGATGTTCAGGTGGCGCACGTCGGCAACTTCGCGGCCGAGGTCTTCTGCGGCCAGGGACACCTCGGCGGTTTCTTCGCGGCGAGCGACCCTGCCTTCGCGGGCGTTCCCGCCGGCCGGCACGAGGGGGCGTGCGCCTCTGGCAGCCTCGCGGTCCTGGCCGCCTCCGCCGATATCGAGTGCGGAAGGTACGACCTCGCCGCCGTGGTTGGAATCGAGCAGATGCGCAATGTCCCCGGGGAGCAGGCCGCGGCGAACATCGGCGGCACCGCCATGTGGAACGGGCACGAGTGCCAGGACGTGAAGTACCCCTGGCCGCACATGTTCAGCCTGCTGGGTGACGAATATGAGAAGCGCTACGGCCTGAAGGGGGAGCATCTCGCGCGGATCGCGCAGATCAACTTCGGGAACGCCAGGCGAAACCCCAATGCCCAGACCCGCAAATGGGTGTTCACCGATGCGAGCTTCACCGCCGACGAGGGGAGCAATCCCGTCATCGACGGACGCATTCGCAAGCAGGACTGCGGTCAGGTGACGGATGGTGCCGCCATTGTGTTCCTGGCCTCGGCCGAGCGAGCGGCTCGATACGCGAGCGAGCACGGTCTCAAGCTCGAGGATCTGCCTCGACTCCGCGGCTGGGGACATCGCACCGCCCCCATCACCTACAGCGCGAAAATCGAGGCGAGTCGGGGCGCAGAGTACGTCTTCCCGCATGTGCGCGGCACCATCACCGACGCGTTCCGGCGCGCGGGGATCGCATCCGTCGATGAGGTCGACGCCATTGAGACTCACGACTGTTTCACCACCACCGAATACATGGCGATCGACCATTTCGGCATCACCGCCCCAGGTGAGAGCTGGAAGGCGGTGGAGAACGGCGATATCGACATGGGCGGCCGCATTCCGATCAACCCAAGCGGGGGACTCATCGGGCTTGGGCATCCGGTCGGCGCCACGGGCGTGCGCATGCTTCTCGATGCCTACAAACAGTGCGCGGGGAAGGCCGGCGACTATCAGGTGGCGAATGCGAAGACGGTGGCTACCCTCAACATCGGCGGCAGCGCTACGACAACGGTGAGTTTCATCGTGTCAAGCACGGTTTAGAGAGCGGTGCGGTCAGCGCGGAGAGCCGGGCTCGAGCTACGCCGCGAGCCTGATGGACACCGAGATCCCCGCTTTCGCGCAGAGGCCGAGGAGGTAGTCCACGGAGACCTTCTCCACGCGGTTCTTCACGATCTCGTTGATTCGCGGCGCGCTGATGCCAAGAATCTCAGCACCGGCGGCCTGAGAGAGGTGGCGTTTCTTCAGCCACTGGCGAATCTCCTGAGCGAGGTCGCAGCGCATCAGCATCACCGCGGCCTCGTGCTTGGGAAACCCGAGTTCGAGAAAGACGTTTTGTCTGGCCATGATCACTTCTCCTCTATCAATCCGTAGCGCTGCGTCGCGACCCTCAGCGCCTGCTGAGCCGTCTTCTGAGTCTTCTTCTGGAACGCGTGAAGGACGTACACGCAGGAGGCGAACTTCGCGACATAGAGCACCCGAAAGGCGCCCGCCTGGTCGCGAATCCGGATCTCGCAAACGCCCTTGCCCACGGTGGGCATCGGCTTGAAATCACCCGGATCCTCGCCAAGCTGGATCAAATAGAGGTCATGTCCCGCCCGCGATCGAGCCGTGGCCGGGAACAGCGCAATCTCCTGCCGCGATGAACCGAGAAAGCGAATCTCTTTCACATCCAGAGGTTACACCTATTCGTAAGACGATCACCGCTTGTCCTGAGGGTTTCGCAGGTTGTAGTGCTCGTCGGGAAGGGCCCCAAGGTGATGTAGCGACCGCCTCCAAAGAGAGAAGATTGAGGCCGTGTGCCGGTTCGCGGGATTCCGGTCACCGGCTATTTGCACGCCGCTTGAGCTGCTGGGAGAGGAGGAACAATGAGCGACGACCCTATCGTCGATGAGGTCCGCGCCATCCGAGACGCGATCGCAAGCGAGCATCACTACGATCTTGACGGCATCTTCACGATGCTGAGAACGCGCGAGGCCGAGAGCGGCACGCTCCACGTGACCCTGCCGCCAAGGCCGCTGCCGCCTTCGGGCGCGGGGGGTTCAGCCGCGCCAACGCAACCCTGAGAATATCGACCCTTCACCGAAAGTGTTGCAGGATCGGTGCCGCCATGGAGGCGCATCCACAGCTGCCCAGCAGTAGCGCAGCAGATGATGGTTGACGAATTCGCTGCCGTTTTCCGAATCCACGCCCACCAAGGCGAAAGGCAGGTTGTTGCACCGCCCGCGTCTCCACCCAGGTCGTGAGAATGTCGGTCAGATTCATCGAATGGATGAAATCTCCGCCCCGGCGATCGATCTGGCGCGCGCTGATCTTCAAGATCTGCGCCTCGCTGGCTCGCGTGATGCCGAGCCGGTTCCGTAGTTTGGGCAGCCAGACCGGCAGGAGTGCCTTGAGCCGCAGCGACCACGGGTAGCCGGCCGCCGTTCAGATCTCGACCATGACGACTGGCCCTCCGGTATCGCCTGTGGCCCGTCGCCAAGTACCGCCGTCTCTGCTCTTTTCCCACGCTCGCAACCCTCCACGAGGGTTACCGGGTCAAATGTCTCGACGATACCCCTCAGGGTTACATTATTGATGGCGCGATACGCGCGCCCTTGACTTTCGGCCGATTCCAGGAGCAACATAGCCGACAAGAGAGGAGGGTTCCACATGTGGGAGCCGTCCTTGCCGTTCGAGCCGGTTCGCAACGCGCGGACCAAAAGTGCCTTCCGCTTTCTTCTGCTCCCGTCCCTGCTGCTGAGTCTCGCCCAGTCGGCGCCGGAGACTCTCGTGATCCCAGATGACACCGAGGTGGTGCTCCGTCTCTCCGAGCCCCTGAGTTCGAAACGCTCCTATGCCGGAGATCTCGTTCGATTCACACTCGACGAGGATGTCGTCGTGGGCGAGGTCCTGGTCGCCCGCAAGGGGGATCGAGCTTCCGGGACCGTCATGGAAGTGAATCGCTCCGGTTTCGTCGGCTCGGCGGGCGCGCTCAGCCTGCGCGTCGACTATTTCAAGGTCGGTGACACGAAGATTCCAATCCGAGGCTGGCGTTTTCGGGAGGGCCAAAGCAAGACGGTGACCGCGCTCGGCCTCGCCCTGGTGAGCCCCTTGGGTCTGCTGAAGAAGGGCAAAGACACTGAGATCCCGGAGGGAACGCAGTTCCGAGCCTTCGTTCATGGCAACACCAGAATCTCCCGGGCGATCCTGCCCGTGATACCCGAGAAAGAGGAAAAGAAATGATTCGACGTTGCGCGACCGCTCTCAGTCTCCTTTGTGTGCCATGCCTCGCTGCCGAACAGCCAGAGTGGGCCAAGATCCTCGAACAGGAGTTACGGCAGTCTCTTCAGCTTTGCGTCCTGGAGGGCTCGACGAGTAGCGCCAGCTTTAAGAGGGCGGGCGATACATTCCGGCTCCGACTTGACGGCGTCTTGGGCACTCCGCTCGGCTTGGGCAATACCCCGATCTGGAACCTCGTGTCCGTGGATGGTCAGATTGGCAAGTCGAAGCGAGGATTCATGGGGAGTCTCTTCTCCAAGAACGCCGAGGAAGCGATCGACATCAACCTGGACCAGGACACGAAGGTCTGCATGACGAATGTAGACGTGGACGAGAAACGCCGGGAGCTGAAGGCCTCTTTGGCCACCAAGACCAGACGCCCAATCATGGTAGGGGGAACGCAGCGTTCTCTCTACGTCCAGGCGAATCTCGAGTTCAGCCTTGGGAATCAACTCATGGAGATGAAAGCCGAAGAGGCCCGCGCGTTCCTCTACAAGTGGCTCATTCCAGACGGAGCATCATCGGCCGCGAGCAACCCGGACAGCGGCGGCGCCCCGACGATGAAGATCGGCATGTCATTTGATGAGGTTCGAGGAGCCTTTGGCCCACCGGAAAAAGTGATCGACCTGGGCCCCAAGGTCATCTGGGTCTACAAGGACATTCGGGTCACGTTTCAGGATGGCAAGGTCGCCGATGTTCAGTAGATAACGCGCCGACCGGATGCCGCCCCTGGACGAGCCGGGCTCAGTTAGCGGCTATGGGGAGGTCCGCCTCGTGGAAGGCGAGCGGGACACGATGCATTTGGCTCATTGACACAGTTTGCGTCGCCGTTCGATCGGACGGACCCGACGTGGAGACTGGTGGGGGCAGCGACGCTCTGGCCGTAAGTTTGCCCGGCGGTTCCATGAACGGAGGAGAAGACGGGATAACATCAAGGCTGAGGGAACCAAATGGAGACTGTGACTCTTCCTGCCCACATCGAAGGCGACTCACTCCGCTTGGACGCCCCGTTGCCGCCTGATATTCAGTCGGTGGAGGTCCGCGTCGTGGTGAAGACGCCACAGCAGAGCAGCGTTTCCTCCTTGATTCGGCTCATCGAGAGCTTCCCGCCAGGAACGCGGAGCCAGGAAGACATCGATGCTGAAATCAAAGAGGGCCGCGACGACCGTCGCTGATGCGCCTTTACCTCGACACGAACCCCCTCATATATGCGGTCGAGGGTTCGATGGCAATCCGGACCTTCTGCCTTGGGCGCTTACGCGCTGTGGCCGACCATCCGACGGGAACGCTCCTCACGTCTCGGCTGGCATGCGTGGAGTGTATGGTGCAACCCATTCGGTTGGGCCAAGCCGACCGCCGGGCAAGGTTCGAAGCGTTTTTCTCGGACGCTGGAATCGTAGTGGCCGATGTGTCCAACGATATCCTTGCCCTGGCCGCCGAGGTTCGCGCGGAGACTCGGCTGAAGCTTGTCGACTCCATCCACGTGGCCACGGCAATCCGCCATGGAGCCGACGCCCTTCTGACCCGTGATCAGGAGATCTGTGATCTTCACAGTCTCCGCGGCGTCGTTTTCGAAGCCATCCCGACCATCGCCTAACCGTGAGTGGCGAAAATCCACGTCGCACCGAGCGATGCGCCCGGACGGCAAGCGCAGCCCCCGCCCCTCTCCTCGCTTGCGGGGCGAAGCGCAAGAAAGGATGGCGGTTCCCTTTAAGCCCGTGGCCCGGGGCTGAGCGGGGATCGATACGCTCGCTTGTCGAAGCGAGGCCAGGGGGGTACTCTCGGAATGGGAAACGAGCCCATGGCTGAAGGTCTCTCGCCGCAGACGCAGAATCACTCAGCGCGCGATGTCGTCGATTCGATTCTCGGCCGCGCGGGGGTTCAGGAGGCGATCGGGAGCGCCGCTTCCGAACAGAAGCTCGCGCGGCCGATCGTCGTCGAGCGAACGCGGGGCTGCCTGAACGAGATGGTCGCGGTGCAGAAGCCGTGGATCCTGCGCTTCTACCAATGGGCTTTGCGACCGCTCCACGCTCGCACCTGGGATGTGCGCGTGGACGAGGCCGGTCTCGAACGACTGGCCCGGCTCAACCTGAAGCAGGCGCTGGTCTTCCTGCCCTCGCACCGCTCGTATGCCGACCCCCTGATCCTCGGGGCTCTGCTTGGCCGGCACGGTTTTCCCGCCAACTTCACACTGCCCGGAGCCAACATGGGGTTCTGGCCGCTCGGCCCCCTCCTGCGGCGGGCCGGCGGCATCACCATCCGCCGCACCTTCAAGGACGATCCGATCTATAAGCTCGCGCTGCGCGAGTACTTCGGTTATCTGGTCGCGCGGCGTACCAATCTCGAGTGGTACATCGAGGGGGGGCGTTCGCGCACCGGCAAGCTGCGGCCGCCGCGCTACGGTTTGCTGCGCTACCTCCTCGACGCCATCCAGCAGAGTCGGGCTGACGATGCCATTCTGGTCCCGGTTTCGATCAACTACGACCACCTGCCGGAAGTTCAATCGATGGCCGCGGAGGAACACGGTGCGGAGAAGAGGCCGGAGGGTTTGGGGTGGCTTTTGCGCTACGTGCGGCAGCAGCGGCGGCACGCGGGTGAGGTCTACGTTCGCTTCGGCGAACCGCTGCCTCTCTCCGAGGGGCTGGCTCTTCGGGGCGTGGGAGCGTCCAATCCCCGACTCGCGGTGGAGCGAATCGCGTTCGAGGTCTGCGACCGCATCAATCGCGCGACACCGGTGCTGGCGAACGGATTGGTGACTCTGGCTCTCCTGGGGGTGCGCGGCCGGGCCCTCACCCTTGGCCAGGTTCGAGCGCTCGTGGCGCCGCTTCTCGAGTATGTGACGCGGCGAGGCCTGCCCACGAGCGGCCTCGAGGGCTTTTCCACCGCGGAAGGTACCCTGGGGATCCTGGACGCACTCAAGCGCGCGGGCCTTCTGACCTGCTATGCGGAGGGCTCGGAGCCCGTGTACCTCATCCCTCCTGGTCAACACAATATCGCCGCCTTCTATCGCAACAACGCTGTCCACTGGTTCGTGACCCGCGCCATCGTCGAACTCGCTTTTCTGTACGTGGCGGAACGCGGCGGCGACGATCCCCGGGAGCAGGCCTGGAAGGAGGCCCTGCGCCTGCGCGACCTGCTCAAGTTCGAATTCTTCTTCGCCAGTAAGCCCGTGTTCGCGGAGCAACTGCTGGCCGAGATGGCCTTGATCGATCCTGCCTGGCAGAGCTACAGTGGCGCGCCGGAGCCGGCGCGAATGCTGCTGGGGAAGATCGGTTTCCTGGTCGCCCATCACGTTCTGCGATCGTTCCTCGAGTCCTACCTGGTGGTCGCCGATCTGCTCGACAAGGACGGTCCGGGTCGCGAGTTCGACGAAGGCGCTTTCGTCGCGCGCTGCGTGGCGGTCGGGAAGCAGTACCAGATGCAGGGCCTTCTGGTCGATCCGGAAGCGGTCTCGCGCGAGGGCTTCCTCAACGGCCTCAAACTTGCGGCCAACCGTGGACTGACAGGACCCGAGGACATCGCCGGGCAGGCGTCAAAGCGCCGCGAGCTCAAGGCTCAACTCGAAGCCATCCTCGCACGGGTGGCGGCCATAGACCAGATCGAGACCAGACGCACGAAGGAACTTCATGTCCAGCCTTGAGGCCGCAATCGCCGAAGTCAGGGAAGGGCCCTCCGGTCCGCGGATCGCGGCGTTCTTCGATTTCGACGGCACTCTGATCGACGGCTACTCGGTGGCCGAGTTCTTCAAGCACCGGCTGCTGAAAGGGGATATCGGGTTGCCGGAGGCTCTACAGCTGCTGCTCAGCGGGATCCGCGGCATCGAAACCGAAGCCGATTTTGACGAGTTCGTGACCGTCGGTTTTCAGGCCTTCAAAGGAAAGACGGAGGCGGAGATGGAAGCGCTGGGCGAGCGCCTGTTCGCCCTTAGCATCGCCCGCTGTCTCTATCCCGAGGCTTGGGAGCTGATCGAAGCGCACCGTCTCATGGGGCACACCCTCGTCATCGCCTCTTCGGCCACGCGATTCCAGATTCAGCCGATGGCGCGAGAGCTGGGCATCGAGCACGTGCTGTGCACGGGCATCCAGGTTCGGAAAGGCGTGCTGACCGGTCGCCCGTCCGGCGCCCTTGCCTGGGGCGAGGGCAAGGCGGACGCCGTGCGGAAATTCGCGGCACGGCGCCGAATCGATCTCGAGCGCAGTTGTGCCTACGCGAATGGCGACGAGGACCTGGCCTTCCTGCAAACGGTGGGACGGCCGCGAGCGGTCAATCCGCAGCCCCGCCTGGCCGGGGCGGCGAACCAGGGCGGATGGCCGGTGCTCAGCTTCCCACCGCGTGGCGGACGTCCCGACCTGCTCACTATCGCTCGCAGTGTCGCCGCCTATGCGGGAATGGCAGGCGGCCTGGGGGTTGGCCTGTGGGCTGGGCTGCTCAAGGGCTCACGCCGTGAAGCGGTGAACAAGAGTGCCGCTCTCATCGGCGACCTGGGCCTGTCCATAGCCGGTATCGAGATCAGGGTCCAGGGCGAGGATCACCTGTGGTCGCATCGCCCGGCCATGTTTCTCTTCAATCATCAGAGCCAGCTGGACGTGTTGATTCTGGCCAAGCTGCTGCGCGAGAACTACTCCGGGGTGGCCAAGGCGAACACCCGGAACGTCCCCGGCTTCGGTCAGTTCTTCCAGTTCGCCGGTGTCGCGTTCGTGGAACCGGGGCACAAGGCGCAGAACCGGGTCGCGTTGGCGCCCGCGGCGGAGAAGTTGAAAAGTGGGCTTTCTCTGGTCATGGCGCCGGAGGGAACACGCTCGCCGACTCCGCGCCTCGGGGCGACCTTCCGAAAAGGGGCGTTTCACCTGGCCATGCAGGCGCGAGTGCCCATCGTGCCCATCGTCATTCGAAACGCGGGGGCGTTGCTGCGACGGGGCGAGGTCGCCCTGCGCGCGGGCACCGTCGATGTCGTTGTGCTGCCACCCATTCCCACCACTCGCTGGAGAGTGGCCGATCTCGACCGGCACGTGATCGAGGTGCGTCAACTGTTTGTCGACACCCTCGCGACCTGGCCGAGTGCCGGAGACCCTGCTCAGCCCGCACCCGCGCGAACCCAGGCGAAGCGCGCGACGCCGCGGCGGGCGTCGCGCAAGGCAGCCGCGAGGAGAGCACGATGAGCCGGCCGGTCCGAGTGGGCGTTCTGGGTGGAGGGTCGTGGGGTTCCACGGTGGCCTCGCTGGTTGCGGCGAACGCGCCGACCATCCTCTGGGCGCGCCATCTCGAAGTGGTGCGCGAGATCAACGAACGGCACACCAATCACACCTATCTACCCGACCTTGCTTTGCATTCGAACATCGTGGCCACCGACTCGCTCCGGGACGCAGTCTCCGATGCCGATGCCCTGGTCGTGGCCATTCCGTCCCACGGCTTTCGCGGCGTTCTGGAGGCGGCCGCTCCGTTTCTGCGTCCATGGGCGCCGGTGTTGAGCGTGACCAAGGGCCTCGAAAATATAACGAACCTGCGCATGACCCAGATCATCGAAGAGGTGCTGCCCGGACATCCCGCCGGTTTCCTGGGTGGGCCCAATCTGGCTCGCGAGGTGCTCTCGGGCTACGCGGCCGCGGCGGTGGTGGCCATGCCCGACGAGACGGTGGCGCGGTCGCTGCAGCAGGTGTTCGCGGGCCGTAACTTCCGGGTGTACACCAGCGTTGACGTGGCCGGATGCGAGTTGGGCGGGGCGCTCAAGAATGTGATCGCGATCTCCGCGGGCATGGCGGTTGGCCTCGGGGTCGGCGACAACACCCGCGCCATGGTGATCACGCGCGGGCTCGCCGAGATGTCCAGGCTCGGTGTGGCCATGGGCGGCGACCCCCGCACCTTCGCCGGGCTCACCGGGATGGGCGACCTGATGGCCACCTGTCTGAGCCCGCTCTCCCGCAATCGCCAGGTGGGCGAGCAACTGGCGCGCGACCGAACCATTACCGATATCGTGGCCGAAATGAACATGGTGGCGGAGGGCATCAAGACGTGCAGCGTGGTCGTGGACCTGGCGCGTATTCACAACGTCGAGATGCCCATTGCCCGCGAGGTCGACGCGGTGGTCAATCACGGCCGCACGGTGCGCCAGGCCTTCCGCGGTCTGGGCCGGATGGCCCCGACGTCCGAGATCCACGGGGTGGCTTGAATGGGCAAGGTGAAACCCGACCTTCCGCCCGACATCGCGCAATGGGGTGCGCAGCGGAAGATGAACGCGCTCGAAACCGTGATGTGGCGGGCCGAGGCCGATCCGCGTTTTCGATCGACTCTGATGCTGGTCGAGGTGTTCGATCGGGCGCCTGACTGGAAACGGTTCGTCGCTTCCCACGAGTGGGGTTCGCGTATGGTGCCGCGTTTCCGGAAGCGCGTCATCGAGCCGACCCTCGGGGTGGGGGCGCCGTCGTGGGCGGTGGATCCGAATTTCGACATCGCGTATCACCTGACCCGGGTCAGGCTGCCCAAACCGGGAAGCCTGGCGCAACTGCTCAACCTCGCGCAGCGCATGGCCATGGAGCCCTTCGATCGCGAACGCTCGCCCTGGCAAGCCATGCTCGTCGAAGGTCTCGCGGACGGCCAGGCCGGTTACCTGTTGAAGATTCACCACGTGATCTCCGATGGTCTTGGCGCGATGCAACTGCTCGGGCGGATGCACAGCCGGTCGCGCAAGCCCGATCCGCGGAAGCCCCAGCCGAAGGCGCCGCCCGCGGAGGAGCTCACGCCCGTCACGGCGATGGCCGATGAGATCAGGCGGCGAGTGAGTGCCGTGCCGGGGGCGGTGGCCCACTGGTCAGAGGCCATCTGGAAGGGGTCCCGTCGAGCGCTCGGACACCCGGCCGAGACGGTGATGGACGCGGCGGCGTTTGGCCGAACCCTGGCGCGGTTCCTGTCGCCCCCCGCACAGAGTTCGCGGTTGCTCAAAGGCCGCAGCCTTTCGTATCGCTACCTGACCCATGAGGTATCGCTCGAACAGTTCAAGGTCGCGGCGAAGGCGGCCTCTGGCTCCGTGAACGACGCCTACCTGGCCGGGATCCTGGGCGCCTTTCGGCTCTATCACCGGCGCTTTCGCGCCCCGGCGAGGGCGCTCGCCATGTCGATTCCCATCAGCCTGCGTTCCGCGGAAGATCCCCTGGGGGGCAATCGCATCAGCGCCGCGCGTTTCGCGGGACCGCTCGGCGAGGCTGATCCGGCCCGGCGGATCCGGCGGATTCATGAGTTGGTCACCCGGGCGCGGGAAGGGGCGGCGCTCGACGTGGTGGGTTCAGTCGCGCCGGTCTTGATGAGCCTGCCCACCAAGGCGCTGGTCCGCGTTTTCGCCGAGATCGCGCGCGGCAACGACGTGCAGGCCAGCAACGTGCCCGGCATCCCGGAGCCCATCTTCTTCGCAGGCTCGCGGGTGACCCGCATGTACCCCTTCGGGCCGTTGCCGGGCTGCGCCGCGATGTTCGCCATGGTGTCGCACAACGGGATCTGCTGCATCGGGGTCAACGTGGATCCTGCCGCCGTGACCGACATCCCCGCGTTCGCCAAATGCCTGCGCGCGGGATTCGATGAGGTGCTGGCGTTGGGATCGAGCGGGACGCCCATCCTGAACGCGGCCGCGAAGCCGAAAGTCCGGTTGCGAAAGAGCAAGGAGAGTTGAGATGACCGAGATCGCGCCCTTGATGCCGAGGCAATGGGAGTTGGACGGAAAGTGGGGACGAATCGCGGTCCGCGAGTGGCAGAACCCGCGGCCGCGCTATGTCGCGGTGCTCTCGCATGGCGCGGCCGAGCACATTGGTCGCTACGAGCATGTGGCCGAGGCCCTGGTTCGGCACGGTGCTTCGGTGTTTGGACCTGACCACCTAGGGCACGGCCGATCGGCGGGGGTGCGGATGCTGATCCGGGATTTCGAGGACGTGGTGACCGATCTGCATAGTGTGGCCGGGCGTGCCATCGCACAGCATCCCGGGATTCCCCTGGTTCTCATCGGGCACTCGATGGGAGGCATGATCGCCGCGCGTTACGCCCAGCGATACGGCAGCGAACTTGCCGCCCTCGTCCTCTCTGGTCCCGTGATCGGTCCCTGGCCGCTGCCGGGGATGCTGCTCGCCATGGACCCCTTCCCCGAGATCCCGATCGACCCCGCGGTGCTGTCCCGCGATCTCGAAGTCGGGCGCGCCTACGCCGCCGATCCCCTGGTGTGGCACGGGGCGCTCACGCGCGAGAGCCTCGAAGCCACGGTGCGGTGCCTCGTCGCCATCGACGAGGGGCCGAGCCTCGGCGCCCTGCCCACGCTCTGGGTGCATGGCGGGGAGGATGCCCTGGTCCCGGTCGATGTGGCAAGGCAGGGAGTGGTGAAGCTGGGCGGCCCGGCCGTCGAGTTGCATGTGTATCCAGGTGCCCGCCACGAAGTGTTCAACGAGACCAACAAGCAAGAGGTCCTGGGCGACGTCATGAGCTTCATCGATTCCGCTCTGGCGAAGAAGTAAGGGCAGACTCGCGGTCACCGAAACCGGAAGAAGAGGAAACCCATGATTCTCGTCGACGCGAAGCGGATTCAACAGATGGTGGCCGCCGGCCATTGGGGCACGAAGACCCTGTACGACGCGTTTCTCGCCTGCGTGGAGCGACACCCCGATCAGGAAGCGGTGGTAGATCCGCCCAATCGCGAGGCCATCACCGATGGCCCGCCTCGACGCCTCGACTGGCGTGCGTTGCGAAGCGAGGTCGAGCGCCTGTCCGCTCTGCTCTATCGGCACGGGTTGCGGCGCGACGACATTGTCATCGTGCAACTGCCGAATTCGGTGGAGCAGGTCGCGATCTATCTGGCCTGCCATCGTCTGGGCGTGGTGGTATCCCCGCTCCCGGCCGTCTACCGCGAACACGAGATCCGGCATGCCATTCACACGACCAACGCCGTCGCGCTGATCACCGCGGCCCGTATCGGCAAACACGGCCACGGCGACATGATGATCGAACTGGCCCGAACCCATCCCGGGGTGCGCAAGGTTCTGGTCTTCGGCGACTCGGTGGCCGAGGGTGCGGTCTCGGTGAAGGCCGAAGTGGCGGGCGACCTTCCCCTGAACGAAGTGCGTGATTACGCCGCCTCGATCGCGGTGACCGCCGACGATGTGTTCTCGATCTGCTGGACTTCGGGTACGGAGGCCAATCCCAAGGGTGTGCCGCGCAGCTCCAACGAGTGGTACTGGCAGGCGCGCGGCACCATCGAGGCTGCCTCGGTGGTGCCGGGCATGCGCATGCTCAACCCCTTCCCCCTCGTCAACATGGGAGGCATGAGCTGGGCCTTCGTGGGTTGGCTGCTCAGCGGAGGCACGCTGGTGCAGCATCATCCATTCGACCTCGAGGTGTTCCTCGGCCAGATCCGCGACGAGCGCATCGAATACACCGTGGTCGCCCCCGCCATTCTCAACCGGCTGCTTCAGCACGATCAATTGCTGGCCGGAATCGACTTCAACCTTCTGAAGCGCATCGGCTCGGGCTCCGCTCCCTTGTCGCCGTGGATGATCGCGACATATGCCGAGCGTCACGGGGTCGAGATCCTGAACTACTTCGGCTCCAATGAAGGGGCGGCGATGTGCGGCCATCCCCAGGACATCCCCGACCCGGCCGAACGAGCCACCCTGTTTCCACGGCCGCATACCCCGGGGGTGCCCGCGTGGTCCCAGAAGATCAACAACATCATGCAGACTCGCCTGGTCAATCCCGAGACCGAGGTCGACATCGACGCGTCGGGGCAGCCCGGCGAGCTGCGCATTGCCGGACCCACGGTCTTCTCCGGCTACTACAACGCGCCCGACGTCAATGCCCGGTCGTTCGACGCGCAGGGCTATTTCAAGACCGGCGACTTGTTCGAGATCACCGGAGCCAGGGGTCAGTATCTGCGATATGTGGGCCGGCTGAAGGATCTGGTCGTGCGCGGGGGCATGAAGATCTCCGCGGAGGAGATCGAGGCCCTGGTCGTCTCCCATCCCGACGTGGCCGAGGTGGCCGTGGTCGGCTATCCCGACGCCGAGCTGGGCGAGCGCCTGTGTGCCTGCGTGGTGCCGCGGCCGGGACATTCGGTCGATCTCGGTTCGCTGGTCGAGTTCCTTCGTACCGAGAAGCAGGTCGCGGCTTTCAAGTTGCCCGAGCGCCTGCTGACCCTGGCCGCCCTCCCTCGCAATCCGGTAGGCAAGATCGTCAAGAATGCGCTCCGCGAGTTGGCCCGGGAGGGTGCGGACAAGCCGGCATAAGGCCCTTCACGCTGCACCCACTGCGCCAGAGCCGAGGCCCAGAAACACACCGAAACCCAAAGCACTGTCGGACGCTGGGCCCGTGATGATCGAACCCATGATGTATCGCTCGCTCCAGATCCACCGCGCAGACGCTCCCCCCCCGCCAAGGCGCGGGCCCTGCCCTCGCTGATCACCACCACACATTGCCCTGGCCACGCCGATAGAACGTGAGCCCGATTCCGATCAGCAACGCACTCCCTCCCACCACCTTGAGCAGGAACATCCCCGGATTGGGGTCGCTTGCGGGCGGCACCATCGAGAAGATGATGCCCATCAAGGTGGTGGAGAATCCGGCGGCGCCGGTGAGCCAGCAGGCGAGGTTGCCAAACGGCGACGAGGAGGCGCCGCGGTCGAGGCGTGCGGCCCGTTGCCGCAACACCGGATAGGCCGCGAAGATGTACAGCAAGGGCAGCAGCGAAAGGATAATGGTCATATCGACCAGCACAATGAAGGCGTCGCGCACGGTCGCGCCCGACATCGCCCCTGCGAAGACCAGGGTGGCCACGGAACTCTGGACCAGCAGCGCTACGTAGGGCGACCCGTGGCGCGGATGCAATCGCGCGAGGGCCTTGGGCAGGTAGCGGTCCAACCCCACCACGAACGGCAGGCGAGCGGTGCCGGCCAGAAAGGCGCCGAAACTGCCGACGCTGGCAAGCGCCAGCAATCCCGCGGTCAGCGCTCCGAAGAAGGGCAGACCGACGCGCTCGCCGACGGCGGCGAGCGCCTGGGGAATGCCCGCGATCACGTCGATGGTCGCAGTCGGCAGCGCCACCAGCAACGAGGCCGTGCCGGCCATGTAGATGACGGTGACGATGACGCCGGCGATCAGCGCGGCTCGGCGTAGTTGAAGCACCGGATCGCGGATCTCGCCGCCCATGATCGGGCCCAGTTCGAGGCCCTGCAACCCGACCGCGACAACCGCGAACGTCGCATAGGTCGCCCGCGCGCCGAAATCAGGCATCACGCTGGCCGCGGTGAAGGGCGTCGCCGGGCCAAACCGATACCAGGCTACGGCACCCGCGCCGATCACCAGCGTGGCCACCGTCCAGGCCGCCATTCCGCCCAGGTTCGCGACCCACTTGGCCCGCTCCAGGCCGAGGATGTTCAAGCCGGTGGCCGCCCACAACACGGTCAGGCAGTAGGCACTGTTGTAGGCGACGCTGCTCGAATGGGCCAGCCAGCGCTCGCCGCCCACATGCAGGAACACCCCGGCGCTGAACAACAGCACGGAGGGGAAGTACACCACGTTGACCACCCAGTACGACCAGCCGGCGACGAAGCCATGGACATCGCCAAAACCGGCCTTGGCCCACAGGTAGAGCCCGCCTTCGCCGGGAACGCGCGCACTCAGTTCCAGGACCGCGAAGGCCAGGGGGATCAAGAAGAAGAACAAGCCCATGGTCCACAGCACCAGGCTGGAGGGGCCTATGTGCGCCGCCGTCGACAACCAGCGCAGGCTGACGGTGGCCGCGATGTTGAGCAACACCAGATCCCAGGTGCCCAGGACGCGGCGCAGTTGGCCTTGGGCTTCAGGTTCGCGGGCGCCGGTCTTCATCGGGAAGTCGATCGATCCTGCTCGATTGCCTTACCGATTCGAGAGCAGCATCTGATTGACCATCTTGGCGATCTGAATGTCCTGGATCGCGACTCCGGTGAGATCGGCCACCGTGATCTGGTCCTCGCTGGTTCGACCGATGGCGGGGTTCTTGATCACATCTCCCAATTCGAGAATGGAACTTTCTTCGATCAGCCTGCCTTTCACCGCATGAAAGCACTCACCGTGATCGACGCATTGTGAAACGCTGTCCGCCACCACTCGATCGGCCTTGGCCAGAAGCTCCGCCTCCAGCTCCTGCTTGCCGTGATCGTCCGATCCCATGGCGGTGATATGCGTTCCCTTAAGGACCTGGTCGGCCCGAATCAGGGGCTTGGTGGCCGAGGTCGTGGTGACGATGAGCCTGCATTGCGAGACCAGCTCGTCGATCTGTGCCGCGGCCTTAATGTCCAGCCCCCAGGCCTTAATGGATTCGTTCGCCTGAAGATCCTCGATCGTCCGCTGCACTTTCTGCGCGTCCCTGCCCCATATAAGACAGCTCTGACAATCGACGACGTCCTTCAGCAGCTCGAGCTGCATCCTCGCCTGCACGCCGGTGCCGACGATCCCGATGTGAGCGATGTTCTTCGCGGCCAGATGCTTTGCCACGACCGCCCCGGCGGCGGCGGTGCGCATGTCGGTGAGCCAGGCCTTGTCCAGGAGAATCACCTCGAGGTGCCCGGTCTTCTGGCTGAAAACGAGAATCAACCCGTCGGCCACGGGCAGGCCCAGCGCGGCGTTGTCGTTAAAACCGGACGCCATCTTGAGAACGTAGACGTCGTCGTTCTTGACGAAACCGTACTTGATATGGACGCTCCCCGGAGGCTGCTCGAAACGCAGGAAGCCAACGGGCGGAACCACGACCTTGTCTTCGGAGTACAGAACGAAGCCGTCTTCGATCGCCTGAATCAGCTTGGGGACGTCGATCAGACGCTTGATTTCGTCGAGTTCCAGTACCCTGGGCATCGGCATCTCCCTCTTTGTTTGAGTGTTCCGTTGGTCGGACCACGGACGCTTTTACAGGCGATCGCGCGCCGTGTGCTCGTAATAGTCTACGACTGCGCCCGCGCGGTCGATCACGTGGATCCCTGGGTAGCGGATGGTGGTGGGACAGATGTGACCGGGTACTGCCAGCAGATAGTCGCCCACCCGAGGCAGCTCGCCGAGGATCTTGAAGACTCCGTGCTCCTCGCTCTGCTCCGTCAGCTCCGCCTCGTTGAGGCCAAGCAGGAAGGCCCTTTCGTGGGTCGGAAGATCCGAGCTGATTCCCTTGTAGCCGAGGTCCGTCGTGACCGTCCCCGCGCTCGGATACCGATCGACGACCTGGGTCAGGACGAGGGCGGCGCAGCGAAACGGCATGTCGGGCATGGCCTTGGCGTAGCCCGCGTCCCAGTAGATGAACGTCCCGGGCGAACCGTGCATGCCCTCCGTACGCGCGTAGTAGGGGAAAGAGAATGATCCGCCCGCGACGACACACGGGACGGGCATCCCTGCCGACTCGATCTGGCCCCGAAAGTCCTGAAGGGACTCGATGTGCCGCTGCGCCGCCGCCTCGCGTTGGACAACGTCGGTGAAGGCCTCATGCCCGTCGTACAAGTGAAAACCGGATGGCTTTAGATACCGGTGTGCGCCGATGGCGCGATACAGCTTCGCGGCCTCCGGGCCGAACTCGATTCCCGTACGGCGCATGCCCGCGTCCAGGTCCAGCATCACGCGCAGCGGCCGCTGTTGGCGTGCGGCGACCGTGGCCAGGGCGTCGATGTGGAATGCGGAGCTGACGATGGTGGCGATCCAGGCTTCCGGGTAGGACGAGGTCAGGTCGCAAAGACGCTCGATCTTGCGTGGCTGGCCCTGCGGGTACGCGAGGATCGCCTTGCGTGCTCCCGCCTCGAGCACCATCGCCAGCTCCTTCAGGGTGGCGCACTTGAATCCGTCGATCCCCGCCTCGATCTGTTTGCGCACGATCGCCTGCGACTTGTGGGTCTTGACGTGGGCCATGAGGTTCCCTCCGCCGCCCACCATCTCGCAGACCCCTCGGATGTTGTGGTCCGCCATGTCCTCAAAAAGCAGCATGGCCGGCGTTTCCAGCGCGTCCGGGTCGGCGACGACGTAGTCCTGGCAGCTGATCACCGATACATTTCCTTAGTGGTTCACTTGAGAGATCGACGATTCACCGGACCAACTGCAGCGTAGCCGCGCCCGCGGTTCTCGTCAATGAGGGCATGCCCAGCAGGCCAATCGTCCCTCTCTCTTCCTCACGCTATGCTCCGGACGCCAAACGGAGACCCCCTTGAACATCTCACTCCAGGAACTGACCGACCTGTCGAAACGAGCGCTATCCAAGTACGGCTACCCGGCGGAAGAAGCCGAGATCATCCTGGAAATGCTCATGTACGCCCAGACGAGAGGAAACAACCAGGGCATCGTCAAGCTGATCGGCAACGGAATGCCGCGGCACGAACGAGCACAGACGCCCACCGTGGAAAAAGAAACCCCGGCGACCGCAATAATCAACGCGAACCTATCCATGGAAGCCATCGCCATGGAACGAGCCGTGGCCATGGTCATACGAAAAGCCCGGGAGATCGGTATTGCCATCGTGGGCGTCCACAACGGTCACGGATCGTCAGGCGCCATCGGCTACTGGTCGAGAAAGATCGCGGACGCCGGCCTAGTCGGCATTACCATGTCGAGCTACCCGTTCGGACTGGTGCCGCCTCACGGTTCGTATGAACCCTTGTTTTGTACCAATCCCATAGCCTGGGGCGTTCCCACGGATGGC
>JANODX010000032.1:0-18078 GCA_031412915.1 Vicinamibacteria bacterium | reverse complement strand
GCGGTCCGATAGTAACGAGGCTGTCGGGCGGTCGCTGAGGGAGGTCCGTATTGAAGTACTCGGTGACGTTCGGGGGAAGCCGATCGCATCCGGTCCCTGAGCTCGTCGAAGGGACCGGCGTTGGGGGTGGCTTCGACCCTTCGACAGGCTCAGGGCTTCGACAAGCTCAGCCACCGGCATCCACCGGGTCTTGCAGGATCGAGGCGGTCGGGCGGTCGCTGAGGGAGGTCCGTATTGAAGTACTCGGTGACGTTCGGGGGAAGCCGATCGCATCCGGTCCCTGAGCTCGTCGAAGGGATCGGCGTTGGGGGTGGCTTCGACCCTTCGACAGGCTCAGGGCAGCGCAAGCTCAGCCACCGCTTCACCAGAAGTGCCTGGAAGGGGCCGTTCTGGAAGGAGTCTCTCGGCGGCGCAGCGAGGCTCGAGCCGCGCCGCGCAGCGAGGATCGAGCCACGCCGCTCACCGGCATGACCATCGAAACGATAACCTCGCTGTCTCATGCCTCCCCGGGCCGCCACCGCCGAACCTCCTCAGTACCTCGTGCCCGCCCCGGCGGACGCCCGGTTCGAACTGGTGGCCGATTTCGCTCCGCAGGGCGACCAGCCGAAGGCGATCGCCGACCTCACCCTTGGTCTCGAACGGGCCGAAAAGGATCAAGTGCTCCTCGGGGTCACGGGCAGCGGCAAGACCTTCACCATCGCGTCGGTGCTCGCGAACGTGAACCGCCCCGCCCTGGTCCTGGCCCACAACAAGACGCTCGCCGCCCAGCTCTACCAGGAGTTCCAGGGGTTTTTCCCAAACAACGCGGTGGAGTACTTCGTGTCGTACTACGACTACTACCAGCCGGAAGCCTACGTGCCCCAATCGGATACCTACATCGACAAGGAGGCCACGATCAACGAGGAGATCGAGAAGATGCGCCTGTCGGCCACGCGCAGCCTCTTCGAGCGGCGCGACGTCATCATCGTGGCCTCGGTGTCCTGCATCTATGGCCTGGGATCGCCCGAGGCCTACTACGGCATGCTGCTCTTCCTGCGTCAGGGAGACACCCTCGATCGCGGGACCATGCTGCAGAAGCTCGTGGAAGCCCGATACGACCGTAACGACTTCGAGCCCGCGCGCGGCACGTTCAGGGTCCGGGGCGACGTGATCGAGATCATGCCGGCCTACGACGACTACGGCATCCGGGTCGAACTCCTGGACGACCTGATCGAAACCATCACCGAGTTCGATCCCCTGACCGGCAAGGCGAAGCAGAAGCTCGCCCAGGTGGCGATCTACCCATCCTCGCACTATGTGACGCCGCGGCCCCGCCTCGAGGCGGCGATTCTGAAGATCGAAGCCGAACTCGCCGAACACGCTCCGAAGCTCGACGCCCAGGGAAAATTCCTCGAGGCTCAACGTGTTCGCCAGCGCACCGGCTTCGACCTCGAGATGCTCCGCGCCACCGGACACTGCCACGGCATCGAGAACTACTCCCGCCACCTGTCGGGGCGGGCCGAGGGCGAACCGCCGCCCACCCTGATCGACTACTTCCCCAAGGACACCGTCTTCGTGATCGACGAATCCCACCAGAGCGTTCCTCAGGTGCGAGGGATGTTCCATGGGGACCGGCAAAGGAAGACGACACTCGTGGAGTACGGTTTCCGCATGCCGTCGGCTCTCGACAACCGGCCGTTGAACTTCGAGGAGTTCGAGGCGCGCATCGGCCAGACGATCTACGTTTCCGCCACCCCCGGACCTTACGAGATGACCCGCACCCGGGGCGTCTTCATCGAGCAGGTGATCCGGCCCACCGGCCTTATCGACCCCGTGGTGGAGATCCGGCCCGTCAAAGGACAGGTCGACGATCTGCTCGCCGAGATCCGCGCGCGCGTCGCCCATCAACAACGCGTTCTCGTCACCACCCTCACCAAGCGAATGGCCGAGGATCTGACCGAGTACTATGCGGAGCTGGGAGTGAAGGTGCGATATCTGCACTCCGATATCGACGCCCTGGAGCGAGTCGAGATTCTGCGCAATCTCAGGCTCGGAGAATTCGATGTCCTCATCGGCATCAATCTCCTGCGCGAGGGTCTCGATCTTCCCGAGGTGTCGCTCGTGGCCATCCTCGACGCGGACAAAGAGGGCTTTCTGCGTTCCGCCGGCTCTTTGATTCAGACCATCGGCCGGGCCGCCCGCCATATCGACGGTAAGGCGATTCTTTACGCGGACCGGATGACCGACTCGATGAAGAACGCCCTGGGCGAGACCGACCGCCGCCGGACCCGGCAGGAGGCGCACAACCTCGAACACAACATCACCCCGGAGACCGTGCGCAAGACCCTGGGACAACTCCTGAGCGTCACCGACGAAGCGCTGCGCAAGGCCGAGGCCCGGGAGGCCTTGCGCGGCCAGATCGACACCAAGAGCTATCGCACGCCCGAGCAGATCGAACGCGGCATCAAGGACCTCGACCGGTTGATGCGGGAGGCGGCGCGCGCCCTCGACTTCGAGGAGGCGGCAAGATTCCGGGACAAGATCAAGGATCTGCGGGCGCAACTGGCGCGCCGCGCCTAGCAGCCCGTGGTGAAAGTCTGCCGGCATTCGAGCGCGCAGCCTCCCCTCGGGGGACGAACGCTGCATCCCGTCTGGACTTCTTCGCTCAGACGCCCGAATATTCCCGATATTCGGGCGCTTCGGCTCATCGCCAGCCGGGCGCATCGCTCGTCTCGGTGCTGCGGCAGACTTTCACCACGGACTGCTAGAGTACCGATCCGGCGGCGCATCCGACGAAAGAATCAAGGCTCGGCCGCGATCCTACTTCCGGGGTAGCGCCCGGTCGACCACCGGTGCTGCAGCACCCGGGCGCGCCGCCGAAAAGCCCGCGGATCTCGCGATATACCTTCCCAGGATGCCGGAGCGGGTGGTGACGTCCATCTTGCGCATGACCCGCGCGAAGAGGCTCTTGAGGCTGTCCTCGACGATGCCGAGCCGGGCGGCGATTTCGTGGCTGTCCAGCCCGTCCAACAAGTACAGAACCGCTTCCCGCTCGCGCGGCGCGAGCTTGTAGAGCTCGGGGAGCCGCGAAGAGCCGACCGCCTCGTCGACGCTCCTCTCGATGAGCATCGCCATGACCGGCGGATTCGCCACGTGGCTGCTCGCCTCCAGATGGATCCCCTGGCACCGGTACCGCCTTCGGCCAGAGAAAAATTCCGTACTCCAGGACCGGGACGTATCGTCGGGCGGTGTGAGTTCGGCCACCCTCTCCCGCAGGAGAGCCGCCGAGGGGGACGGGCCGCCGCCGTTCGGGTAAAGCAGGATTCGGGCGGCATCGCCCCCCACGTAGACGGGGGTCAGGGTCGAATCGAGAAGCAGCAGCCCACCCTGGAGCCACTCCGTCTTCTTATTGCCGCGACTCTGCGCCACCATGCCCTCCCCCTTTACAAGTACGGCCCTACCTCGCCGATGTCGGGACAACCGGGTAGGGAGCGAAACTTCTGGCGGGTCCTCGACCCAACGAAATCGCAACCGGCCTCAATGGCGAAGCCATTCTGAACGTCGGGCTAGCGGGGCGGTTCCGCCTTCGGCCCGCCGGGCACCTTGAACCGGGGCTGTAGGGGCGAGATCTCCAGGCCCCGCTCGGGCGACGCCGGCCCGAGAGGATGCCCCGCCGATGACGGAGTGCCGGGGAGGGATGGGCTGACCACCGGCTCCTGCGGCGCGGCTATGGCCATCCCCGAACCGATCCCCGCCATGGAACCGTCTGCCAGCGGGCTCGCCGCTTCGGGCTCCTCGGGCTCCTCGTCCACCGCGATCGATTGCGGAGGGGGGGGGGACAGGGCAGGTTGCGTCGGCGACTCCACGCGGTAGGAGCTGGCGAGAGGGGTGGTCCGGCTGGGCGGGTCCGGACGGCGCGCGGCCGCACCGGAGATGACCAGCGTCTCGACGCGCATCCCCGTGGAGTCCGTCGCCAGGGCATAGTTCAGGCCGAGGCCGTCCAGCACTCCGAACACTGCCTCGATCGGCATGCGGTCCTCCAGGCTCACATTGAGAATCATCGACGGGATGGGTCCATCGCTCAAGATTTTCATCCCGGTCTGGCTCGCGAGCTGGCTCAGGATTTCCGAGAGTGGCGCTGCGGCCGCCTTGATGTCGAGACGGCCGTCGCGGAGCGTCACGCTCACCTCGGCGTATGCCAATCCGGGGAGAAGCGCCACGAGAGCGCCGAACACCCGAGCCCGTATGAGGAGCTTCCCGGCTCGAAGGCTTACAAGGCCCATGAGTTCTTACCTCCGTTTATCACTTGGTTCACCGTCCGCTCGAGGCCAACTCCCCCCGAATCGTTCACCATCATAGATACTAAGGCCTCCCCCAGGCCGGCGTCGACGGGGGCCGCAGGCATCCGACAAAAGAGCCTGCGGTGTGGGGTCGCCCCACACCGCAGGCCTTCACGGACTTCGATGGTTACTGTGTTGAGCCCGTCACCGTGACATTCGTCACGACCGCGCCCGGGTTGCTCACCACTCTTATCGTCCTGGTCTGGGTTTGACCCGCGGTGAGGTGCGGGAGGTAAGTGACGACGAGTCTACACTGCCCGCCCACTGGGACAGGCACGTTGCAGGTGCCGATACTCACCGTGAACCGGCCAGGGCCCGGGACGAGGCTGACTGACGTGATGGTCGCGGCAACGGTGCCCACGTTCCTCACCGCTGGGTTCCGGGTCCGGAGTTGCGACCCAGCCACGACGGGGCCGATGACTATGGGCGTGATGCTGAGGACACTCACGCCTCCACCTCCATTGGGGCCGGGGTTGGCGGCCGAGACGACCACGTCGTTCGTGGCCTCGTTGAGCGCAGTAGAGGGATCATCAAAGCAGCCATCCAACCCGCAGAACCTCAACGACTCGATGTTCCGAAGCGTATCGATGCCGTTGATGCCCCCGTTGTGGTCCACCGTCACGACGCCGACCGCCGGGTTGAGGATCGTGTAGTCGGCTCGAACACCGGAGAACCCAGCCGTGTCGGAAGCGTCGTCGGTATCTACGATGCTCCGGACGAAGGAGATCGTGCCCGGGTTGATCACGCCTGCAGCCACATCGGCCTTGAGCGCGTGCAGCGTGTCCGCCAGGCGGCCGCCGGGCGCGCTCAGCAGTTGCACGTTCAGCCACCTGTCACCATCGATGATGTCGTCGCCGCCGCGACCCTCGATGAAGTCGGTGCCCGGGCCGCCAAGGATGATGTTGCCATTGCCCCACGAGGTCGCGCCCGCCGGGAGGATGGCGGCCAGTCCGGGGATCCGCGCTATGCCCGCCGCGTTCACGACATGACCGTTCGCGATACCCGTTATCCCGTCGTTGGCCAGGAGAGCTGCATCACGATTGTCACCGCGCAGCAGGTCGTTGAAGCTCGTTCCGGACAGGCCTTCGGTCAGGTCGAATCGGTCGCGCAGCTCGTTGGGCGCCGCATTGAAACCGGTGACCAGCATGTCGGCGTCGACACCCTGGGTTTCGCCGCGGTACGTGACCCAGTCGAAGCCCAGCATCCCTTCGAACCGATGGGTGGGCAGGATGTTGCCGACCATGATGTCGTCGCCGCCTTCGGCGTCGAAGTCCATGTCGCCCGGGCCGGCGAGGAAGATGTCGTGTCCCCCGTTCGGATCGTTCTGGAACTGATTGTTGTCGTCGCCGATCGCGATGCTGGCGGGCGAGACGGTGCCCTCCATCCAGTCATCGCCGGCGCCGCCAATCGACTCGCTCAGACCCGCGCCCATGTAGATGATGTCGTTGCCCTCGCCGCCGAAGGCCTCCGTCAAATCGTTGCCTCCCACGATGAAGTCGTTGCCTTCGTTGCCCTGCAGCAGGTCGAACGGGCCGGCGCCGCCGAAGATGGCATCGTTGCCGGGTCCGCCCTTCATCACGTCGTCTCCAAAGGTGTCGTTGAGGATGTCGTCGCCGGCGCCGCCGATGTGCTGGTCGTTGCCCGCGCCGCCGTCCATGACGTCGTTGCCGCCGTTGCCGCGCATCGTGTCGTCACCCTCACTCGAGGCCAGACGGTCGCCATTGCCGTCGTTGCGGCCGTTGAAGACCACATGTTCCGGCCCGTTGTAGCGAATCGTGCCGTTCGGCATCCGGATAAGCTCGAGCGTCTCGTTAACCGGGGTGGCAAGGTCGTCCACGATCGCACAGTGGCCGTTAGTCCCCGGGGAGCAACCATCCGCGCCGGGCAACAGCTGCGCGGCCATGTTGAACACCAGAAGGGGCCGCGAGAATATGTCGGCGGGCGGGCCGACCAGGGACGTGTTGCGGGAGATCAACTCGGAAAACGAGTTGGCCTCGAGCTGGGACAACAGGTTGAGGCCGTCGAGCCGCTCGAGATAGTAGAAGCGGTCCGCATTCTGCAGATTTTCCAACTGCGCCTCGAACACGAAGTTGAAGGTCGGACCCAGCAACCCGCCGAACGGAGAGGGCTTCTCCGCCAGACCGCCGATCCAGAGGTCGATGTCGTTGACGCCGGAGGTGGCCGCAGTCTGGAACATGAAGGCGTCATCCAGAGAGAGAGTTTCCGCCCTCGCGCGCTTGGCGGCCACCGTCGTGGCCGCGTCAAGGACGACGTCGTTCTTGCCGTACGCCGCTATGAAGTTGACCAGCGATTCCGGGTGCCGCATGGCGATCTTGAAGTCGAACCAATCCAAATGGGGCACAACCGCTGAGTCGCCGGTCGCGAGGAACAACTGGCGGCGAACCTCGTTCAGGGGTGCCACGCCTTCGCTGCGGCCACGCGCCAGGTTCAGCACCGCCAGGTCGAGCGGCAGGCCGACGAGCCGGCTGCGCACGGCCTCGGTCACGAACTCGTCGATCTCGTTGCCGATCTGACGCGTCCCGCCCTGGAAGATGGAGCCGGTGGCCTGTGCGGCCGTCAGCTGCAGCCTCCCGCCCACGCATGCCGGGCCAGAGGCGCACGGTCCGCCGTCGTTGAATGCTTTAGGGTTGAGGAAGCCATCGAGCAACGGAATGTCGTTGGTAGCCCCGTCTTCATTGGTGCGTGCGATC
Organism: Vicinamibacteria bacterium; assembly: GCA_031412915.1. GTDB lineage: Bacteria > Acidobacteriota > Vicinamibacteria > Fen-336 > JAGNNV01 > JAGNNV01. The sequence goes on along the minus strand of JANODX010000032.1, from coordinate 11,048 downwards.
GTCTCGGTCAGCATCGAGTGGCCGAGACGATAGGTCTGGTGGGCAAACTCGGCCAAGATCGCCGGGTTGATGCCGCTGACGAAGTTGATCCCGTCGCCGATGAACGGGTTGATCGACGGGGCCAGCTTGCGCGCGAACTCTTCGAACACGAGGTGCTGATACTCCATCTCGGTGACGAACTTCGCCGCCTGGAACAGCCGCTCGCCGTAGCCCCAGCCCGAGGGCACATCCAAGGCCTTCCATGCCGCGACTTCGGGCGCGGTCAATCCGGTGGAGGGCAAGTTGATGAGGCGATCGATGTCGGCGACCAGCCGGTTGTGCTCGGAGTGGAACACGGTGTGAACGGCGGTCAGGGCGATGTTCTCGTTGCCGCGACCGTCACCGGTGATGAAGTGCAGATCGAGCAGTTCGTTGTCGTAGCTCCCCGCAGGTACCGTTACGGGGGTTAAGCTCCCGCCGGCCGTGAGGTCGGTGTCGGGGCGCAGCGCACCCGCAAGCGTGAATGTAGGAACGGCGTTGTGCGCCACGTCATTGAGGAACTGATGATTGGTCAGGCATCTGTCGGCTGTGAGTGCGCGCCCAGCGCCGGCGATTAACCCGGGGGTAGGGTTGCCCTGAAACAAAGTTGTACAAGCTGGCGCCACACGCCTGACCTGCGGGAACCCGGCCAAGCCATTTGTTGCCGTAGCCCCAGGCTTGAAATGGCCGTAGGCGTCGGTCAACAACAGCGGCACGTCGAGAAGGTGAGCGTCGGTGAGCCGAAGGCCTAGTTTCTCTCTGGCCTGACGTTTGACCTCAGTCCAGTTTCCGATGTTGCATACATCATCGCCGGCGATGCCGGTGCCGCGAGGCGCGCAGGAGCTGCCGTCGAGCATCTTGCCGGTCGGAAGGGGCGGGTTCGCGGCGTCGCAGATTGCCGGGGGGGTGAGGCTGGTCCCGCACACGTACTCACGCAGGAACACCTGGTGCGACGCATGCGAGGTGTAGGTCTGGTTCTGATCCACGAACGGGGTGGTCTGGTTTCTCGCCTCATGGTTGATATCGACCGTGGCGCGGGTCAGCATCATGAAGTTGGTGCTGGCGCCAATTACAAACAGGCTGTCGTCCGCCTTCAGCGGAATCTGGACTGCGCCGTTACCGCCCTTGTTCACGAGGTCGAGGCCGTGGTCGAAGAACTGGCCGAAGAACGTGAACATGCTGTTGAACGGCGCCGACAGGCCGGCGTCGGGGGCCGTGTTGCCGATCGGCAGGGTGCCGAGCGGCTCGGCGGGGGCGCCGCCCGACAGGGCAAGCGCGACGGGGTTGGTCGCCGTCTGATCAACGATCAGGTTGCTGATCACGCGCGGCTCGGAGTCAATGACGGTTCCCGCCAGCTGCGTGTACGACGTTCCTCCCTCCGCGGGACTCAACACCTGGGTGGTCAGGCGCGGAAAGTTCTGATCCGATGCGCCAAAGAGCGTCTTCCCGGTTTCGAGATGGTTGAAGGACCCATCCGTCGTCCGCAGTCCGAAGGGGACCCGCAGTTCGGGCACCTGGTTGAGGCCCGGGCCGAAGAGGGCTCCCCCGGCCGAATGGGCCTGGGCAATCTGAATCTGGCGGAAGATGAAGCGCAAATCGCCCGCGTTGAGGTTGAAGCCCGCTCCCACCGGGGCGAATTGCGCGTGGACGGTCGGAGTCAGGAGCGGCACCCCGTTCCCCCACGCGACCATCGTGACCATGGTTAGAATCGACACCCACCTGGTCGACCTCACTCGACGACATGTGAACGCCTCGGAAATTGGACGACTGGTTGATCTTTTTATAGCTTTCATTTGATTTCTCCTCGCCTCATATAGGTTGGGCTTTGAGAGGGAGGATACGGACTCAGGGAGACCATGAATACGCCCTTAAGAGACGAGCCTCCGCGGACTAGCCCTGGGGACTAGCCCTGCGGACTAGCCCGGCGGGTTAGTTCTTGCGGGTTACGCCTCCCGGGGTCTTTGGGGAGCGCCTCGCGGTCCGCTAACTTTCGGTTGTGCTCCATGATGAGACGAGGGGGAGAGGCGCCAGGGAACTGTCCCCGGCGCCCATTCGCGTCGCGGCGATCAGTAACAGCGAGTCGTTTCTGACCAGCGTTCGGCAGTGGTTCGTCACAGACCCCGGTTTCGTTTTTGTCGGGTGGTGTGCGCCGGAGAAGTTCGAGCGGCTGATCGAGGCCCAAAAGCCCGACGTCCTGCTGGTCGACGGGAGGGTCGAACGGCCTCTGGACCTTTGTGCCCGGACGCTTCTGCAGCCCAGGCCGAGGGTCGTCGTGCTGGCCGAGGAGGCGGACGACCTGGCCGAGTTCGGGGACTTGTGGAAGATGGCCGCCCTCGAAGCCGGGGCCCGAGGGGTCCTGGAGCGCGGATCGGTGGAGAGTGATCTGGCCGGCGCGATGAGGGCCGTCCATGTCGGACAGATCTGGGGACCTCGGGCGGTCGTGGCCAGCGTGCTGCGGCGCCGTCTCCGATCCTCCCCGGAGACCTGGCCGGGGGGGGCGCATCCGGGCACCTACAACTGAAACGCTGCCCGGCCGAGGGTGTGCGCTCAGAGGGCGGTGACGGGAACTTCGGGCCGCAGGGTTTGCGACCTGGGGCGCGCCCTACCGGTAAATAATTCGCCGGCCGGGCCCGGTGGGCCAGGGACGGTCGCAAGAACGGCCGGCCATAAGACCTTGTGTATGTTGGCATACCGGCCTCCGCTCGAAACACACAACGATCCGAAAGGCGAGATGGAACAGGGCGTGCATGCAGTTGCCAGAGACGAGGTAAAGGTCGGGCTTTGGGCGTAGGTGGCCGATATGACGGCCGTCATAAGAGGTCCGGCCGCCATGCGGCATACTCCGCACTCGTGGAAGGGAACCAGAATGTCAGCCATTCGCGTCGCGGCAATCAGTGACAGCCAGTCATTCCTGGCCGACGTCAAGTCGTCTTTCGCCACCGACCCCGGATTCGATCTCGTCTGGTCTTGTCCGCGCGAAGGGCTTGGCTGGCTGGTCGACGTCGTAAGGCCCGACGTTATGCTGGTCGACGGCAGGGTGGAACATCCCTTGGATCTGTGTCTCCCGCGGGGAGCGGGAACCCGCCCCTCGGTCATCCTGCTCGCCGACGAGGCGGAGGAGTTCGCCGAGTTCGGGGACTTGTGGAAGATCGCCGCCCTCGAAGCGGGAGCCCGAGGGGTCCTGGGGCGCGAATCGATGGCGCGCGATCTGGTCGATGCGGTGAAGGCCGTCCAGGGCGGCGAGCTTTGGGGACCGCGCGAGGTCGTGGCCCTGGTGCGCGACCGCCCCGTCCAACCCTTCGAGCCGGCCGAACCGGACGAGGCCTTGGGCCTGGCCCGCCCCTACGCCTACAACTGAAGCGCGCCCTCCTCGGAGAGTCAGCGCTTCATGACCGCGCGAGACGGGCGGCCGCGCCCTGGGCGGGCAGGGGACCGTTGTACGTCGGTCAGAGCCCGGGACGGTACGGTGACGGCTTGCCTTCGGGCGCTTTCGGCGCGGCCGGCGCAGCAGTCACCCCGCGCACATTGCCGGGCACGTCGATCTTGACCGGCGCGTTCGGCTGAACCTCGCTCACCCTGACCGAAAAGACGAGGTGACCACCCTGATGCTGCACGATCTTTGTCGGGAACTTCACTCCCGCGAAGGCTTTGTAGTCGCCGTACGTCGTCTTGATCGACGTATCGCCAGGACCAGGAACCGGCTTGTCGATCGAGGTCTCGACCTCCGTGACGAGACCGTCGCGATCGATGACACCGCTGTACTTGCGGCCTCCCGCGGTGAACGACACGAGGGTCGATGTCCGGGGGCGGCCGGTGCCGGCCTTGCCGGCCAGCCGCACCGTGGGGTGGTTCTTGATTGCGGCCTTCACGAAGCCGTGAGGCGTGCTCCAGATCTGCTGGGTGCGCTCGGCAACCGCCAGAGGCGTCGCCGTCGCCGTCTCGCCCGCCAGGTCCCACGCCAGATCGCCGCTCACGACCTGGATCTGCCGAAGCTCGCCCCCGATGATCGGCGGGGCGGCTCCGGCACGCGCGGAATCCTTCGCCTGCGGATCCTTCGCCTGCGGCTGAGCCATCTCTTTCTGCACCGTTTCCTGCCGCCAGGACGGCGCGCCGTAGTCGATGGCGACGGTGTAGCTCGTGAGGTCGAATAGCGGCCACGGTTCGCCCGGGACGCGACTCGACCGCCCGGCCAACCCCTTGCCCGAGTACTGAATCGAACTCAGCGCGTCAACACCAAGCGCCGCGGCGGCGCTGACGAGAGGGGTCTGCGCAAGTGAGGCAGCCGGGAGCGCGAGCAGCAGACCGATGATCGGGAACAGCGCGGACTTCCTAAGGGGCGGACGTTTCATGAGAGCCAGTTTACACCGGGACGACGAGGAAGCTTCATGCCTTGCTGTCGGGCGGTCGCTGAGGGAGGTCCGTATTGAAGTACTCGGTGACATTGAAGTACTCGGTGACGTTCGGGGGAAGCCGATCGCATCCGGTCCCTGAGCCCGTCGAAGGGACCGGCGTTGGGGGTGGCTTCGACCCTTCGACAGGCTCAGGGCAGCGCAAGCTCAGCCACCGGCATCCACCGGGTCTTGCAGGATCGCCCCACAACCATGTCGCGCACCCGCCCCAGGGTCGCTCGGGTGTCGGAACTTGGGACGAGGAACCTCAGCGGTGGGACGGTCGACCTCGTCGATAGGGCCGGGTGTAGGCAAACACGGGGGGGTTCACATTGGCGGCGTGCTGAGGCCGCTTGAGAGAGAATTCGGTCGTGGACCTCCAGCCGGAAACCGCCTTCGGACCATACCGCATCCTCGCCCCGCTCGGCCGGGGGGGCATGGGCGCCGTATACGAGGCGCACGAGGCGTCGCTCGACCGGCGCGTGGCCCTCAAGGTCCTGCCCGCCGAGTTCCTGTACGACCCGGCCTTCGCCGACCGCTTCCGGCAGGAGGCTCGGGTGGCGGCGAAACTGGAGCACCCCCACATCGTTCCCATCCACGCCTACGGGATCGAGGATGGGCGCCCGTGGATGGCCATGCGGCTCGTCACCGGGGGCTCGCTCGCGGAGCGGGTGCGCCGCTCTCCGCTCTCGCCTGCCGAGACGGCGGTCGTGCTGCGCGACGTGGCGGCGGCGCTGGACTACGCCCACGCCTGCGGCGTCGTCCACCGGGACGTGAAGCCCGCGAACGTGCTCCTCGACGAGGCGGGCCGGGCCTACCTCGCCGATTTCGGCATCGCGCGCATGCTCGAGGGCTCTTCGGTAGCCACCGCGACCGGCATCATCCAGGGCACGCCGAGCTACATGGCCCCCGAGCAGGCGATGGGGACAAAGGTGGACCGCCTCGCCGACGTCTACGCGCTCGGCGTCGTCGCCTTCGAATGCCTCACCGGGCGGGTACCCTACACGGGGACGACGCCCGTGGCGATCCTGATGAAGCAGGTGCAGGAGCCGGTCCCGGAGCCGACGTCGGCCGAGATGGCGCCCGCCCTCGCCGCCGTGCTGCGTCGATGTCTGGCCAAGGCGCCGGCCGACCGGTGGCCGACCGCCGGCGCCTTTTCCGCCGCGCTCCAGGCGGCCGCGGCCGGCCCGCCGCGGAGGGTCGACTCCAACTCGCCGCCGACGCTGGAGGTACCCCGGTCGCGGGAGCCCGGAACCTCGGACAGCCCCTCGACCCAAAAGAACCTGCTCTGGGCCGCCGTCGGAGGGACCTTGGGCTTCGTCGTCCTGGCCCTCGTGGGAGCGTGGCTCCTCCCGGGTCTTCTCGGGCTCTCGCCGCCCATGCCCGCACTGATGGCCACCGCGACGCCTCGGCCGGCGCCCACCGCACCGGCATCGACTCCGCAGCCGCCCGAGCCTCTCGCGACCCCGACGCCTCGGCCGACGAAGCCGGTGGCGGCGCCGACGAGCCGGCCCGGGCCCGACCCGGTCGATGCCGGGCGGAGGAGCGTGAGCGCGCCGGCGCGGGCCCGATCGGGCCCCATCCGCGTCTACTGCGAGACCAGGCTCGAGCCCGTGCTCTACCAGAAGACCGGGCAGAAGGACGTCGCGGACTCCCTGAAGGACCTGGAGAAGGCGATCGTGGAGCGTAACGCACTCGCGCTGGTCCCGCGGCGGGAGGCCGAGGCGGTCGTCCAGGTGCTCGAGCGCGGCCGGCAGCCTGCCGTCATCGGGACGAGGAAGGTGCGCGTTCGCGTCGTGCTCGGCCGGGAGTCCGTCGAGCTGACCGGCCAGGACTCGATGACGGGCTTCAATACCTGGTCGGGCGCCGCAAAAGGCGCGGCCAGGCAGGTCGAGTCCTGGCTGAGGAGTCGCCTGACGCCCGAGGAGTGACGCCCTCCGCCGAGTGCCAGGGACCTTGCCTGACGTGCGGTGGGGAGGATAGCCTCACGAACCCGTTCTCGGCCACGCTCGGCCGGGATACGAGCGGGGTGCCGCGGTCGTCCCGGCCGATGGCCCTCATTCAAGAGAGGACATAGACCATGGCCGGGAGCAGTCTGCTCGCGCTGATCGATGACATCGCCACACTGCTGGACGACGTCGCCATCCTCACAAAGGTGGCAGCCCACAAGAGCGTCGCGGCCATGGACGACGTGGCCGTCCTCACCAAGATCGCGACGCAGAAAACGGCAGGCGTGCTGGGGGACGACCTGGCGCTCAACGCCCAACAGGTCACTGGCGTGGCGGCCGACCGCGAGCTGCCCGTGGTGTGGGCGGTGGCCAAGGGCTCGTTCGTCAACAAGGCGATCCTGGTGCCGGCGGCCCTGCTGATCAGCGCCTTCGTTCCGTGGGCGGTCACCCCGCTGCTCATGATCGGCGGAGCGTTCCTGTGCTTCGAGGGCTTCGAAAAGCTCGCGCACCGGTTCCTGCACAGCAAGCACGAGGATGAAACCAGCCATGCCGAGCTGGCCGAGGCTCTGGTCGATACGAATGTGGATCTGGTGGCCTTCGAAAGAGAGAAGATCAAGGGCGCGGTGCGCACCGACTTCGTCCTCTCCGCGGAGATCATCGCCATCACCCTCGGCACGGTCGCCACCCAGCCGTTCATGACTCGGGTCTATGTGCTCTCGCTCATCGCCATCGTCATGACGGTCGGGGTCTACGGCTTCGTGGGTGCGATCGTGAAACTCGACGACCTCGGTATTCACCTCGGCCGGAAGGAAGGGGCCGGCCCGTCCGCGCGTCTGATGAGAAGTGCTGGTTCGGCAATTCTGAAGGCGGCGCCGTTTCTGATGCGTTTCCTTTCGGTCGCGGGCACCGCGGCGATGTTCCTGGTGGGTGGCGGCATCCTGGTACACGGCCTGGGACCGCTCCACCACTGGGTCGAAGAACTGGCCCCCGGAACGGGCGTGGTGGCCGCACTGGTTCCGACCCTGGTGAACGGTCTGGTCGGCGTGGTGGCCGGAGCCCTGGTCCTGGCCGTGGTGGCTGGAGTAGGCCGGCTGAGAAGCGGGCGGAAAGCGGCGCATTAGCGCTGCGGGCGGGTGGGCCTGCAGTTCGGCTTGGTGCGGAGAAGCCTGCTCCTGGTTGGCGGCAGCGGCTGAGGGGCGATAAGATAACGTCCTTGAGTCAATCCGCGTAAGTGGCCACGGCCAGTGCAGCGGCCCCAAATATCCTGAGCCTCGTTGGGCGTCGACATCCAATAGGGGTGTGTCGGCCAGGCGGCGGAACAATTCCGGAGAACATTTTTCAACATGACCCGATCTCTTCGTCTTAGTCTCGCCTGCCTAGCCCTTCCCGTTGCCATGGCAGTTTCTGGTTGCGGCGACGGGCTTGACTCCTCCAGTCCAACCGGGTCGACCGGTGGTGGTCCCACCACGCCCACGCCCGCGCCCACGGCCACCCCGACCCCAACTCCCGCCGCCACGCCCACCCCCGCTCAGGGCTTGACCTGCCAGCTGGCCCCGCGCCCCGATTGCGGAAATAATGGCTGCTGTCCTGATGGCGGCGAGCGGCTGTTCGATAGCCAGATCAACAACGCCCAGGCTGAGCTCGAACGGACGCGGCCGGACATTTTCAACAGCAACGGATCGCTCAGAATCGACGAACTCGCGTACACGGACCTCCTGGCCTCCAAGATCACAGCGATGACAGGACTCTGCGCTCGAGGCGGCGGCCGGGGCGGCGAGTCGATCTCCAAGGACGAGGTCGCCATCAAGCGGACCAATGACCTTTCGCAGAACGTCGACGTCATCATCGGCAGCAGCAACACTCCGTACATCGGCGGAAGACACACCTGCCGGCCGGCAAGCTTCTAACCTTCAGGCGGGCCGGGCGGCCCCGGTTGTCTCGCCCGTTCATCTCGACCGGATCCTCGTCCATGCGTCGACGCGCGGGTTCATGATCCGAAACCACAGCGGCGGCACCAGGGCGACCAGCACCATCGCCGCGTACCCGCTCGGGAGCTGCGGCGCCTCGCGCTCGTCCCAGTGACGAAGCGCCTCGTAGGGGCTGCTCGCGAGGTAGTGGTGATCGGAGTGGCGGGCGAGGTTGAACAGATAGAGGTTCGAGACTCGGTGGCTCGAGTTCCAGGAGTGCTCGGGCCCCACGCGCTCGTACCGTCTCGGTGCGAGTTCGCGCCTGGTCAGACCGTAGTGCTCGAGGTAGTTGATGACCTCGAGAAGCGCTACTGCAACCGCGCTCTGTGCGAGGAACAGGGCGGCGCCTTTCACGCCGAAGACGACGGCAAGCGCGACGTAGACGAGTGCCGTCTCGAGGGGCATCCGCAGCCTTCGATCCCGCAGGGTCCAGGCTGCCCCCGCACGCGCGACGCGCGCGCTCTCGATCCGCCACGCGGAGAGCGCCCCGCCGAGGATGGAGCGGGGAAGGAAGGCGAAGACGCTCTCACCACGGAAGGACGACGCGGGATCGCGCGGGGTTGCCACGTGACGGTGGTGGCCGTGCACGTGCTCGACGCAGAAATGCGCGTAGCTCGCCTGCGTCATCAGGATCTCCGCGAGAGCGCGGGGGAAGGCAGAGGGGCGATGCATCAGTTCGTGCGCGATCACGATCCCGCCCGAGCCGGAGATGACGCCCATGGACAAGGTGAGACCGATCGTTTCGATGAACGACGCCGGGACGTCTCCGCGGGTCAGGCGGACGAGGACGAGAGCGATCGCCGCCGTCTGAACGGGAACGAAGAGCCAGAGAACGAGGTCGAAGACTGAGCGCGGCCCGCGTGAGAGGACCGGCGGATTCGCGTCAGATCGCCCCACCCGATCGTCGAGAACGGGAAGGAGGCCGAAGATGAAGGCGACCGGAAGGAACGTCCAGATGCCTCCCCGCAGAACCGCGAGGACCAGCAGGACGGGCCCGACATAGGCGAGGAGGTGAGGAAGGGCGTTCATCGTGCTGGCTCCTTAAGGAAGAGCGCGCGCGAACTCCCGCTCGGCGGCATCGAGCCGCCGGTCGGCGGTGGCGGCGCGACCAGGATCGTGAACGGGGCGGGCCATGCCGGAACATTATCGACTCACGAGTTGATTTGCCAGGACACGGAGTTGCTCCTTCGGCCATGGGTAGGGCCCCCGCGGTCAGCAGTCGTCGTACAATCCTGACCATCGCGCTCCTTCGCCGCCTCTCCCTCACCTCGTGGCTCCTGCTGGCCGCCGCCGCCGGCCTCGCGCTCGGTTTCATCACTCCCGAATTCTCGAGGCAGCTCGGGTTCCTGAGCGACATCTTCCTGCGCCTGATCCGCTCGATCATCGCTCCGGTCCTGGTCGGCGTGCTCATCCGGGCCATCGCGGGAGCGGGCAGCCTCGGCAATCTCGGCCGGCTCGGGTGGAAGTCGGTTTTGTACTTCGAAGGATCGACCACGATCGCGCTTCTGCTGGGTTGGTTCATCGTCGCGTTCTGGCGTCCGGGTGAGGGTCTGGAACTGCCCGCACACAGTTCACTCCCGGCCGAGCCCCTCGGCTTCGTGCAGTTCCTCACCAACGCCGTGCCCACCAGCGTGATCGACGCCATGGCCCGCGGCGATGTTCTCCAGATCGTCGTCTTCTGCTTCCTGTTCGGCCTCGCCTGTCTCTCTCTGGGCGAAAAGGCCCGGCCCATCGTGGAACTCGCCGACTCACTGACCGAGGTCGCCTTCCGCTACACCGACTACGTCATGTACCTGGCGCCGATGGCCGTTCTGGCTGCGGTCGCCCAGACCGTGGCCAACCGCGGGAGCGGCTCTCTCGCCGGCCTCGTGCGCTTCATCGGCGCCGCCTGGTTTGCCCAGGCGCTCTTCCTCATCCTCGTGTTCGGCGGCACCCTCGCGCTGTTCAGGATTCCGGTCCTCCGGTTCGTCCACTTCGCGCGCGAGCCGTTCCTGATCGCGTTCGCCACCACCTCCAGCGCCGCCGCGCTTCCTCAGACCCTGGAGAACATGCAGCGCTTCGGAGTTCCCAAGCGCATCCTCGGCGTCATTGCCCCGCTCAGCCTCAGCCTCAATCTGAACGGCAGCACCATCCACCTCGCCATGGCAACCCTGTTCGTCGCCCAGGCGGCCGACCTCCATCTCTCCTTTCAGCAGCAGCTCTTCATCCTCCTGACCCTGAAACTCACCAGCAAGGGTGTCGCCGGAGTGCCGCGGGCCAACTTCGTGATTCTCGCCGCGCTCTTCGAGGGCTACGGACTGCCCAGGGAAGGTCTCGCCATGCTGCTCGGAGTCGATGCCCTGATCGACCCCGTCCGTACGTCGGTCAACGTGGTCAGCCATTGCATCTCACCCGTGGCCATCGCCTCGTGGGAAGGCGTCAGGTTTCGACACGATCTCGAGCCGGTAGCCGATGGCGAGCCCAACTCCCTCTGATTCCTGGGCACCCCAGTCCCCGATCGCTGGGCCTGCAGTCGGCTGACGCGGCGAAAGACTCACGCCTGATACTGCCAACTCCTACCCGGGAGACTGGCCGGAAACGGAGGACGACGCGGGCGCCCGAAACGTGGCGGGTGTGCGACATGTTTGTGGGTGGAGAGCGTCAGTTCGCGCCAGGCGAAGCGGTCCGATAGTAACGAGGCTGTCGGGCGGTCGCTGAGGGAGGTCCGTATTGAAGTACTCGGTGAC
>JANODX010000031.1:0-17890 GCA_031412915.1 Vicinamibacteria bacterium | reverse complement strand
TCCTCACCGCCTCGCTCCCGCGGGCGAACGCCTCTTCGTTGAGAGGAATCATGGCGCACTTCGATTTGAGGGCCTGCCGGATGGCGGTGAGGAAGGTTTCCTCCGGGAAGATCGAGGTGGCGGCCTGGAGAGCGCCGATGGCCACCACATTCTTCACCACCGGACGCCCGAGCTCGGAGGCGATCTTCGTCATGGGAACGCCGATGGACTTCACCCCCGCGGGCAGCGGAGGGAGGTCGGCGATCACCGAACTGTCATAGATGATCGTCCCGCCCGGCACGACGGTCGGACCGAAGCGGGCGAGACTCGGCGCGTTGAAGGCCACGAGCAGGTGAGGCGAAGGCGAAGCCGGGGAGAGCACTTCGGTGCGCGCGATGTGGACGTCGGCGTACGACGTTCCGCCGCGTGATTCGGGACCGTAACTTGGAATGTGGGTCGCGTCGTACCCCTCGTTGATCCCGGCCCGGGCCACGAGCAGCGCCGCGGTCTGGGCCCCGTCGCCTCCCGCTCCCGCAAACTTGAGGGCGATGTCCTCGGTTCCCCAGGCCGATGGGAACGCCTTGCAGAAACGCGGCGCCTTCTCGGTGGATCCCTCGAAGGCGTCGACCAGACGCGCGGGATCGAACTCCGGACTCGCGGGGCGGGAGTGTTCGGGCGGGTTCAGGACATCCTTCTTCACCCCCAGCGGAAAGACCGCGGTCATCTTCTCCTTGACCCATTGCTCCGCTTCAGACGGGTTCATACCCAGGTGGGTCGGACACTCGGCCAGGACCTCGACAAAGGCGAAGCCACGGTTCTCCACCTGCAATCGAAGCGCCTTGGTGATCGCCTTCTTCGCGCGGACGCGCTGTTTGGCGTCGTAAAGCGCCACGCGCTCCACGTACACCGGTCCATCCAGCCCGGCAATCAGCTCGGCCATCTTGATGGGGGCGCCGAAGAACGCGGTCCGGCCCTCCGGGGTGGTGCTGGTGCGCTGGCCCATGAGGGTGGTGGGCGCCAGTTGCCCGCCGGTCATGCCGTAGATGGCGTTGTTGATGAAGACCACGGTGATGGGAATGCCCATCTGGGCGGTACTCACGATCTCGGCGAGACCGATGGATGCGAGGTCGCCGTCCCCCTGATAGCTGATGACGATGGAGTCGGGGTTCGCGGTCTTGTGGCCGATGGCGACCGCGGGAGCGCGGCCGTGGGCGGCCTGAGTGTTGCCGACGTCGAGGTAGTAATAGAGGAAGACGCTGCACCCCACCGGAGAGACCGCCACGGTGCGGTCCTGGACCCCGAGTTCTTCGATCGCCTCCGCGAGGTACTTGTGGGCGAGGCCGTGACCGCAACCCGCGCAGTAGTGAGTCGACTGTCCCTTGAGGCCTTCGCCGTGGGCGTGTCGTTCGAAGCGGTCGTAGAAGACGTTCATGACCTCACCGCCTCGCTGTGGAGGACGCCGGCGACGCGGTCCACGATCTCTCGTTGCTGCGGAAGCATTCCGCCGAAACGGCGGACAGAGTCGATGGCGGGCGGTCGCGCAACGCCGGCGTGGCTGATTGCGAGCCGCATCTCGTCCTCGAGTTGCCCGTTCGAGGCCTCCACCACCACGATGCGGCGGACCCGATCGAGGAGGGGCCGGAGCGCGTCGATCGGGAACGGCCACAGCGAGATCGGACGGAAGAGGCCCGCCTTGATCCCGGAAGCACGCAGCTCGCGCACCGCGCCCTTGGCCATGCGGCCGGGCGTGTTGCAGGCCACCAGCAGCACCTCGGCGTCGTCGGTCAGGAAGAGATCCGAACGCTGCTCGACCGCCTTCATCGCGTCGTACTTGGAGTTCAGGTGAACGTTGTGGGCCTCGAGGTCCGGCTCATTCAGGAAGATAGAACAGATCAGATTCCCCCGGTGGGCGCGGTCGCCCCACACCGCCCAATCCGGCAGGCCCGGTTTCACCGCGGTTCCGGGCAGACGGACGGTGCCGGTGACCTGGCCGAGGTACCCATCACCGAGGATCACCACCGGATTCCGGTAGCGGAACGAGATGTCGAAGGCGAGGATGGTGAGATCGAGCATCTCTTGAGGAGTGGAGGGCGCCAGCACCACGGCGTGGGTATTCCCGTGACCGAGGCCGCGACAGGCGAGCTTGATGTCGGACTGCTCGGGGGCGATGTTCCCAAGACCCGGTCCGCCGCGCATCACGTTCACGAACACCCCGGGCAGTTCCGCTCCGATCATGTACGAGATGCCCTCGAGCATCAGGCTGAATCCCGGCGACGACGTGAAGGTCATGGCGCGCATGCCTGCGCCGCCGCACCCGTACATCATGTTCACGGTGGCGGTCTCGGACACCGCCTGCAGGAACACGCCCTGGAGTTTAGGGAGTAGCTTCGCCATCAATTCCGCCCCCTCCGTGGACGGGGTGATGGGATACCCGTAGAAGTGACGGCAACCTGCGATCAGGGCGCCGATCGCGGAGGCGTAGTTGCCCTTCACCACGAGCGGCTCAACGCGCGGCAGCGCTATCAGCGCGTCGGGGATCGAAGGCGCTACTTCCGAAGAAGAGCTGCGCGCGCCGAACAGGACTTTGGGGTCTTCGAGGACATAGTGGGACCCGGGCTCTGCGCGCAGGCCATAGGGCTCAGGGCATGCGGACAGGCAAAGACCGCAGCCGTTGCAATGGTCGAGATCCAGGACGACCGGCATGAGGCCGGTGGCGGGGTTGATCTCCGTTCCCGGGGAAATGCAGGCCCTGGTGCAGGCCTCGATGCATCGACCGCAGCCCTTGCAAAACTGGGGGAGGAGATGGGGTTTGGGACGCTCGCGAACGGTGCTCATCGGACCTTTCCTTCACACGCGGTGCGGCTTCGATTTTACCAAGCGCGCGGAATTCCGGTAGGAGGATGATGTAGTTCATTTGACTCATGGGAGCCAAGGGTTTCATGTATGTTCGCCCCGCAAGAACAGGACCACTTGGGCTTAGCTCAGGGAGCGATCAGGATCACCGTCACTGGGCGATGCGCCCGGGCTTTTCGGGAGGTCACCCGCGCGCGCCGCCCCCTCGATCCCTGAGGAAGTGACGCAACGCGACCTCGAGGGGTGTCGACGTTTCCATCAGGACGTACTGGATTCGGTCGCGGCCCAACTTCTCCCGGAGCGTCTCGATGTGCTTCTGGACGAGGCCTTGATACTCGGACCTGATCTTTCGGGGATCGGCGGGCACGAGTTCGCCGGTCTCCAGGTCCTCGAACGTCGCGACGTCGTCGAAGGGGAACACCCGTTCCGCCGGGTCGAGAATGTGAAGCACCACGACCTCGGAACCCCGATACTGTAGAACGCGGATGGCTTCGACCACGGCCTCCGGTTCTTCGTAGAGGTCTGAGAGGAGGACGACGACACCGGCGCGGCGGGACGCCTCGGCCGCCCGAGCCAAGGGCGGTGCCAGGGGGGCCGCGCCCCGGGCCTCCGGGATCTCTCCAAGGGCTCGCAGTATGGCCTCGAGGCGCCCGCCCCGAGGGGGTATGAACTCGCGGACCTCGCGATCGAATGTCATCAGACCGACCCGGTCCTTCTGAGAGTTCGCGAGGTAGCAAAGGCATGCGGCGAGACCACGCGCATAGTCCAGCTTGGTGATTCCGCCGGAGCCGAAACGCATGGAGGGAGAGATGTCGAGGGCGATCAGGAAGCTCGTATTGGAGTCCGCCTCGAACTGCTTGACGAAGTACCGGTCTGATCGGGCGAACAGCCGCCAGTCGATGCGGCGGATGTCGTCGCCCGGGCTGTAGGGGCGGTGTTCGGCAAAGTCGACCGACGTGCCGCGATGTCGCGATTTGTGTTGGCCCGCCACGAAGCCGTCGACCACATGCCGGGCCACGAAGGTCAGATCCCGTAGTTGCAGGACGACGGCGGGATCGAGGAGGGCGCGGGTTCGCATGTGCGGGGTCAGCGAAGGTTGGAGGGAGGGGGACTGACGCGCTCGAGAACGCGGTCCACGATCGTATCCGTGGTGATGCGACCCGATTCGGCGCCGAAAGTGCGGAGCAGCCGATGACGGAGCACGGGTTTGGCCAGCGCGCGAATGTCTTCGAAGCCGACATGGGCGTGACCCAGCATCAAGGCCCGGGCCTTTCCACCCAGGACGAGGTACTGGGCGGCCCGGACCGAGGCGCCGTATTCGATCCAGCTCTTCACGAAGTCGGGGGCCGAAGCTTCGCCCGGGCGCGTCATCCGGACCAGGCGAACGGCATACCGGATCACATCGTCGGTTACGGGAACCCGCCGAACGAGCTTCTGAAAGGCAACGATATCCGCGGCCCCGAGCGCTGGGGTGAAGGTCACGGTGTCGATGATGGTGGTCCGTCGGATCACTTCCATCTCCTGATCCTCCGGGAGGTGGTCGATGACGATGTCGAACATGAAGCGGTCCAATTGAGCCTCGGGAAGGGGATAGGTCCCCTCGAGTTCAATCGGGTTCTGGGTCGCGAAGACGAAGAACGGCGGGTCGAGCGGGAAAGTCCTGCCCTGAACCGTGACCCGCCTCTCCTGCATCGCCTCGAGCATGGCGGCCTGGGTCTTCGGAGGCGTTCGGTTGATTTCGTCGGCCAGAACCACATTCGCGAAGACCGGGCCGGGCACGAAGACGAGCGACCGTCCGCCTTCGGCGTTCTCCTGGATGATGTCGGTCCCTGTGATGTCCGACGGCATCAGGTCCGGAGTGAACTGGATCCTCGAGAACTTCAGATCGAGGGTTTGGGCCATGGTATGGATGATGAGCGTCTTCGCGAGCCCGGGCACGCCGGTGATGATGCTGTTCCCGCCCACGAGCAGGGTGAGCAGAACCTGATCGAGGGCCTCTTCCTGACCGACGATCCGGCGCCCGAGTTCCCTGCGCACATGCCCCAGCCCGGACCGAAGTCTCTCCGCGAGGGCAAGGTCGTCTCGGTTCCCAATCTCTGCAGTCATTCGCTTTCCCATCCCGCGCGGCTTAGCCCGGATTATTCGTGAACGGCCGAACTGCGGAGGTCGGTGCCATCCGAAGCGCGCCCGCGATTCTGCCAGATGCCTGTGGTTCTCGCTTGAGGTCTTCCCGCGTCATCACCGAGACGCCCACGTGGGTGCGGGCATTAGAATCATCCGCGGTCGGTTTGATTCAAGAGGGGAGACGGCAGTCGTGAACAGAGGCCAGAAGATCCGCACCTACGACTATGTGAACCACCCCTTCGACAGAGTTCGCGATGCGTTGGTCGACGATCCCCTGGCCGTGTTCCAGGCCGCGACCAAAACGGCCGCGGCCCGAGCGAATTCCCTGGCCGTGGAGTTGAGCATCGACCTTGCCGGAATCAAGCTGGGCGCGGACATCGCGATCGCGGTGAAGAGCACCATCCATCACCCCCTCGCGGGAACGGTCGGCCCGTCCATGGTCATCGGGCTGGAGTGGGAGGCGGCGAACCGGCACCATCTGTTCCCGTTCATGACCGCCGAACTGTCGGTCTATCCGCTGACTGCGACCGAGACCCAACTCGACTTCTCGGGCGTCTACGAACCGCCGCTTGGCGTTCTGGGGAGTGCGCTGGATGCGATGGTCGGCCACCGCATCGCGGAGAGTTCCGTGCACCGGTTCATCTCCGATGTCGCCGAGTACTTGCGAACCTCCCTGGACTAGGTTTTTCCATCTGAAACCGCGGCGGCATCCGCCGAGCCGGCTTGTGCGCGTTCTCCGCGCGCTGGGTTCGACCATCGTTCTCGTGGTCGCCCTCGGTGCGCCGCAGGCGGCCTTCGCTCATCAGGTTCCGTTCAGCTTCCTCGACCTCAGACTCCAGGGCAACGCTCTCGAGGGCGTCCTGACCGCCCACATCTTCGACCTCGGGCACGACTTGAGCATCGAGCCGGTCGAGCGCCTGCTCGATCCCGCGGTGGCGAAAGAGCGGTCGCGGGCGATCGCCGATCTGTTCGCGCGCGGGCTCACGATCACGGCCGATGGACGCGTGATCGTGCCCGAGTGGTCTGAGGCGGAGGTCGTGGCGGAACGTCAGTCGGTCCGCCTGCGTTTCCGCTATCCCCTCCCTTCGCCCCCGGGCACGGTCTTTGTGCAGGCGGTCCTGTTTCCGTACGACCCGGTCCACAGGACGTTCGTCAACGTGTACGAGCGCGAAGGGCTCACCCAGGCCATCCTCGACCGGGGTCGCACCCGCTTCGAGTACTACGCGGGCACGACCCAGGGCCGATTCGCGGTGGTGCGCCGGTTCGTCCCCGCGGGCTTCGAGCACATCCTCATAGGACCGGATCACGTCCTGTTCCTGATCGGGCTCCTGTTGCCCGGCGGTTCGATCCGGAGGCTCGCCTTCATCGTGACCGCGTTCACGGTCGCGCACACCATCACCCTTTCGCTCGCCGCGCTCAGTATCGTGACCCCGCCCGCCCGTATCGTCGAGCCCGCGATAGCGCTCAGCATCGTGTATGTGGGAGCCGACAACCTGCTGCGGCGCGGGGGCCGCGACGCCCGCGCCTGGATCGCCTTCGCCTTCGGCTTCATCCACGGCTTCGGGTTCGCCTACGTGCTGCGCGAGATGGATCTGCCCACGCGCGCCCTCGGCTGGTCGCTGTTCTCCTTCAACATCGGCGTCGAGATCGGTCAGCTATTGGTGGTACTCGTCGTCGCCTCCGCTCTCGCGGCCCTGCGGTCGCGAAACGAGGCGGCCGCGGCAAGGGTCGCGGTCCTGGGGTCTGGTTTCGTCATGGTCGCGGGCGCTTTCTGGTACATTGAACGAGTCTTTTTTCAAGGAGGAGTCTCATGAGACGAGGAATTCTTTTGTGCGTGCTGGTCGCGGCGGGGTCTCTCCCCGTGGTCATGGCCCAGCCACCCGCGGCGAACGCCCCGAAGGTCATCGACGTCGAGAAGGTCAAGGACAACCTCTGGGTGCTGCGCGGCGGCGGCGGCAGCACCGCGGTTTTCGCCACGGCCGACGGCGTCACCGTCATCGACGCCAAGAACCCGGGTTGGGGCAAACCGATCCTCGACAAGATCAAGGAATTGACGCCCAAGCCGGTGACCACTCTGATCAACACGCATACCCACGGCGATCATGTGAGCGGCAACGTGGAGTTTCCCGCGACCGTCGATGTGATCGCGCAGGAAAGCACGAAGGTCAACATGGAGAAGATGCCGATCTTCAAGGAGAACAACGGCGCCGGCATGGCCAAGCGGACGTTCAAGGACACGATGACCATCGGCAAGGGGGCCGATCAGATCGACCTGTACTACTTCGGGCGCGGTCACACGAACGGCGATGCCTGGGTAGCGTTCAAGGCGCACCGAATCGTGCACACCGGTGACATTTTCGCGTCCAAGGCCGTGCCCCTCATCGACGCCGCCAACGGCGGCAGCATGTTGGAGATGCCGCAAACACTCATGAAAGCCTACCAGGGCATCAAGGACGTGGACATGATCATCAACGGCCACACCACGGCCCTCACCACCTGGGCCGACCTCAAGGAGTTCGCGGAGTTCAATCAGGACCTCGTGGCCTGGGGCCAGGAGCAACTGAAGGCCGGCAAAGTCCCGGAGCAGATCGCGGCGGAGTGGAAGGTGCCGGAGAAATACAAGGGCTACTCGCCGAACGTGAGCGCCCTCTTCGGCGGCCTCGCGGGACGGTTCCAGATTCTCGCGAATGAGATGAAGAAGTAGTTCGAGCGCATACACCCCATCCATCCCGGGGTCGCGTTCCGAGTATGGCGGACCCACCACATTCCGCCCGCCCGGAGCGGGCGAAGACCGAGCGCCGGACGAATGAACAAGATGGCCACTCTCGCAGGTGAAGTTCCACACGGACGCTTTGAGGCCGCAACCCGGGTGACCGTCGATGGGGACGATATCGTCTCTCGCGAACGTGATGTCGCCAGAGTGGTTGGCCGATTGGTCGCGACGAATATCCGAGCACGCGACGGTGAAGGCGGCCTGAAGTTTTTGGCGTTCCTCGCGTGACCCTCCTGTCCGAGGTCGCTCCCCTTCTTGCCGCGGTGGGACGTTCTCTCCACGCCCGGGGCTGGGCGTTCGCGACTTCCGGTAATTTCAGCGCGGTGTTGAGGCGAGACCCGCTGGTCATCGCGATCAGCCGCAGCGGCGTCGACAAGGGACGTATTTCCGCCTCGGACTTTCTCGAAGTCGATGACAAGGGCGTCGTAGCCGGCGGAGACGGCAAGCCTTCGGCCGAGACCGGCGTCCATCTCGCCGTGGCGGGGGAGCGGGGTGCCGGGGCCGTCCTGCATACGCACTCGATCTGGAACACGCTGGTCTCGGAGGCGGCGGGCGCCGAAGGCGGCCTTGCCCTCGAAGGCTACGAGATGCTCAAGGGCCTCGCCGGGGTCGCGACGCACGAGCATCGCGAATGGGTGCCCATCATCGAGAACACCCAGGATTACGAAGAGATGATCCGCGACGTGAAAGCGGTTCTGGGGCTGAATCCTCAGGCGCACGCTCTGCTCCTGCGCGGCCACGGCCTGTATACCTGGGGTCGCGACCTCGAGGAGGCCCAGCGTCACGTCGAGGTGTTGGAGTTCCTGCTCGAGGTCGAGGGGCGCCTCTACGCCTCTTCGGGAAAGCTGAAAACGAAACCAGGTGGTGTGGCCGAAGGAGGTCGAGATGGCGATCGTTAGGGTGCCGATCCAGAACCGAAAGCTCGATGAACTGGACGCCGTGGTCGTGTTCCTGGCCGCGCAAGGTATCGAGCACGAACGTTGGACGCTCTCCCGTCCGCTGGCCGACACGGCCTCGGCCGACGAGGTCCTGGCCGCGTACGACCCTGAAATCGCAGGGCTCAAACGGCGAGGCGGTTACGTGACCGCGGACGTCATCGACGTCAGGCCCGACACTGCCAATCTCGAAGCCATGCTCTCGAAGTTCAGGAGCGAGCACTGGCACGACGAGGACGAGGTCCGCTTCATCATCGAGGGCCGCGGCATCTTCTTCATCCATCCGCACGAAGGCGACGTCTTCGCGATCGAGGTCGCTGCCGGAGATCTCATTCGTGTGCCGCGGGGCACCTTGCACTGGTTCGATCTGTGCGCCGAGCGACGGATTCGCGCCATCCGACTGTTTCAGGATCCGGCCGGTTGGACTCCGCACTACACGGGAAGTGGCGCCGACGCCGGATTCGAGCCCGTCTGCCTCGGTCCGATCCACGTGCCCGCTCAACGGTGACCGCAGCCCCGGCGTTCGTCCTGCTCGACATCGAGGGAACGACGACGCCCATCGACTTCGTGTTCAAAGCCCTTTTCCCGGACGCCCGGGATCGTATGCTCGGCTTCCTCGAAGCGCACACTGGGGATCCCGAGGTCGCGCGCGATCTCGAGGCCTTGCGCGAGGCCCACGATCGAGACGCGGCCGAAGGTCGCGGTCCGCCGGTCTGGGAAGGCTCCATGGCCGCGGCCGCGGCCTACACCCGCTGGCTCATGGACCGGGATCTCAAGATCACGCCGCTCAAGGCGCTGCAGGGGAAGATCTGGGCGGAGGGCTACGCCGCCGGTCGGCTGCGCGGGGTGGTGTACGACGATGTGCCGCGAGCGCTGTCGCGCTGGACCGCCTCCGGTTGCCGCGTGGCGATTTTCTCCTCCGGAAGCGTCCTCGCCCAGAGACTGCTTTTTGGCCACAGCGATCACGCCGACCTGACGCCTTTCCTGTCGGGCTACTTCGACACCACCACCGGGCCGAAGGGTGACGCTGCGAGCTATCTACGGATTGCGTCCGAGATGGGGGAGCGGCCGAGCGCCGGGCTCTTCGTGTCGGATGTGGCGGCCGAACTGGATGCGGCACGGACGGCGGACCTTGCGACCGCCCTCATGGTACGAAGTCCGCCCGGGCCGCTCGGCCACGGACACCAGGCGATCGCGAGTTTGGATGAACTTGCCTGGTGATGGGTTCGAGACTTGCGCCGACAGCATGGGTGCCGAAACAACTCGGGCCCTGAGCCTGTCGAAGGGAAGGCGGCGGTCTGCTTCGACAAGCTCCGCCACCGGCTTCGCGTCGTGCCTACAGAGTAGACCCGACTTCGGGTTTCCCGACGGTCGGCGACGGAGGGCGAAACATGTGATCAGTGCGTCAGGCCGTAGATCATGTAGTTCACGCCGACCTTGTAGGCTTCGTTGGAGAGATCGATCGGCGCGTAGCCGGTGTCGGACCACTCCCAGAACTCCCCGATGTCCCCGTTGTAGTTGGCGATTACCATGAGTCGTTTCCTGGGGTCGTTGTCCTCGAAGATGCCCATGTACGTGGTCTGTGCCCCGCGTCCCCCAAACCCGCGCCCCAGGGCGTTTCGACCTCCTCCGCCGCCCCCTCCGCGACCGCGGGGAGGGTCAGCGATCCTGAAGAAGGAGTCCCACAGGGGGTGGTCCATCGGTATCTCTATGAAGCGCGACTCCGGGAGGACCTCCCGCATGCGATCTTCGAGATTGAGCGCCGCCCGCCCAAAGAAATCGTCGAAGATCACGAAACCGCCTTTTTTCAGGTAGGCGCGAAGGTTGGCGGTCTCCTTCTCGTTCAAGGTCCAGTATCCGGGCTCGGAGACGTACACGATAGGGTAGTCGAACAGACCGGGCTCATCGAAGCCCACGATCACGGACTCCATGTTCGGATCGATCGAGGTGGTTTCGCGCAGGATCTTCAGAAAGTGCTCGTCGGCGCGCGGATAGTCGTGGTTCCACTTGAGGTCCAGGCCCCACTCGTAGCGCCCCGGTCCCCACTGGGACGGCCGGAACTTCACCCGGGCGAACGTGAAACGGCCGTTGTAGGGGGCGTTCTCATAGGGCACATCGGGCGGGGCGGGCACGTCAGCCGTGTAGCCGAGGGTTGATCCAACGAGGAGGGTAAGGGCCAGGATCCTCGAATGGGGTGTCATGGCATCTTCTCTTCCCGATGGATCTTTAGCAGGAGTTCCTGCGCGCGTCCAAACCGCGGTGCGATCTCGAGCGAACGCAGAACGCTCCGCCGAGCCGCGGTGCGGTCTCCCGCATCGAGTTCGGCCAGGGCGAGCTCAAAATACGCTTCCGCCTTGTCGACGGGGTCCAGTTCGACGATGGCGCGTCGGGCCTCTCTCACCGTGGAAGACTTCTGAAGCCGCGCCGCGAGCAGAGCGCGCCGCTCGTGCAGCTTCGGGTCGAAGGGATAGATGAACACCGAGGAATCGAGCACGGCAAGCGCCTCGTCCGTCCTGCCTTTGCCCTCAAGGAGCGCCGCGAGCTCAGAACGGGCCCCATCGCTGCTTTCGTTCCTGGCCACGTAAGCCTTCAGGGCGGCCATGGCGCCGTCCTCGTCACCGCGCCTTCCCTTGATCTCGGCGATGAGGAGGTATGGGCTTTCCTCCCCGGCGGACTCCGGCCAGAGCTGAGCCGCGCGTTCAAGGTGTTTCAAGGCTTCGTCGTGACGGTTCTCCCGATGGTCGAGCCGGCCCAACCTCGCGTGGGCGATGAAGTCGTTGTCGTCTTTCGAAACCCGGGCCTCGAGCAGGGCGCGCGTCTCACCCTTCCGAAGAGCGGCGCGATCCCGTGGTGTCTCAGAGGAAGCGCCGCGAATTCCCGCGAGGGGCTTGGTGAGCGATGTCTTCAGCGCCGACTGGAACTCCTCATCCACCTGATCGATCGAGCGGCCGAGCGCGCTCTGGAAAACCGCGTCCGTGGTCGCTCCGTTCGCGTAGGCCTTCAGAAGGCGGCGAAGGCCTCCTATTCCATGCCTGGCTTCGATGTGTTCCACCACCAGGGAAGCCTGATAGTACGAGAGGCTGACCTGCTCCGGTCGCTTGGGCCGGACGAAACCGTTGTTCAGATCTCGCAGCGGCAACAGGTCGCTCGCCTGGTAAGCGAGAAGGAATTCAATCGACAGATCGTCTCCCCAACCGGGCCGTGCCCGTCGCTCTTCGTAAACCGAGATCCCCTCGGTCAGCCACCGCGGCACGCGGTTGCCGGAGGCTCCCAAAGTCACCACATGCGCCAGCTCATGCCACAACGTGGATCCCCAGTTGAACGTGCCGCGGTCGCGGGCCTGCGGTGAGTCGATGGCGACCACCGGACCGAAGGACACACCCAAAGCACCGAGGCCGGCCAGGCCGACGGTTCTGACCGAGAAGTCCGCGTGCGAGGGATAGGCCTCCACGCGAATCGGCTCCGCGGGCGAAAAGCCGTAACGGGCCGAGAGTTTCTCGATCGCTTCCGCGGCGAGCGCGGCCATCGGTGGCCCGAGGACCCCCGCCTCTTTCTTGTCGAGGAAGAGACGGAATTGCCCGGTCTCCACGGTGATGTAGTTCACGAAAGTGTCGAGGAGGTCGAGCGTATTCTTGACCCACACGTTGTACGGGTCCCCGGCGAAGGACTTCTCGAGGGTCTGGCGAGCCGCGTCGATCTCGCCCAGCCGGAGTTGATTCTGGCCAAGGCTCGCGAGTGCCGCCCATGATTGCGGCTCCAGGACCAGCGCCTCGGTCGCAAGCCGCGCCCCTTCACGGTACAGCCGGTTTCGAACCGCGGCCTCCGCCACGGTGACGAGCAGATCGCCGCTCTTCGGGAACAAGACGCCCGCCTTCCTGCGCGTCTCGCCGAACGCGGTCAGGTCGCCGGCCACGTACTGCGCGGCGGCCAGGGCGGAGAGAGCCTCCGCCGACGACGGATTCTCCGCGAGAGCCCTCTCGGCCTCGACCCGCGCGGCGGGGAAGTCCTCCAGGGCCAGGAGCAGGCCGGACTTGTAGGCGCGAGCCTCCACGAGGTTGGGGTTCACTTTCAGGGCTGCGTCAAGGAGATCGGGAACGCCGCGCTCCCCGTCGAAGTCCCTGGCCTTGGCGAGACCCAGAAGGGCCTGGGGCTGATCGCGGTTGACGGCCAGAACAGCTTCGAACGCGGATCTCGCCTCGGTGCCGTTGAACTTCTCGAGGAAGAGTTCTCCCGTGCGAAGGCGCGCTTCGTGCGTCTCGTTCAGGGCCGCCGCCTCGTCGAACGCTTTGAGCGCATCCTTGAACGCGCTGGGATTCGACGCGCCGAGGTATCGGCACGCCCGCCCGACGGCGATCAGATCCGATGCGCTTTTCGCCCGACCGGCGTTGTACGCGGCGATCAGTTTCTCGAAGCGGGCGACTGCTTCGGCGCGGAGACCGCGTTCGTAGAGCAGTACGCCCAGGGACGCCTCGGAGGCGAGCGTCTGCGCCGCCTTGCCGGTGATGGCCTTGCCGAACGCAGTCTCGGCCTCGCCCCGACGGCCCTGGACAACGAGGATCTCGCCCAGGGTGCTCCATGCCTCAGCGGACCGAGGACTCTTCGACATAAAGCCTCGAACCGCGTCTTCCGCCTCGGCGGCCGCTCCCGTTTCCAGAAGCGCCCGAACGAGCACCACGAGCGCAGGAACGCTCTGAGGATTCGCGGCCAGATCCCTCCTTCCCGCCTCAAGGGCTCGCTCGTACCGACCCACGCGCAGGGCCTCGACCGCGGAGAGGTCCTCCGTTGGGGGGACGGTCGGGGACGGAACAGGGCGCCCCTGCGCGCTTGCCGAGGAGCCCGGCACCCAGGACCCCATGATCGCCAGGCCGAGCGCGGCCGTTACCCAGGCCCCCGCCAAGAACAAGCCGCGCGCACGGGTCATGGCTTCCCAGGCCCCCGCTTCCCGCGAATTTCCTCGTTCTTCATCGCGAGATCCAACAGCAGGCGCTCGAGTTCCTGGTCGTAGCGCCCTTCCGGCAGGGCGGCCTTCGTGGCTTTGAGGGCTTCGATCCTGTCCTCGATCGCGCGGCGCTCCTGCTCGAGGGCCCGGAGAACGGGATCCGCCGAGTCGCTCGCTCGCTCCGCGACCCCGGCGGCCTGGCCCCCCAGGAACGTGGAACGGGCGAGACCTCCGGACTCGCCGTCATCGAGGACCGCATGTTCGGTGAGGAGCCTGCGCTCCCTCTGATACTCCGTGGCCACCTGCGCCTTTGCGGATTGGAATGCTTCGAGGATGGACACCTGTCCGTTCTTGTCCGTATCCGCGGTTTCTCCGGACAACGCTTCCGAGAAGTACCGGCCGAAGATCGCCTCGTTGCGCTCCTGCGAACTCTTCGTGGAAGTGAGGATCACGCGATTTCTTCCGGCGAGAACCTTCTGGAAGTCGCCGCTTGCGGAGGCGGTGTTCACAAAGACCACGCGCCTTTGAGCGAAGGGGACGAGCCAGGTCGCGAAGTCCTGCGCGGTCGCATCCGGTCCGGGGAGATTGAATCGCGCCTCCTGCCCGAATCCGCTTCCGTGGCCAAAGAGGATGATGGCCACCGTATCACCAGGGCGGCCCCGGCTCGCGATCTTTGCGAACGTCCTGGCCAGTTCCTCCTTGGTCGCGCGGCCGTCGGCCCGGGTCGGATCCTTCTCGGGGCTTTCGGTCAGGTACGTGATATTGGCCCGCGGTATGCCCAGCCGTTTCTCGGCCGCGGAGTGGAGGGACGACGACCAGGATTGAAACGACTCGGCGTACGCGGGCTCCCCTCCAAGCCCGGCGACGATGAGCAGGTGAGTCTCCTGCGCCGCGACCGAAGTGGCGCACACCGTCAGTGCGATCGCGGCGAAGGCGTCAACCATTCGCCCCGGAACTGACGCGGATCGCCGAGGCGAGCAAGCAAGACACGAACCCGTCCCGTGTCTCATGCGAGTCCTCGATACTTGCGATACATCCATTCTGTGGACAGACACATCAGGATTCCCAGAAATATCGCGGGCATGTCCCAGAGTTCCTTCTCGTCCACCACCGAGGCGGTTTTGGGGGAGTAGGTCAGGTCGTCTGCCAGGGACGCTACGCTCGCGGGAGTGTAGAAACGGCCGCCGGTCTCCGTCGCGATGCGACGCATCAATTCGGCTTTCATTTCCGCGCCCCGGAACTCGACGGGAAGAGGGCTGACCCGCAGGTGGGCCACGTCGTCGCCCATGGTCTTCCCGGCGCGCCTGGCCGTAATGCGGATCTCGTACACACCTTGGACCTCCGGTCGGAACTCGCCGGAGTATTCGCCATCCTTGTCGACGGTCCAGCGAAGTGGAAATTCCTGGGAGTCGCCATCCGGCTTAAGGACCAGGGTGCTGACCACGGCGTCGTTGACCCGGATGAAGGTGTCGTCAGCGACATCGGCGCGAATCGTGACCGTTGCCCCCGGGGAAACGAGGGCCGAGGACAAGGTGACGGAGACGGGTCCGTGCGCACCGCTCACGAGTTGCCGGAGCATCTGACGCCAGAAGGTCTCGTGAGACGCGTCCGCGACCGAAACGTCGGTGTGCATCTGCCAGCGCCAGGAATCCTGGACGGGGAAGGCGAAGGCCCGGCCGCGGCCATAACGCTGGAACGCAAGGACGACCCGGGCCTGACCAGGACCATCCCCGGCCGGTTCGCCCGCGAGAAGCGCTGAGGCGCCCGGCTTCACCCGGGTCACGGTGTTGACGGAAGACAAGGGCGGCAGGGCCTGGAAGCGCGCCTCACTGTCGGGCTCCGTGGCCGCGAGTTGAGTGACGGGCTGGGCCGCGCCGAGGGGCGTGACGTTGACCTTGAGCCACTGGAACCGATCGGCCGATTCTCCCGGAGACGTCGGGGCCCGGGGCGACGAGGCAAGGGCGGCGTCGAGAGCCACCGGCAAAGCCTCGGCCACCGCCGTGCCCGCATATCCGCCCTCCGTGAACGTCTGGTCGCTCCCAAGCATCAGGAGGCCGCCCCCGCGCTGGGAGACGAAATCCGAGAGCATCCGCATCTGGTCGACGCTGAAGAAGCTCGCCTCCACACCACCGATTATGAGACCGCAGTAAGAGAACAATTCCTCGCGCGAGCGGGGGAAACCCGCCGCTAGTTCCTCGGCATCGTCCACGTCAAGACGCAGAAATTTGTTCTCGGACGTCCGTTCCAGGGTGACGACCTGGAGGTTCTTGTCGTCCTCGACCGCCCGGCGGAGGAACTTCGCCTCGAAGCGCGCGGCCCCCTCGAAATACAGAATCTTCTCCCGGCGCCCAAGAACGTCGAGGGCGACATCGAACTGGTTGTTCTCGGTCACCTGCTCACCTGCGATCGGCGCGACCTTGAACCGAAGCAGGCGCGAGCCGGCCTCGTCGGCGCGAATGGATACCCGTACCGTAGAGGACTGGGCGGCGACCATCGGAACATCCTGGGCGGAAAGAATTCGGCCCGCGTCCTCCACCGTGAGCTGCAACGGACCACGCCCCGCGCCCTGCGCCTTGAGGGCGACGCTGGCCACGACCGTGCTGCCCTGGAGCGCCGACGGGGGAACCTCGATGCGGGTGATTTCGACGTCCGTCTCGAAGGTCTCTCGCCCAAGACCGACCGTGAACACCGGGATCTGCCGGGTCCGGAGGTCGAGCAGCGTCTCGCTCAGCGGTCCGGCGAGATTGTCCGCGCCATCGCTGACCAGGACGAGGCCCGACACCGGAACGTCCGCGAGTTCCTCCTTCGCGCGCCGGAGCGCGGAGGCGAGGTCGGTCCGCGTCCCCGCGAACTCGAGACTCCCGCTCTGAACTCGCTCCGCCGAGTCGGAGAAACGGAAGAAGCGCAGTTTGAACTTCGTCTCCAGCGCTCGCCGGACATCTCCAGACGGATTCAGGAGGCGGTTTCGCACGAAGTCGCTCCGCGCACGCCCGCCGTCATCCTTGATGGTCAGGCTCAACGAGTCGTCAAGGAGAACGCCCACGAAGCTCTGCAGTGGGGCCACGGTCAAAACCCGAAGCGTGGGTTCGAGCAGGGACAGGCCCAGCAGAAGGACGGCCATCATTCGGAGCCCGGCCAGAAAAATCGGGTCGCCCCAGCGGAGGCGCTTCCGGGCCACCAGTCGGCGATGACTCAAAAGAAGCAGGACAAGGACCACGGCAAGACCGGCGAGGATCAGGGGCGCGTAGGCGACGGATCCGACCGTGACCTCTCCAGCTTCGAAGACGGACCGCCGGTACTTGAACAGGAACTCGAAAAGCGATTCAGGCGCGGGCATTGTGGATCGGCGAACCGATTACGTGTCCAGACTCAGGAAGAGAAGGGCGCCCAGGCCCACGAACACCAGATTGGGCGCCCAGGCCGCGAGCATGGGCGGAAGGTACCCGTACTTCCCTAGAGCCTCCGAGAAAACGAAGGCCACCTGATAGGAGGCGGCGAGAAACAGAGCGAGGCCCACGCCGAACAGGGCTCCGCGTCGGCCCACGAAAGTGGAGAAGGGGAGGCCTACGAAAGCCATGACCAGGCACATGGCCGGATAGGAAATCTTGCGATGGAGGCCCACACGCAGGGGGATGCCGTCGAGGCCCAGACCCTCGATCGACCGAATGTGCGCCTCCAGATCGGTGAAAGACAATTCGTCAGCCGTGCGTTCCGCTCTGCTGAAATAGGTCGGCGGATCGATCTCGGCCGACCGCACGGTGTCGATGACGCGATCCGCCACGCTGCCGTCCGCGAACGTCCGTCTGAAGCCACGCGACAATTCGTAGACTCGCCCATCCCAGCGAACCTCGTCCGCCATCAGATGTTCGCGAAGGGTCCACGTCTTCGGGTCGATGTCGAGAACGGACAGGCCGCGGAAGATGACGCTTCCCGGGTCGGCCGACGGGGCGATCTGGTCGTAGGAGTAGAACCGTCCATCGGAACCGAGGGCCATGCGCCGATCCAGCGCGGAGTTCGAACGCGGAGGCCGACCCTTGATGATGTCATGCTCTCTTTGGGCCAGACGCCGGTAGGAGGGGACGAGCCAGTCGTTGCCGACGAACATCAGTGCGGTGGCGAGGGCCGCGATCACGAGCCCGGGCACCGCCGCACGGTAGAGGCTGATGCCGGTCGCCTTCATGGCGGTGATCTCGTTCTGGCGGGCCAGGATCCCATAGGTGGCCAGAGTCGCGATCAGCACGGCCATGGGCAAGATCTGATCGAAAAGGTAATAGGGCATGTTGTACA
>JANODX010000030.1:0-3531 GCA_031412915.1 Vicinamibacteria bacterium | reverse complement strand
CCAAAGGGAGGCTTCGCGCTCGGGATTGATCCGCCCTTCCTCGGCCGAGGCCCCGAAGAAATACTCGGGATTCCGCCCGATGAACTGATTGAGCGGCGTCGAGTTCAACACCAGCACCGCGGCCGAAGTCGACCCGCGCCGCCCCGACCGCCCCGCCTGCTGCCAGGTGGAGCGCGAAGCCTCCCCCTGGGGAGGCGAAAGCCTGGCCTCGGGCCACGCGACCGTCCCCGGATACGACAGCATCACCGCGACATCGAGCGACCCGATGTCGATCCCAAGCTCCAGAGCGTTGGTGGAGACCACACCCAGCACCGACCCCTCGCGCAACCCCCGCTCGATCTCGCGACGCTTCAGCGGCAGATACCCCCCGCGATACCCGCGGATCACACCCTCCGACCAGAGGCCTGCTCTCGAACATGTCCTTGAGATAGCGCGAAGCCTCCCCCCTGGGGAGGCGAAAGCCTGGCCTCGGGCCACGTCACCAGCACCTCGGTAGCCAGACGCGAAGGTGCGAACACGATGGTCTGCAACCCCTTCTCCAGAAACCGAGAAGCGATATCCCGGGCCGAACCAAGCGCCGACTTCCGAATCCCCAGCTGCCGATTCACCACCGGAGGGTTGTAGATCGCGAAGTACCGATCGCCACGCGGAGCCCCACTCTCCTGAATCCACTCGACCGGTTTCCCAGTGAGCGCCGTCGCCAGCTCCGCCGGATTCCTGATGGTCGCCGAAGAGCAAAGAAACTGCGGATCGCTCCCATAGAACCGGCACAACCGCCGGAGCCGCCGCAAGACGTTGCCCACGTGCGACCCATAGACCCCGCGGTTCATGTGCAGCTCGTCGATCACCACGTACTTCAGGTTCTCGAACAGCTTCACCCACTTCGTGTGATGCGGCAGGATCCCCTTGTGCAGCATGTCGGGGTTCGTGACGACGATGTGCGCCTTCGACCGGATGGCCTTCCGAGCATCCTGCGGCGTATCGCCGTCGTACGTGAAGGTGGCGATGTCCTCGCCCAGAGCCTCGATAGTCGCGTAAAGCTCGGCAAGCTGATCCTGAGCCAGCGCCTTGGTGGGGAAGAGGTACAGCGCCCGCGTGTCGGTGTCCTTGATGATGGCGTCAAGGATGGGCAGGTTGTGGCCCAAGGCCAGGCTTCGCGCTAGCAAAGCGTCTTCCCCGAGGCCGTGGGCGTTGTCACCACGAAACTCTTCCCGGCCTTCGCCAGGTCATACGCCGCCCGCTGGTGCGTGTAGAGCTGATCCAGCCCCCGCCCCCGCAAATACTCGACGAGCTTGGGAGCCAGCTCGGGAGGAAGCGGCGCAAAGCTCCCGGAGGTGGCAGGGTAGTACCGAAGGGCCACGACCACGGGGTCCGTGGCCAGGCTCTTCTCGATCTCAAGCCCTTTGAGGATCGAAATCAGCCCCCCGGTGCCGCTGTCTCTGGCGAGCGCTGTTGAGGCTGGGCCCGCGGCGGCGTTCGGACTGGACCCGCGCCCCGACGCCGTCATTGCGAGCCCCTCACGGACGACGTCCGTGACTTTTGGAAGAAACCGGAGTTGGGTGGATCCTCTGGGTGAGGGTTCCAGCAGCAATGGCCGCCGGCTCCTTGGTACTTTGTGTCCGGTTGCGAGCGTGGCTCCGAGTCTGGTCTGACTATTTTGGTGAGGTCGCGGAATTAGAGGTTCCGTGGACTTTCCCGTTCAGCAGGTTTTGTCGTTCCGATCACTCGGGCTGGGACCCTCATTCACCAACATTGAATAGAGGAGTCCACCCATGAAGAAGAATAGCAGGAGCAGCCAAAGCCTCAAGGTCGTCAATCCAAACGCAGCCGGCATCGATATCGGCTCAAGAGTTCACTACGTCGCCGTGCCCGAGGGGCGCGGGACCCGCTCGGTCGAGAGCTTCGGCTGTGTGACCGCGGAGTTGGAACGGATGGCGAGTTGGCTCAAGGCCTGCGGGGTCGACACCGTGGCCATGGAGGCCACAGGTGTCTACTGGATTCCGGTGTGTGCGGTCCTGGAGGATCACGGCTTCGAGGTCATCCTGGTGGATCCGCGCCAGGTGAAGAATGCCAAGGGGCGCAAGACGGATGTTCAGGACAGCGTCTGGATTCAGAAGCTGCACAGCTTCGGGCTGCTTTCAGCGTCGTTTCGTCCCGATCGAGTGATGCAGCCGGTTCGCGACTACTGGCGCATGCGATCGCATCTCGTTCAGGACGCGGCGAGGCAGATCCATCTGATGCAGAAGAATCTCGAACAGATGAATGTCCAGCTGCACAAAGTGTTGAGCGACATCTCCGGGGTCAGTGGAATGCGGATTCTTCGGGCCATCGTGTCTGGAGTTCGGAATCCTGAAGAACTGGCGGCGATGGCCGTCGGTGGCATCAAGGCCACTCCCAAGGAGGTTGCAGAGGCCCTCCGCGGCCACTATCGCGAGCAGCACGTGTTCGCTCTCTCTCAAGCGCTGAAGACCTTCGATTTCCTCCACGAGCGCATCCGCGAATGCGACGTGGCCATCGAGGAACTCATGAAACGCTTTCCCTCGAAGAACGATGAGATCCGCATCCTGCCGCCACAGAAGCGAAGAAAGAACCAGCCGTACTTCGACCTGGCTCAAGAGCTCGCTCGCATCACAGGAGTGGATTTCTCCATCGTCCCCGGCCTATCCGCCATGACCGTCCAGGCCGCGGTATCCGAGTGCGGGATCAATCTGGCCGCCTCTTTCATTGACGAGCATCACTACGCCTCGTGGTTGGGCCTGTCGCCCAACAACAAAATCACAGGCGGGCGCGTCTTCTCGACGAGATCACGCCATCGACCATCGCCCGCCGCCGTGGCTCTGCGGCTCGCCGCTCAGTCTCTTCAGTCCTCCAAATCCGCACTCGGTGATCGCTTCCGCAGACTTCGCGCTCGCCTGGGCGCACCGAAAGCAATTACCGCCATGGCCCACCTCCTGGCCAAGCTTATCTATCGCGGCCTCACCCGTGGACAGGCCTATCTCGAAGCCGGGCTCGCTGCGCTCGCAAACCAGAGCCAAAACAACACCATCCAGGCCCTTCATCGTCGCGCACGCCGCCTCGGATACGAACTAACCCCCATCGAGAAAACCGCCTGAAATGGGGCATTCTTCAACGGGTTTCTCAGCAGGGACGCGTCGTTTTGGGATGGACCGAAGCGATCTCCCGTGAGATTGCTTCCGGCCAACCAGACCGATCTGGCCTTCGCAATGACGATGTACGTTTCTCCCGCGAGTCACGTCCACCGGACGTCCACGGCTCGCGGTGACGGCAAACGCCTGAAGTGGGCCTCTCTGCAGAATACAATTCCGCCCGTCATCACCCTGGCTCGTCGGCCGGGGTGAGGGAGACTCTATCCGAAGGCGGTGGGCCCGACTCGTGCGTGATATTCGGCCGCCACGCGCCAGGCCGCGAAGGCAAACGCGGCTTGAGCGGCGACGTTGAGCAGTTCCGCACACAATTCGACCAGAACATGAAGGGGGGCAAAAGCCGGCAGAACGATCACGCCAAGGGTTC